>NZ_JBFANF010000019.1:0-181781 GCF_040674675.1 Dactylosporangium sp. NPDC049742 | reverse complement strand
GAGGAGCACGTCATCGGCATCGTCAGCCGGTGCGACGTGCTCCGGACGATCCTGCCCACCGACGACTCCGCCCAGCGCGAGGCGCAGCGGCGCCTGGACAGCTACGCCGGCGGGCGGCACCGCTGGTCGGTCGCGGTCCACGACGCCACGGCGACCGTCGACGGCAGCTTCGACAACGACATGGAGCTCGCGGTCGCCACGGCGCTGGTGCGCACCACCCAGGGAGTGAACGAGGTCCGGGTGTCCGCACAGTCCGGCCCGCACGGCGGTCGGTGAGGGTGCGGCCGGGTCATCCGGGTGATCCGACGATGGCCACCACGCCTGGGGGCCGGTCGGCAAATGCCCGGCTGACCGAGCCGAGCCGAAGTGGCGCCGGCAGGCGGTGTCCATGGCGGCCGAGGACGAGCAGCACGGCGCCGTCGGCGGCGCGGCGCAGGCCCTCGACTGGTGGGCCGAGGAAGACCGCGCGCTTGAGCGGCACCTGGGGGAACCGGGCTGACACCGGTTCGACCGCGACGGCCAGGAGCTCGGTCGACTCCGGCTCGGTGGCGAAGTGTGTCTCCAGCGTCGTCTCGTCGAACCAGAAGTCTCCCGCCGCCCGGGCACTGACATGGACCGCGGCGAGCGGCACGCGGTGTCGGTGGGCGTACCGGTAGCCGAACCTGATGGCGGCGTGCGACGCGGCCGAGCCGTCGACACCGACGACGACGTGCCCAGCGAACGGCCCTTGACGGTGCGGCGGCGCCGGTCCGGGCACGACCACCACTGGCACGGGCGCGTGGGCGGCGACGCGGGAGGCGGTCGACAGGCGTCCCAGACGGGCCGGCACAGCCGCGCCGAGCACGATCAGGTCGGCGCGGTCGGCCAGGTCCAGCAGGGCGTCGACGGCACCGCCGTCGGCGACTTCGAAGTCGACGTGCTGCCCGCCGAGGCGGTCGCGGACTGCGTGCAGGTGCCGGGCCAGCAAGGGATCGGCGCGCTCCAGTGCCGACTCGCCGGTTCCGGCGTCGCGGATCCGTCGGGATGGATCGGTGTGACGGATGGTGACGTCGGCGGCGCCGGCCACGGCCTCATCACAGGCCCAGGACAAGGCGGTCCATCCGGGCTCGGTGCCGTCGATGCCCACCCCGATTCGCCGGCACGGCCGGTCCGCCACCGTCCCGGTCGTGGCCCCCACGGCGCGGGCGATGAGCACCGGGCCGGCGGCGTGGTGCAGGACCTGCCCGCTGACCGAGCCCAGCCGCGATCCCGTGAACCCGCCACGTCCCCGGACGCCGACCACCACCATCACGGCGTGCTCCGACGCGCGGGTCAGCGCCTCGGCCGCGGTGCCGGGCAGCAGCCGGAGATCGATCTCCACGTCGGGATACTTCGCCCGCCAGGGCTCGACCTCGGCGGCCAACGCGTGACCCGCGGCCGCTTCGGCGGAGGCCGAGCCGGAGTCCGGCACCTGCCAGGCCCGGATGACGTCCAGCGGGAGATTGCGGGCGGCCGCCTCTTCGAAGGCCAGCTCGAGCGCCAACACGGAACCGGAGGATCCGTCGACGCCGACAACGACCGGGCCGTTGCGCGGCAGCGAGGCCTCCGGGCCAGCCCACCGTTCGGCGTGGTGGACGACCAGCACCGGGCACGCGGCACGCGAGCTCAGGTGCATGCCGACGGAACCGAGCAGCAGGCCGGCGAAACCGCCGAACCCGCGGCTGCCGATCACGACCAGCCGAGCGTGGTGGGACTGCTCGCACAGCACGTCGGACGGCTCGCCGGCGACGACGACGGTCCCGACCTCGACCGTCGGCTCCCATCCGCGCGCGAGTGCGGCCGCGCTGCGGGCGGGAGCAGGCTCCTGCGCGGAAAGACCGAAGGGGACCGGCATGCCCAGCGCGTGAACCACCATCAGCGGACACCCGTGCCGGGCCGCTTCGTCCACGGCCCAGCGCACCGCGCCACTGCTGGCCGCCGACCCGTCGACGCCGACCACGATCGGCGCGATGTCTCCCGGCATGGTTCCTCGCTCACCAGATCCGGTGTACCAATGACTCGTGTTGCCCACACGACCACGTTCATGACCACCCGACCGGGTGATCGTCCACCGCATGCCCGGTCGAGCTGGGTGAGACGTCGGCACGTCCGCGGGTGATTGGTGCGCGGCGCCCGGGGTAGTTCGCCATGCGTGACGTCGCGCGCCTGGCCGGCGCGCACGATCCGGCGGACCATCCAGCGGGAGCCCAGGGTGTGGAATCCTCAGGAACCGAGCGGGCTCAGCGGTCACCAGGCCGAGGTGATCGAGCGCTCACGAGCCGCGGTGGAGCACGTCACCGATGCGCTGTCGGACTCCGGCCCCTCCGCCGCGGACGCGCTGCAGGCCGCCGAGAAGGCGTTGTACGCGCTGCGCCGGGCCGTCGACGACCAGGCGTTGGCGATCGGGGAGACCAGTGGCGCGGCGCCTGCCGGCGCTGTGCGGGCGATCCTCGCCGCCGCGCAGGTGAACGCCGACGCGGAGTGCGTCGCAGGGCTGGTGAAGCGGCTGGCCGAGATCGCCGGGTCGCGGCCGGCGCGGCCGGCGATGCCGGACGAGGTGCAGGCCGTCGTCGGCCGCATGGGCCGGGTCTGCGTCGACCTGATGGTCACGACGGGCGGCGCCGGGGCGTCGCCGCGGGCCGGCACGGAGGCGCGGATCGAGGCGGCCGGTGCCGAGGTGGGCCGGCTGCGGCAACGGCTCGACCACCTGCTGCTGCACGAGCCGGCTCCGGTCGATGTGGACGCCGCGCTCGACGCCGCATTGGCCTGCCGGTACTACACGCACTGCGCCGAACTCGCGGGTTCCATGGCGCGGCTCGCATCAGGGCAGGCCCGCCAGTGAGATCCCGTCCAGGATCCGTCGCCACACCGCGTCGTTGAGGATGTCCCGATGGTGCGCCACCACCAGTGCGGCCTGGACGGGATCGGCGAGGTCGATCGACAGCCGACCATCGTGAACAAGATGCGTGAGCAGGACCGCGATGCCCGCCGCGTAGGCATTCGACGCGCCGGTGGGTGTCCTGGACGCCAGGTTGTCATCGCCGACGACCGTGACACCGGGATCCACCACCCGTGTGGCGCCGGGCTCGGCGAGTTCCACCGCGCGGCCGAACCCGTCGGTCGTGGTGTCGAGCACGACGGATCCCGGCCGCATGGTCCGCACGTCTCGCGCGGACACGAGCACCGGCGGCTGCCGGCCCGGAATCTCGGCTGTGGCGATGACGATGTCGCTGTCCCGGACGCCCGCCGTGATGTCCGCGCACGATCGTTGACGGGCCTCGCAGACGTGGACCACCGCGCCCAACCGGCGCACGGTGACAGCGGCTTCGTAACCCGCGGGTCCACGGCCGATGACGAGGACCCGCGCGGGCCGCACCGCGCCACCGCCGCGAGCCGGTCCGGAGAGGCAGCGGCCGAAGACGTCGGCGGCGGTCAGCGCCGCCTGGTAGCCGGCGACCCGTTCCTGCGCACCGAGGAAGTCCATCGGCCCCGCACGGCCAGGAGTGGGCGGCATCAGGTCGGCGGCGATGAGGGTGAGACCCTGCTCGGCCCACCGGCGGACCAGATCCGGCACGCACAACGGTCGCAAGAGACAGATGAGCGCCTGCCCGGCACGGAACCGGTGGGTCGCGGCGACGTTCGGTGGCCGGACACCGATGAGGATGTCGGCCGCGTCGAACACCTCGGCGCGGGGCAACGACGTCGCCCCGGCGTTGGCGTAGTCGGTGTCGGGGAACCAGGCCGCACACCCGGCGCCGGTTTCGACGACGACCACGAGCCCGAGGCCGAGAATGGAACGGACGGCCGCGGGCACGACCGCCACGCGCCGCTCGCCGGGCGCGGTCTCGCTGTAGACGCCGACCGTCTGGTGTGCCACCGGGATTTCGCCTCCCCGCAGACTCCGCCAACGGTATCCCGTCCGTGCCCCAGCGGCGACGCGTCACCGGCACCGGAAGAGGAGGGCCCGCGATGGTAGGCGGACGGTGGCAGTTCTGGATCGACCGTGGCGGCACGTTCACCGACATCGTCGCCAGGAGGCCGGACGACGGCCGGCTGGTGACACGCAAGCTGCTGTCGAACAACCCGGCCCGCTACGCCGACGCGGCGGTCGCCGGGATCCGGGCGCTGCTCGGCGTTCCCGACGCGGCGCCGATACCGGTGGACCAGATCGAGGCGGTGCGGATGGGGACCACGGTCGCCACGAACGCGCTGCTGGAGCGCAGGGGCGAACGCACCGCGCTGGTCATCACCGAGGGCTTCGGCGACGCGCTGCGCATCGGCTACCAGAACCGGCCACGCATCTTCGACCGGCAGATCGTGACACCGGACGTGCTGTACGAGCGCGTGATCGAGGTGGACGAACGGATGTCGGCCGACGGCACCGTGCTGCGCCCGCCGGATCTCGACCGGCTGGCCGACGACCTGCGACGGGCGCACGACAGCGGCATCCATGCTGTCGCGGCGGTCTGCCTGCACAGCCACCTGTACCCGGCGCACGAGCGGGACATCGGGAGGCTGGCGGAGCGGGTCGGCTTCGACCAGGTCTCGTGCTCCAGCGAGGTGAGCCCGTTGATGAAACTGGTGCCCCGCGGCGACACCACCGTCGTCGACGCGTACCTGTCGCCGGTGCTGCGCCAGTACGTCGAGGCGGTGGCGGAGCAGCTGCGCGGCGTACGGCTGATGTTCATGCAGTCCAACGGGGGCCTGGCCGAGGCGGGGCACTTCCGCGGCAAGGACGCGATCCTGTCCGGTCCGGCCGGTGGCATCGTCGGCATGGCGCGCATGTCGCAGCTGGCCGGCTTCGACAAGGTGATCGGCTTCGACATGGGCGGCACCTCCACGGACGTGTCGCACTACGCCGGCCAGTACGAGCGGGTCTTCCACACCCAGATCGCGGGGGTACGGCTGCGCGCCCCCATGATCGACATTCACACCGTCGCGGCGGGAGGCGGGTCGGTCCTGCACTTCGACGGCGCCCGCTACCGCGTCGGGCCGGACTCCGCGGGTGCCAACCCCGGGCCGGCCTGCTACCGCAACGGCGGGCCGCTCACCATCACCGACGCCAACGTGATGCTCGGCCGGATCCAGCCCTCGACGTTCCCCCAGGTCTTCGGGCCCGACGGTGACCAGCCGCTGGATGCCGGCGTGGTGCGACGCGGGTTCGCCGAGCTGAGCGCGGCCATCGCCGAGCGGACCGGTGACGAGCGCACGCCGGAGCAGGTCGCGGAGGGGTACCGGCAGATCGCGGTCGCGAACATGGCCAACGCGGTGAAACGGATCTCGGTGCAGCAGGGCCGTGACGTCACCGGATACGTGCTCACGACGTTCGGCGGCGCGGGCGGGCAACACGCGTGCTCGGTGGCCGACTCGCTGGGTATCGGCGCCGTGCTCGTGCCGCCGATGGCGGGTGTGCTGTCCGCGCTCGGCATCGGTCTCGCCGACACCACCGCGATGCGCGAACAGTCGGTGGAGCGCCGCCTGGAGCCCGCGGCGATGCGACGGCTGGTCGGCGTCGCGGACACGCTGGAGGCGGCGGCCCGCTCGCAGCTGCTGGACGAGGACGTCCCGGCCCGGCGGATCCGGGTGCACCGGCGTGTGCACCTGCGCTTCGAGGGCACCGACACCGCGCTGCCGGTCGAGCTCACCGACCTGGACACGATGGTGACGTCGTTCCGGACGGCATACCGGCGCATGTACGCGTACCTCATGGACCGGCCGCTGATCGTCGAGGCGGTCTCGGTCGAGGCCGTCGGGCTGACCGAACCGCCGGACCTCTCCCGGCCGGACGGTCCCGCCGGCGCGCCCGGACGCGCCGCCGCACGGCCGATCGGCACGACCCGCCTGTACACCGGCGGAGCATGGCGGGAGGTGCCGCTGTACGAGCGGGAACGCCTGCGCCCCGGCGACACCGTCGGCGGTCCGGCCATCGTGGCCGAGGCGGACGCGACCACGGTGGTCGACGACGGCTGGCGGGCGGCGGTGACGAAGCTCGGCCACCTGCTGCTGGAACGGATGCGGCCGGGCGACACCGCCGCCGAGGCGACCACCCAGGTCGACCCGGTCCTGCTGGAGATCTTCAACAATCTCTTCATGTCGATCGCCGAGCAGATGGGCGCCCGGCTGGAGTCGACCGCGCAGTCGGTGAACATCCGGGAGCGGCTGGACTTCTCGTGCGCACTGTTCGACCCGGACGGCAGTCTCATCGCCAACGCGCCGCACATCCCTGTGCACCTCGGCTCGATGAGCGCCAGCATCAAGGAGGTCATCCGTCGCCGCCGCGCCGGCATGCGGCCCGGCGACGTGTACGCGATCAACGACCCGTACCACGGCGGCACCCATCTGCCCGACATCACCGTCGTCACCCCGGTCTTCGGCGCCGACGGGTCCGAGGTGCTGTTCTACGTGGCCTCCCGGGGCCACCACGCGGAGATCGGCGGGCTCACGCCCGGCTCCATGCCCGCGAACAGCCGCGACGTCCACGAGGAGGGCGTGCTGTTCGACACCTGGCCGCTCGTCGAGGACGGCAGGTTCCGCGAGGAGGAGACGCTCCGGCTGCTCACGGAGGCGCCGTACCCGTCCCGGAACCCGGCGACCAACCTCGCCGACCTGCGCGCCCAGATCGCCGCGAACGCCAAGGGTGTCGAAGAGGTCGGACGGATGATCGACCACTTCGGCCTCGACGTGGTGCAGGCGTACATGCGGCACGTCCAGGACAACGCCGAGGAGGCGGTCCGGCGCGTCATCGACGCCCTCGGCGACGGCGAGTACCGCTACGAGATGGACTCGGGGGCGGCGATCGCGGTCCGGATCACGGTGGACCACGCCGGACGCGGCGCGACGATCGACTTCAGCGGCACGTCACCGCAGCTCGCGACGAACTTCAACGCACCCTCGTCGGTCGTCACCGCGGCGGTGCTGTACGTCTTCCGGACGCTGGTGACCGACGAGATCCCGCTCAACGACGGCTGCCTGCGCCCGCTGCGCATCGTGGTGCCGGCCGGTTCGATGCTCGCGCCCGTCCACCCCGCGGCCGTGGTCGCCGGAAACGTGGAGACGTCACAGGCGATCGTCGGCGCGCTCTACGCCGCGCTCGGCGTCCAGGCCGAAGGGTCCGGGACGATGAACAACGTCAGCTTCGGCAACGAGCGGCACCAGTACTACGAAACCGTCGCCTCCGGCTCAGGCGCCGGCGACGGGTTCGACGGGGCCTCCGTGGTGCAGACCCACATGACGAACTCCCGGCTGACCGACCCCGAAGTCCTCGAATGGCGCTTCCCGGTGCTCCTGGACGAGTTCGCCGTCCGGCACGGCAGCGGCGGCGACGGCCGGTGGCGGGGCGGCGACGGCGCGGTGCGCCGCATCCGGTTCCGCGAGCCCATGACCGTCAGCACCCTGTCGGGCCACCGGCGCGTCCCGCCATACGGCCTGGCCGGCGGCTCACCCGGCGCGCTCGGCACCAACCGGCTGGAACGCGCCGACGGCAGTGTCGTCCACCTCGCCGGCTGCGGCTCCGTCGACGTCCAGCCAGGCGACGTCCTGGTCATCGAGACACCGGGCGGCGGCGGATACGGCACCTCATGAGCTTCGACCGCCTGCGTGCGTCCGCCGCGCTCGTCGACCGGCCGATGCGCCGCCGGCACGCGGCGAAGGGTGTGACGGCGATGCCCGCGCCTGCCGCGGGCATCGCCGTCTGGGGGGTCAGGCGCCGACGTGGATGCCGGGGCGGCGGTGCGGGTCTGGTTCCTGCTCGCGGATGATCTCGCGCGTGACGGGGGCGGTGTCGCCGCGGCCGAGGAGGAAGTAGCGGACCATGTGGACCAGTGGGCTGCCCTCGGCCCAGGCGAAGTAACAGTGCGGGCGGACGCCGGTGGTGTCGCGCAGGGCGAGCAGGATCGCGGCGATGGCGTTCGGTGCCGCCGGGGCCTCGGCGCGCAGGACGCGGTGCCCGTCGACCTCGGCGCCGCGGACGGTGAGGGTGTCGCTGAAGCTCGACGGGTCGACGACCGTGACCTCGAGGAACATCACGTCGGCGGAGCCGGGGACGGCGTTCTCGCCGCGCTGTTCGAGCTCCTTCTCCGCATACTCGGCCGTGGTACCGGTGCCGGGGCGGTTGGCGATCAGGTTGATCCGGCCGTCGTAGGCGATGGTGTCGGTGATGAACCGGCGGGCGGTGTCGTCGAACTCGATGCGGTCCGCGCGCAGCTCCGTCGTGCGTGACACCCGGGAGATCAGCGAGATGGTGATGATGCCGGCGATGAACATGCCGGAGATGGCGAGCCCGTCGGGCTTGTCGCGGATGTTCTCCACCAGGGCGTACGCCAGCACGGCGGTGAGCAGGCCGAAGCCGGCACCGGCCGCCTTGTGCCGCTGCCGGAACGCTGACACGGTGACGGCGAAGGCACCGGAGACCATCATGGCGAGGATGCCGGTGGCGTACGCGCCGGCCTGGGCGTCGACGTCGGCGCCGAACGCGATCGTGATGGCGACGGTGATCGCGGTGTAGACGAGCACCACCGGGCGCACCGCCCGGCCCCATTCCGGGGCCATGCCGTAGCCGGGCAGGTACCGGGGCACGATGTTGACCAGGCCCGCCATCGCCGACGCGCCGGCGAACCACAGGATGAGCACGGTGCTGAGGTCGTACACGCTGCCGAAGACCTCGCCGAGCTGCTCGTGCGCCAGCCAGGCGAGGGCCCGGCCGTTCGCCTGGCCGCCCTCGGCGAACTCGGCCGGCGGGATGAGCACGGTGGTGACGAAGCTGCTGGCCAGCAGGTACACGCTCATGATGGCGGCGGCCACGGTCAGCAGCTTGCGGGTGTTGCGGATGCGCGCCCGCAGCCGCTCCTGCGGGTCCTCGCCCTCCGCGGCGACGAGCGGCATCATGCTCACGCCGGTCTCGAAGCCGGACAGGCCCAGCACGAGCAGCGGGAACGCCAGCACGGCCGGCAGTGCGAGGTCGGTGAAGCCGGTGCCGCCGGCGGCCAGCGCGGTCGTCCAGGTGGAGAACGCGCCCGGCGTGGTGACCACCTCGACCACGCCGACGACGACGATGACCGCGTTGAGGGTGAGGAACACCGCGACGAGCGGGATGGCGACGCTGACCGCTTCGCTGAACCCGAGCAGGAACACCCCGCCCAGCACCAGCAGCAGGATCACGGTCAGCGCCACGGCGTGGCCGTGCAGGAAGCCCGGGGCGTGCGGGTTCTCCAGCACGTGCAGGCTGGCGTCGGCCGCGGACAGGGTGATCGTGATGATCCACGAGGTGGCGACGAACCCGAGCAGGACCAGCACGAAGATCTTGCCGCGCCAGAACGGCAGCAGCTGCTCCAGCATCGACACCGACCCGGCGCCGTGCGGGCTCTCCTTCGCGACCCGCCGGTACATCGGCAGCATCCCGAACAGGGTCAGCGCCACGATCAGCAGCGTCGCGAGGGGCGACAGCGCCCCGGCGGCGGTCGCCGCGATGGCCGGCACGTAGGCGAGGCTGGAGAAGTAGTCGACGCCGGTCAGGCACATCACCTTCCACCAGGCGTGCTGCTCGGCGTGCGCCTCCCCCGCCGCCGGCCCGACCGGCTGCACCCGGTGCCGCAACAGCCACCGGGCCACCGGACCGCCGCGCGGCGGCCGTCGAGCCGGTGTCTGCACCGCCGCCGGCGGCGCGTACTCGTCCAGCTCTACGGCGTCCTCCGTGGTCCCCATGCGTCCTCTTCCCAGGCCGTGCGAGCGGCGGTTCCCGCCGTGATCACGGTACGAGTATCCGTGCCCTCCCGCCGCCCAGAGGGAAGCCCTCGTCCGGTCCGCGGCGGCGACGGCGGCGCAGCCACCGGGCGAGCAGGCCGCGGCGCGGTCCGGCGAGCATCGAGGCGGCGAAGCAGCCGGTGGCGACCAGGCTGGTCGCCGCGCCGGCCGCGACGTCCCAGCTGCGTGACAGCAGCAGGCCGCCGATGGTGCTGGCAACGGCGAGGCCCACGGCGACGGCGGTCATCGTGGCGATCCGGTCGGTCCAGAGCCGGGCCGCGCCGGCTGGGGCGACGACGAGCGCGAGGGTGAGGATGGTGCCGACGGCGGGCACGGCGGTGACGACCACCGCCGAGATCAGCAGCAGGAGCCCCAGGTCGATGGCGGTGGTGCGGTAGCCGGCGGCCCGGGCGCCGGCACGGTCGAACGCCGTGTAGACGAGCGCCTTGTGGCCGGCGCTCAGCGCCGCGGCGACGATGACGGTGACCGCCGCGGCGACGTACAGGTCCTCGGTGGTCACGGTGAGGATCGAGCCGACGAGGTACGCGGTGAGGTCCTTGGTGAAGCCGCGTTGCGCGGACAGCAGCACCACGCCGAGCGCGAACCCGGCGGCGAGCGCCACGGCGGTCGCGGTGCTCGGGTCGTGCCCGCGCCGCCGGGACAGCGCGACGACGGCGAGGGCGGCGAGGACCCCGGCGGTGGCGCCGCCGAGGTAGAGGTCGACACCGACGACCGCGGCGACGACGACGCCGGGAAAGGTGGCGTGGGTCATCGCCATGGTGAAGAACGACAGCCGCCGCAGCACCACCTGGACGCCGAGCAGGCCGGTGGCGGCGCCGATGAGGACCGCTTCGACCAGGGCGCGGTTGAAGGCCACGTCAAGCCACGACATCGGACGGCCTCCGACGCACGAGCGGCACGAGCAGCGCGAGCAGGTACAGGGCGACGAGGGCCAGCACGACGGTGCCGCCGCTGGCCAGTCGCAGCCCGTACGTGACGGATGCGTGGTAGCTGACGACGAGGCCGGCGTATCCGGCTCCCGCCGCCGCCAGCACACCGACGGCGGCGATCACCGCGAGGCGGTCGGAGAGCAGCCGGCCGGTCGCGGCGGGGACGACGAGCAGCGCGACCATGAGGATGGTGCCGACGGACTGGGCGGCCGCGACGACGACGAGGGCGACGGCCAGATTGAGCAGCAGGTCCAGCAGCCACACGCGGTAGCCCATGGCCGCCGCGGTCTGCGGGTCGAACGCCCGCAGCCGCAGCTCCTTGGCCAGCAGGCCGAGCGTGAGCAGGACGACCCCGGTCACGGCCGCGGTCTGGGCGAGCTGGGTGGGCGTGACGGCCAGCAGCCGGCCGAACAGGAAGGCGGTGAGGTCGGCGCTGTACGAGCTGCGGCGGGAGACGAGGACGACCCCGACGCCGAACATCGCCGCGAGCAGGACGGCCAGGGCGGTGTCGTCGGTGACCCGCCGGGACCGGGTGAGCAGGGTCAGCAGCACCGCGGTCACCGCCGCGGCGACGAGCGCGCCGGGGAACACACCGCCGGCGCCGCCGGCGAGGAACCCGATGACGACGCCGGGAAAGACGGTGTGGGTCATGGTGTCGGCGACGAACCCGAGCCGCCGGATCAGCACGAACGTGCTGACGACGCCGGCGAGCAGTGCCAGGAGCAGCAGTTCGGCGAGGGCGCGGCCCATGAACGGCGTGGTGAACGGCTCGACGAGGACGCTACGCATGGCGGTTCGCGATCGGTTGGGCGACGATGACGCGGTCGCCGCGCAACTCCAGGGCCTGGCTGCCGTACGTGGCGCGCAGCAGGGCGGGGGTGATCACGTCGTGGACCGGCCCGAACCCGTACATGTGCCGGTTGAGCAGGCAGGCGGCGTCGCAGGCCAGGTGGGCCAGGGTCAGGTCGTGGGTGCTGATGACGACGGCGGCGCCGTGGCGTTTGAGTGCCGCGATCGCGGTCAGCAGCGCGTCCTGGCTGAGCGCGTCGACGCCGTTGAAGGGCTCGTCCAGCAGCAGCAGCCGGGGCTGCTGGGCGATGGCCCGGGCGAGGAGCACCCGCTGGCGCTGCCCGCCGGACAGGGTGCCGAACCTGGCCTTGGCCCGGTCGGCGAGGCCCACCTGGGCGAGGGCCTCCGCGGCGATGCGCCGGTCGGCGCGGCCGGGCCGGCGCAGCCAGCCGGTCCGGCGGTAGCGGCCCATGAGCACGACCTGCGCCACGGAGATCGGGAACTCGGGGTCCAGAGTGTCGGCCTGCGGGACGTACGCGACGTCGCGGCGGGCCGCGGCCGGCGGCTTCCCCAGGGCCGTGATCGTGCCGGCGGTCACCGGTACCAGGCCGAGGACCGCCTTGATGAGGGTGGACTTGCCGGCGCCGTTGGGGCCGATCAGCGCGACGGTCTCGCCGGGGAGGACCTGCGCGTCGACGTCCTCCAGGGCGGGGGTGCCGTCGTAGGCGACGGTGGCGTGCTCGATGCGCAGGGCGACGCCGACGGGGAGGGCCGTCGGCGTCGCCGGTCCCGGCGCCGGCTCAGCCACCGAGCGCCTTGACGATGGTGTCGGTGTTGTGGGTTTCCATCTTGAGGTAGGTGTCGCCGGCGGAGCCTTCTGGGCCGAGGGTGTCGCCGTACAGCGCGTCCTCGCCCGCGACGACCCTGACGCCGGCCTGCCGGGCGATGGCCTCGGCGGTCTTCGGCGGCAGCGAGCTCTCGGAGAACACGGCCTTCGTGCCGCTCTGCTTGATCTTCGCGACGATGTCGTCGACGTCCTTGGCGGACAGTTCGGCGGACGTGTCGAAGCTGGGGATGATCGAGCCGACGAACTGCAGCTGGTACCGGTCGATGTAGTAGCCGAACGCGTCGTGGTTGGTGACGAGCTTGCGGTCGCCGGCGGGCAGCTTGCCGATCTTCGCGGCGATGTCGGCGTCCAGCTGGTCCAGCCTGGCGCTGTAGTCGGCGAGGTGCTCGGCGAACGTCGCGGCGTCCGCGGGCGCGGCGGCGCTGAACGCCTTCTCGATGGTCTGCACCATCAGCTTGGCGTTGCGCGGGTCGTGCCAGATGTGCGGGTCGCCGTGGTCCGCCTCGTCGCCCTCGCCCTGGCGGATCTTCACGCCGGTGCTGGCGTCGACCGTGGTCCCCTTGAACCCGGCGGAGCTGATGGTCGCGTCGAGCCAGCCTTCCAGTCCGACGCCGTTCTTGACGAGCACCTTCGCGGCGCCGATGGCGGTGAGGTCGGCCGGGGTCGGCTCGTAGTCGTGCGGGTCGATGTTGGGCTTGATGAGCTGCGTGACGGCGACCCGGTCGCCGCCGATGTTGCGGGCGAAGTCGGCGACCTGGGTGGTGGTCGCGACCACGGCCAGCTTGGCGCCGGCGGCGTTCGCGGGTTGGGCCGTCGTGCCCGCGTCGTCGCCGCACGCGGCGAGCCCGGCCGCCAGGCTGGCGAGCGTGGCGGCGACTGCGAATGTTCGCAGCTTCATATCGGTTGCTCCTCGGATACGAGTCGTCCTTCGGGCGGTCAGCCGCCCGAGCGAGCCAGACGCTACTCGTTTTCATTTTCAATAACGAGCCGTCGCATCGCAATGTGCGCATGCCAAAAGGCACGCCGGCGCAGGAAGGCAGTGCAGGCAGGCGGTGCGGGCTATCGTTGCCCGGCTGAAGGCTGAGCGGCGGTCGGCAGGCGGCGCAGCGCGGGGAGCACCTCGGCGCCGAGCCGGTCGATGTTGCGGATCGTCCGCTCCGGTGTACCGCCGGCCTCGACCATGAGCAGCACCCGCCGGACGCCGGTGCCGGTGAGCGTGTCGGCGAGCCGCCGCACGCACCGGTCGGGTGGCCCGATCGGGTGAATGGCCATGAGGTGTTCGACGTAGTCGGCGAGGTTCCGGGTCGTGGTGGTGCCGTCGATGCGGACGTGTTCGCCCGCCCTGGCCAGCCACGTGGGTAGCGTGTCGCGGAGGACGTCCTCGGCCTGTGCGGTGGTGTCCGCGACGTACGCCAGATGCGCCGAGACGTGTCCGGCGCCCGGCTGGGCGTGGCGCCGGATCAGGTCTGCCTTGCCGGTGTCGGTGTCGTGCACGCCGAGCAGCAGCGGCAGCCCGCGACCTGCCGCGAGGTCCACGGTGGAGGGTGAGGTCGCGGCGACCCAGACGGGCAGTGCATGCGGCGGCCGCGGTACGACGGGGACGGTACGGAAGCCGAACCTTGCTCCTTCGCCGCGGACGGTACCGGCGCCGCTGAGCGTGGCGAGCAGGACGTCGAGGGCTTCGGCGAAGCCGTCCGGGGTGTAGCGGTCCAGGCCGGTGCCGAAGACCTCGAGGTCGACCCACGGGCCGCCGCGGGCGACACCGAGATCGAACCGGCCGCCGGAGACGGCGTCGAGCAGCGCCGCCTCCTCGGCGAGGGCGACCGGATGCCGGTTGGACAGGTTCGCCGCGGCGGTGCCGACCCGCAGCCGGTGCGTCCGGCCGAGGATGAACCCCGCCATGGCGACGGCGGACGGGCAGGTGCCGTACGTGACGAAGTGGTGCTCGGCGAGCCAGACGCCGTCGAAGCCGGCCCGCTCGGCCGCCTGGGCGTAGGTGACCGCGGCGCGCAGCGCGTCGGCGTGGCCGGCGCCGGGGAACTGCCCGGCCAGCAGGAACGCGTCGACGCGCAACACCCCGCCGGCCGGGCCGATGCCCGGGTCAGCAGTCACGAAGCTCCGGTGACTGGTTGAGCAGCTGACCGCGCGGGGAGACGAACGCCTGGTACCGATCGCCGCCGACCGCCGCCGGGGTGAACGCGGCGACCCGGTGGCAGTTCTGGAACGCGAGCTTCACCCCGAAGTGCCGCTCCAGGCCGCCGCGGATCGCGTCGCTGGCCAGGGCGCGCAGCAGCTGGCCGCGTTCGGCCTCGCTCGGCGGCGGCACCTCGTGGTCGGCGAAGTCGCCGCCGGACGCGCGCAGGTCGCCGGCGACGCCGCTGATGACCGTCCACGCGTACGGCAGGGAGTCGCGCACGCAGGCGACGAACTCGGCATCGTCGACGGGGCCGGCCTCGGCCCGCTCCAGCAGTGCGGTGGGGACGTCGAGTGACATCGTGTGCTCCTTCGGTCAGTGCGCGGCGACGGTCGCCGGCTGCAGGACAAAGTCGGGGTCGATCTGCGCGGTCAGGTCCGCGCCGGCGCGGGCGTTGCCCCAGGCCGTCGCGTTGCGGGTGTGGAACTCGGCGGCCTGCGCGGCGTACCGGGGCCAGTCCTTGCCGCAGCCGTCCAGCGCGGCCTGCATGGTGCGCAGGGCTTCGGCGTTGCCCGCCTCCAGTTCGCCGATCGGCAGGTGCCTGCCCCGTTCGGCGGCCTTCACGAACGCGGACCGGCCGATCCAGCACAGCAGGTCGTCGCCGACCTCGTCGCGCAGGAACGCGACGTCGCCGGGGTCGTCGACCTTGTTGCCCACGACGGCGACGCGCACCCCGTGGTCGCGGGCGTAGCCGGTGTACTGCCGGTAGACCCCGACGCTGCGCACGGTCGGCTCGCAGACCAGGAACGTCAGGTCGAAGCGGGTGAACAGCCCGGAGGCGAACGAGTCGGCGCCGGCGGTCATGTCCACCACCGCGTACTCCCCCGGCCCGTCGACCATGTGGTTGAGCAGCAGCTCCACCGCGCCGACCTTCGAGTGGTAGCAGGCGACGCCGAGGTCGTCGACGGCGAACGGGCCCGTCACCGCGAGCCGGACGCCACCGACCGGCCGGACGAGGCGGTCGTAGATCGGGTTGCCGTCACCGACGCCGACCAGCCGCGACCCCGCGCCGGGCGGCGTGGTCTTCAGCATCGCCGCGGCCGAGGCGATCCGCGGGTTGTCCCCGCGCAGGTGCTCCTTGATCTCGTCGAGGTGGTCGCCGAGCGCTGGCAGCAGCGCGGCCTCGTCCTGGTCGGCGCCGAGCGCCACGGCCAGGTGCTGGTTGATGTCCGCGTCGATCGCCAGGAGCGGGACGTGCTGCTGGGCAAGGTACCGGGCGAAGAGCGCAGCCAGCGTCGTCTTGCCGCTGCCGCCCTTGCCCACAAACGCTGTCTTCACCACCTAAGTGGTATCGGTTTTCATTTTCACCGTCAAGCGGTTCGCCCGGATTCAGCCCTTCCGGCGCCGCGACTGCGTGACCACCGACTTCCGCCCGATGCCAGGCGCGTTTCATCGCGCGCGACAGGAAGTGAACACATTCGCACGCGTGAATGCTTGAACCACGGTTTTACGACGATGCGTCTGGATCGTCGCGGAAGCTCAGCCCGGCCGCGTCCAGCGCTGCTCGCAGGTGTTGAAGGGCGTAGGCCCCGACGCCGTGCAGCGCCAGCACCTCGCGCTCGCTGAGGCCGGCCACCTGTTCGAGCCGGACCACACCGAGTGCGGTCAGCGCACGCGTCGCGGCCGCGCCGATGTGCGGCAGCGGGATGCCCGGCTCGGGCACCGGCCGGTCCCGGGACGGCCGGGGATGACCCTCGTGGTCCAGGACGGCGGCGCCGCGCGGCGAGAGCCGGTACCCGATGTCGAGCGACTCCGTCAGGCCGCGCTCCTTCAGCTTGCGCACGTCCTGCTTGAACGACAGGGTGTCGCGCCCCATCCGCTGCGCGAGGTCGGGCGCCCGGGTGGCCGGCAGCTCGTCGATCAGCAGCAGCGCCTGGCGGGTCCAGGGCCCGGTCGAAGAGGCACGGTCGAGCCGGTCGAGCCATATGACGATCGCGTCGATCTCGGCGGTGTCGGGCACCGACTCCCGCAGCGCGTGCCGTGGGTCCGCGCCCGCGTACCGCAGCCCGATCCGATACACCGGACGCTCCGGGTGGACGCGGTCCAACCCCTCCCGCAGCGCGACCAGCGACGCCGCACCGGCCCGGCGGGCGTCCGCGGCAGTCAGCGACCTCACCGGCACACGGTCGACGGACGTGATCTCGACCAGCCCGACCGCGGTACGCATCTGGGTGCCGACCTTGACCCGAGGCCGGTCCCACCGGCGGAACGCCACATCGACATCACCGGCACGGATCGCCGCCAACTCTGCCGGACGCATCTGCACACCCCAGTTCAACACACGCCACGACCCATCGGGCGGTCCGCGCATCCGGCGTGTCACACCGCCGCGGATGTGGGAACGTACCTCCAGTGACCGTGTCGAACGGCGTCGCTCAGCGGCGGTCGAGAAAAGCCGTGAACAGCGGGTCCGGGTCGTGCCGGTAGACGTAGTCGAGCACGGCGAGGCCGGTGGCGCCGGCCGCGAACGCCAGCACGAAGTCGACGCAGCCGCCGGCGAAGGGATGCACCGTGCCGCCGGTGAACGGGTTGGGTTCGTAGACGGCCACCCGCCAGTCGTCAGCCACGTCGCCGTCCGCGATCCAGCAGACCAGATAATCGCGGCCGAGGGCCGCCCACGGGACGAGCTGCTCCGGAGCCTCGTCGTCGCGCAGCTGCCCGCGACGGAAGTCCAGGGCGGCCTCCAGCTCGGCCGTCGAGCCGTCACCGTCGGGCTGGTCGACCGCGAGCGTGTCACGGTAGACCCCCGGCGGCACGGTGCGCACGTACCGCACATAGTCGACCGGCAGCGGCAGGCCGAACACGGTCTCGAGCGTCTCCTGCGGCACGGGCCGCGCCGGCGCCGGCGGCGATCCCGCAAGCGCCGTCAGGGACGCCAACGCATCACTGGTCACGGCCCATTCTGTACCACGCCTCGACCTTGAGTTCGAGCTTCCGCTGTGCCTGAACAGTCAGGGGCGCGGCCCGGAGTTCCGGGTCGCGCCCCCTGACTGGTGGTTCTGTCTGACTTACCTGCCGATCTGCTGGCCGTTGTCGGCCCAGGTGTTGTTGCTCCACGTGGGGAGCGTCGAGGCGTTCAGTGCCTGGGTGCCGTAGTAGCCGCCCTTGGGCCAGAAGCCGCCGCCGGACTGGCGCATGAACTTGTTGTTCGTGACCTTGCCGTTGGTGATCTTGTAGCCGGCGTCGTACCAGTAGAACGAGTAGCCGCCGCCGTTCATCAGGTTGCTGTCGACGACCACGTCACTGATCGGGCCGATGTCGGCCTTGAGCAGGATGCAGGACGTCTGGGTGTGCTGGTTCTCCAGGCGGTTGTGCAGGATGCGGACGTACGTCGCGTTGGTCGACTGGATCACGTCGTTGTGCTGGGCGGAGCCGGAGCCGCCCGGGTCGTGCAGCCAGGAGTCCTGGACCGTGCCGCGGCCGTCGATGCGCAGGATGTCGCCGGAGCCGTGGGCGTTGACCCGCAGGAGGCTGTAGCCGGTGCGGCCGATGAGGGCGATACCACCGGTCGACGCGTCCTTGAGCTGGCCGTCGATCTCGGTGTCCTCGATGCGCAGGTTGTTGTTGTCGTCGGTGGAGGTCACGGCCTGGACGTTGGCCACGCGGATCCGGCTGTTGCGGATGGTCACGTTCTTGGCCTTGATCTCGATGTGGCCGTTGATGTCCTTGCCGTCGATGACCGTGCCGGCGACCGTGATCGTCATCGGTCCGGTGTACGGCGTCAGCGTCACCTTCTTGCGCGTGTCACCGGGCAGGCCCTGCGGGTAGCCGGTGTTGTTCGCGGCGGGGAAGCCGGCCACCGTGTAGGTCGGGCTGCCGCCCGCGCCCGGCGTCGTCGTGCTGCTGCCCGTCGGCGTGGGCGACTTGGAGCCGGAGGGCGATGCCGAAGCGGTGGGCGACGCCGAAGCCGAGGTCCCCGGGGTGGCCGAAGCGGAAGGGCTACCCACGCCGGCGGACGCGGACGGGGTGCCGCCCGTGCTCGCGGTGGCACCGGGCTGCGCCCCATAGGCGGGGAGGGTGTCCTTGCACGCGGTCAGGCCGCCCGTGGCGAGCAGTGCCATCGCCACGATGCCGACACCCGCGCGGCGCCGCGAGCTGCGGCCGGCGGCGGAGTGCGAAAGGGTCTGCGCGGGGTGGAGCGGGGACTCGTCGGCGGAGACGTGGGTCCCGTCGGCGAAGTCGTGCGAGGTGGAGTGCTGGTTCATGCTGTGGGAATCCTCCCGGTCAGTCGACATCCGTCCGTCGACGGCCATTGGCCTGTCGGATCTTGTCGGCGTGAAAGTCGGTTGGGGTTCCATACCTAACTGCAACTTTCCTTTGTCTGCGGTACACGCGTTTGTCCATTCCGGCGAACCCGAATTGGCCGCGCGATGACCGGCGCTTTTGGCGCCGCCCGAGACCGTGCCGTTAACCATTCCGTTCGAAGCATGCCACGGCTTGACGAGGGAATGAATCCTTGAGGGATAGACAGACCGCTACCTTTAGCTGTCTTAAGTCAGGGCTAAGAAGCAGTACGATTCAGAAAACCCACGTAAGCCCCGGATCGGGCATATCGGCGCAGACCTGGAGTGACCCAGATCACACCTATTGGTGTGCCGAAAATGACGATCTTCTTCGTTTCTGCAATGCCGTAAACCATACCGCCACATAGCAGTTTGGCCTAGTGCTAGCAGGTTCGACCTGGCCCGGCCGTCGGTTCAGCTCCCGAACTCTGCCCGATGGCTCCACCCGGACCTGCAACTCGACTTGTGGCGTGGCGAACAGTTCGCCTCTGTCGAGGTGGCGCTATTCCGCAGGATCGCGAACCGACTCCGGACTAGAACCGTCGGTGCTGATCGCCGGAACGGACCGGGCGGGCGAATGCGTAATGGCGCCGGGGCCGGCACTATTCTGACGTTCGTCATTTGCGGTTACTGACGCCCGATAGCAGTGAATTGCAAAGATGTAGACATCGAGCCGCCGACCGCACAGGCGCGTGAGCAAATCGGCAAACTGACGCACCTCCGGACGGACTTAGATCCGTGGCGTCCGGATCGCGAACACGAAGAGATGGTCCCCTCCCGTTGCCGCCAGGATCCCGTCGCCAACCATCACACAGCCAGAGAGCGGCGTGTCGGTTCTCGTCGTCGCGGCGAGTCCGCCGCTGCGGTCCCAGACCCGCACGGTCTTGTCGCGGCCGACGGTGACGATGTGCGACCCGTCCGTCGATACGGCGACCGCTTCGACCCAGTCGGTGTGCCCGGCCAATTCGTGGCGCAGCGCGCCACTGACCGGGTCCCAGACTCGCGCGGTGTCGCCACTACCGGTGACGATGTACGACCCGTCCGCCGGTACTGCCACCGACAGCACCCAGTTGGCGTGCCCGGTCAGTTCGTGGCGCAGCGCGCCGCTGACGGGGTCCCATACCCGCGCGGTCTGGTCGCGGCTACCGGTCACGACGAAGGACCCGCCGGCCGGTACGGCGACCGCCTCGACCCAGTCGGTGTGTCCGATCAGCTCGTGGCGCAGCGCTCCGCTGACGGGGTCCCATACCCGCGCGGTCTTGTCGCGGCTACCGGTGACGACATACGACCCGTCCGACGGAACGGCGACCGACAGCGTCCAGCCAAGGTGCCCGGTCAGTTCGTGGCGCAGCGCTCCGCTGACCGGGTCCCAGATCATCGCCGTTCCATCGTTGTCGCTTGCCGTCACGATGTAGGACCCGTCTGGCGGCACAGCCACCGTGTTGACCCAGCCGTTGTGCCGGGTCAGTTCGTGGCGCAGCACGCCGCTTCGGTGCCAGACCCGCGCAGTCCTGTCGCGGCTGCCCGTGACGATGTACGACCCGTCGGCCGGGGTGGCCACTGCCTCGACGGAGTCGATGTGGCCGGCCAAGGCATTGCGCAGCACACCGCTGACCGGGTCCCATACCCGCGCCGTCTTGTCGCGGCTACCGGTGACGACGTACGACCCGTCCGCAGGCCCGGCCAAGGCTTCCACCATGTCGGTGTGGCCGGTTTGCGCATGCCGCAGGATGCCGCTGGCGGGGTCCCATACCCGCGCGGTCTCATCGCGGCTGCCAGTGACGATGCATGACCCGTCGGCCGGCACGGCGACCGCCTCCACGGCGTCGGTGTGGCCCGTCAGCGTGTGCCGCAGGACGCCGGTGGCGGGGTCCCATACCCGCGCCGTCCCGTCTCCGCTGGTCGTGACGATGAACGACCCGTCGGCCGGGACGGTCACGGCCGACACCGGGCCGGCATGCCCAGCGAGTTCGTACCGTGGTCGGCCACTTGCCGGGTCCCAGACGCGTGCTGTCCGGTCGTGGCTGGCGGTGACGATGTACGACCCGTCGGCTGGCACCGCTACCGCAGAACCGGTGTGGCCGGTCAGCGTGTGCATGAGTCCGTAGCCGGCAGGATTCCAGACTCGCGCCGTCCGGTCGTAACCGGTGGTGACGACGTACGACCCGTCCGCTGGCACGGCCACGGCTGACACCGGGCCCGTATGCCCGACCAGGTCGTGTTGCGGGATTCCCCGCGCCGGATCCCAGACCCGCGCCGTCTGGTCGTCGCTGGCAGTCACGATGTAGGACCCGTCCGCCGGGACGGCCACGGCGAGCACAGCACCGGCGTGTCCGGTCAGCCGGTGCCGGAGGGCGCCCGTGAACGGGTCCCACACCCCCGCCGTTCGGTCATTACTGGCGGTGGCGATGTAGGACCCGTCTGCCGGAACGGCCACGGCGAGCACCGGGCCGGCGTGCCCGGCCAGCCGGTGTCGGAGCATGCCGCTGACCGGGTCCCAGACCCGTGCGGTCCGGTCATCGCTGGCAGTCACGATGTAGGACCCGTCCGCCGGAACGGCCACGGCGAGCACAGCACCGGCGTGCCCGGTCAACCGGTGTCGGAGCACGCCGCTGACCGGGTCCCAGACCCGTGCGGTCCGGTCATCGCTGACGGTGACGATGAACGATCCGTCCGCAGGGAGGGCCACCGCCACAACCCGGCTGATATGGCCGGCCAGGACGAACGACAGGGCCAGATGAGGGGCGTCCGGTGGGCGTCCGCGACTGGTCAGCCGGATGGCGTCGGGCAGCGTCGCGCGGTACGCCGCGACAGGTGCAGCGACGTCGGGATTGCCGTCGAGGCGGCTGATGACGATGTCAGCGAGGCTGTGCGCCGGCTCGACCGGGCCGAGGAGATGCGCCGCCTGCCGCACTGCCCGCCGTAACGTACCGACGGTGGGGACAGTGCACGTGGCGTAGTCGGCATCGAGACTCAGCGCGCCGAGCTCGGTCTGTCGCAACTTCATCTCCGCCCACCGCAGATCCCGCAGCAGCCCGGTCAGCTCCGGCACCAACCCTGCATCGGCCAAGTGCTGGCAGAGGTACCGCTGAAAGTAGTTGCCAGTGGGAAGCAGATGCCACGGCGTCGGCCCGGTGCCCACGGGCACGAGCGCGCGGGCCGCAGCCACCAGCGCCCGGTTGCCGTCAACGATTTCAGCGGGGTACTGATGCCGCAGGAACGTACGCACCACGTCATGGACTCGGACCGTCGCGGTTGCCCTCGAGTAGCTGGCCAGCAACGACAATCCGTCCAGCCGTTCGCAGAGCCGCTGGACCGCGTATGGACCTGACACCACCGGCGACCAGAGCATCGCCAGGACGTCGGCCGGCACCGCGAGGTCCTCGGCGAATACGCCCAACCGGACGAACGCGGTCCGCTCCGGGCCACTCAAGCGGGCCATGCTCGCCCCGATGCTGGCCGCCGCGGCCCGGTTGCGGCTCTCCTCGTCGAGCAGGTTCAACGTTGATGGACCCTCCGCGACCAGCCGTGCGACCAGCCGCTCCGCTGCCTGTGGCAACGCCGCGCCCCCCGCGACCTCGTCGAACAGGTGCCGGTTCGCCATCCGCACCAGCAGCGGCCATCGACCGGTCACCCGGAGCAGTTCGCTCTCGGCCCGCAGACCCAATGGCGCCGTGCCGGTCAACCCGGTCAGCAACGCGGCCCGTGCCTGCTCCGCACTGAACTCGTCAACCCGGACCATCCGACCGCCGGCCACCCCCGCGACCACACCCGGACGGCGGGTCGTCACCAGCCGCGTGCACCGCTGTCCACCGTGCAGAAACGGTCGCAGATGCTCCGACCGCCACACGTCATCGATCACCAGCAGCACCCGCGGGCCCTGATCCAGCAAGCGCCCCAGTTCCTGACCTGCCTGCTCCAAGCTCTGCGCATCCAGCCGGCGGCCGCTCAACCGGAAGTACACGTCATTGATCTGTTCACGCAGATAGGCCTCGGTCGGCTCCTCACCGAGGGTCACCCACGCCGCCGAGCGGAACACCCGCCGCACGCGCCGATGTCCGCAGACCTGCCGCGCCAGTGTCGTCTTGCCGAACCCGCCGGCGCCGAACAGGGCCGTTCCCACCCCGACCACCCCGTGACCGACGCCGACCAGGAGAGCGGCCAGTTCCTCCTCCAGGTCGACCCGTCGGACCCGGCCGGCCTCAAGCGCGCTCACCCACACGCGACCCCGCGAACCCGACCGTGCCGCCTGCACACCGGCCACCGCAGCCGCGCCGACCGTACCCGTGATCCCAGCACTCAGCAGCCACCACCGAAACCGACCAAGGTCGAACGCGTTGGTCGTCAAACTCAACAGCGCGTCGAGAGCCGTCAGCCACAACACCGTCAGGGCCGCCCCTGCCGCAACCCACCAACGCCGCCCCACCCAACCTCCTCGCCCAACCGTCATTCACCACAATCAACACCACCCGACCCCGCCCCGCCAACAACCGAACGAACAAACCCACTCACCCACAGACCCGGGCTTGTTCTCCGCGAGCGCCGGACGTCGAAGCGTGCTCCGTACAGGCCCGTACAAGGCCGGACGTCCCCCATGAGCTGCGGCGATGGGTGGGTTGCCAGTACGGGTCCGTCCGGACTGGACGTGACCTCTTCCTGGCTGGCCTGAGGTCGTCAACGGTGAGAGGACATGTTCGCAGCGCACCGATTTTGCGAATCGGTGCTTCGAGGGGAGTTCGGAGATGCGTAGAGCCGGGCACGTGTTCCGCCGGACGGCGGTTTCGGCAGCGCTGGTCACAACGCTCGTCAGCGCAGGTGTGGTCGCGGCGGCCGAGCCCGCCATGGCCGCGGTGACTGTCTCTGGTGACGTGGTCTGCAATCAGAGCACCGGTCCCGTGGTGGGGGTCTGGATTCAGGCCGCGGGAGGATCGGGCTGGGCATCGGGGACGAGCGTCTTCAGCAAGTCGGGTGTCACGCCGCCGTGGACAGTCCATGTCGGCTGCGGCGGTTCGCCGTCGAGCTGGAAGTACACGGTCTACGGCGTGAAGAGCATCTCCTCGACCTTCGCGAACTGGGGTTGCTTTCCGTTCGGGCCGCCCTTCCAGGCACCGGGCTGCTACACGCCCGCCAGCTAGGCCGTACAGCGACGCGGCGCGCCCGCCACCGAGTGGAAACCGTTCGGGGCGGGCGTTCTGGCAGTCGAGGCTCGGACCCCGGCCCGGCGGGAAGGCATGGGCCGGTCGGGCTGCGGACTCGCGGCGAAGGTCCACCAGATCGGTGAATCGTCAGGTCCAGGACGGCCGGTCTGGGTGCGTGAGCGGCGGCCAGCGGGGTAACCCGTGGACATGTTCGATCCCTGGACCTGGCGTGACCCGGCGGCACTCGCCGGTGGCTACAGCGGCGTCGCCGACGAGGACCTCGGCGTGGACACCGCCGCACCGGTGCCTCCTCCCGACGGCCGGACCGACGTCGAACTCACCGGCTACCACGTCGAGGCGACCGACGGCCGGATCGGCACCGTCGACGAGGCGAACCACGACACCGGCGCGGCCCATCTGGTCGTGGACACCGGTCCGTGGATCTTCGGCCGGAAGGTGCTGCTTCCGGCCGGGACCGTGGACCACGTCGACCACCGTGAGCGCACCGTCCACGTCGACCGGACGCGGCAGCAGGTGAAGGACTCCCCCGCGTACGACCCGGACACCTTCACCCAGTCCGGCTACCGGGACCAGGTCGGCCGCTACTACACCGACAGCTACGCGCGGCCCGAGCCAGGTGCCGGTCCCGATCGGTAGAGCAACAAACTCAGTAGCACCCGTCTGGGCGCGCTGGGGACCATTGCGCGCATGACACAGAACGCGACGCCGGCGGCGCAGGGGTGCATCTTCTGCGCCATCGCGGCCCGGCAGGCCGAGGCCAGTGTGGTGTACGAGGACGAGACCGTCGTGGCCTTCATGGACCTCAACCCCGTCGCACCCGGCCATCTCCTCGTCGTGCCACGCGTGCACGCGGTGGGCCTCGAAGACCTCGACCGAGCCACCAGCGCGCACGTCTGGTCGGTCGGTCATGACATGGCACGGGCCTTGCGGCGCTCAACCATGCGCTGCGAGGGAATCAACGTCCTGCTCTGTGACGGCGAGGTCGCCTTCCAGACGGTCTTCCACTTCCACCTTCACGTCATCCCTCGCTACGCGGGGGACGGCTGGGCCCTCATGCACGACGCGACGGAACGCAAGCGGTCGCTCCTCGACAGCGACGCGCAGGCGATCAAGGACGCCATCGCGGCGGCGGACTGACCGGTCCCTGCCGGCGGTCTGCTCGCCCTTCCTCAGGCCAGCAGGTAGACCCGAACCTTCTGGCCGACCATCCGTCGCGATGCGCGACGTCGCCCTCCGAGCCCGGCCGGGATCGCCGCCGTCCTGACCCGCTCGGGGCGTCGGGCCGGCGGCGCCGGGTCTTGCCGCCGTGTTGCCGCGGTGTTACGGTCCACGCGTCGAACTGATTCGACAGTTCGACACCTCCGGCTCGACCCAGTGCGGCCGGACCGCGGCGATGGGAGGAGACTCGGGCAATGGCAGTGACCATCGCGGACGTGGCCCGGCACGCGGGGGTGTCGCGGAGCACGGTGTCCTACGTGCTCAGCGGCAACCGCTCCATCTCGCCCGAGACGATCGCCCGGGTCGAGGCGAGCATCGCCGAGCTGCAGTTCCGGCCGCACGCCGGGGCGCGCTCCATCCGCACCAGGCGCACCGGCGTCATCGCCATGGCGCTGCCGCTCGTGCACGGACCCCACAACCAGGTCCAGATGCCGTACGTGTGGGCGGCCCTCACCGCCGCCCAGGAGGCCGGGCTGAAGCTGCTCATGCTCACCGACGACGACGGCACGTCCGCGATCCGGGACGCCGTCGGCACCGCCCTGGTCGACGGGGTGATGCTCATGGAGGTGCAGCAGAAGGATCCGCGGGCCAAGCTCCTGCGCACGCTGCAGTGCCCCGCCGTCCTCGTCGGCACGCCGGACAACCCCTACGGCCTGCCGTACGTCGACTTCGACTTCGTCGCCTGCGGGCGCGTCGCCGCCGAGCACCTCGTCGAGCGCGGCCACACGCACGTGGGCTTCCTCGGGCAGCACCCCGAGACCTACCGCCGCGGCGCGGCCTACGCCGCCCACGCCCGCGACGGAGCCCTCGACGCGCTGCGCGAGCAGGGCGCCGCGGCGACGTGGACGCCCTGCCTGCCGAGCGCCGGCGGGGTCGTCGACGCGCTGGGCGAGCTGCTCGAACGCGACCCGGACATCACCGCGATGGTCGTCTACAACGAGTGGGCGCTGCCGCTGGTGGCCGACCGGCTCGCCGGGCTCGGCCGGCCCGACGTCGACATCGTCGCGATCTGCCCCGACGACGCCGCCGACCGGCTCACCACGCCGGTCACCGCGGTGTCCCTGCCGGTGGAGGAGCTCGCCCGCACCGCGGTGCAGCGCCTCGCCGGACTGCTCAACAACGAGGTCCAGCCCTCCGTCACGATGCTGGCCCCGCTGCTCAAGGTCCGCTGAACCGACACACCCTTCACCGCACACCCTTCCGCCATTTGTCGAATCAGTTCGACAAATCGAGAGAGGCACCCCCACATGAGAAGACTCGCGGCCGCCGTCCTCACCGCCCTCGCCCTCACCGCGTGCGGCAATGGGGCCAGCGGCACCAAGGACGGCGCCGACACCCTGACCGAGATCGACTACTACGAGGCCGCGCCGCAGAACACCCAGCTGCCGAAGCTGCTCGACGAGTGCGGCGCCCAGGCCGGCGTCAAGGTCCAGCACCAGCAGGTGCCGCGGGCTCAGTTCATGCCGAAGCTGCTGCAGCAGGCGTCCGCCCGGTCGCTGCCCGACCTCGCCCTCGTCGACAACCCCGACCTGCCGCAGCTGGCCGCGTCCGGCGGCCTGGTGCCGCTGAAGGAGCTGTCCACCGACGGGCTGTACCCCTCCATCGTGGCGGCCGGCAAGTACAAGGGCGACACCTACGGCATCGCGCCCGGCGTCAACGGCCTGGCGCTGTACTACAACCAGGACCTCTTCACCGCCGCGGGCCTCCAGCCGCCGAAGACCTGGGACGAGCTGACCGCCGCCGCGAAGGCGCTCACCAAGGGCACCCGCTACGGCATCGCCTTCTCCGCCGTCGGCACCGAGGAGGGCAGCTTCCAGTTCGAGCCGTTCTTCTGGACCGCCGGGGCGAGCCTCAGCCGGCTCGACTCCCCCGAGGCGATCAAGGCCCTGACCCTGTGGAAGGACCTCGTCGAGGCCAAGGCCGCGTCCAAATCCGTCGTCACCTGGACCCAGGCCGACATCAACGACCAGTTCATGGCCGGCAACGCCGCGATGATGGTCAACGGGCCGTGGCAGCTGCCGACGCTGAACAAGAAGAGCGACCTCAAGTTCGGCATCGTGCCGATCCCGATCCCCTCGCCCACCGCGAAGCCGGTGACCCCGCTCGGCGGCGAGATGTGGACGGTCGGGCGCAGCAACCCGCAGCGCGAAGCGAAGGCCATGTCGGTGCTCAAGTGCCTGCTGAGCCAGGACAAGAGCCTCGAGTGGTCGAAGGCGGCGGGCTACATCCCGAGCAACCAGGCCGCCGCGGCCCAGCTCGCGCAGAGCGACCCTCAGCTGTCGGCGTTCGTCGAGGAGATCGCCACCGCCCAGGCCCGCACCGCCGAGCTCGGGACCGACTACCCGAAGGCCAGCGAGGCGCTGTTCAACGCGATCCAGGCCTGCCTCGCGGGCGGGAAGTCGCCGGAAGAGGCGCTCAAGGCGGCTGCCCGAAAGTGAAGCGGCTCGCCTTCGTCGCCCCGGCGTGGCTGTACCTGATCCTGTTCTACCTCTATCCGCTCGCCACCAACGTGCGGATGGGTTTCCAGGACTACACGGTCTCGTCCTTCTACACGGGCGTCGCGCCGTTCGCCGGGCTGCGGAACTATCGCGAGGTGTTCCGTGACCCGGCGTTCGCCGGCACCGTCACGAACACGGTCCTGTTCACCGCCGCGTCGCTGGCCTTCCAGTTCGGCATCGGCCTGGCCCTGGCGGTGTTCTTCCGCCGCCGGTTCCCGCTGAACGGCGTGCTGCGCTCGCTGCTGCTGGTGCCGTGGCTGCTGCCGCTGGTGGTGTCCGGCACGGCGTGGCGGTGGATTCTGGAGACGGACTCGGGCGTGCTCAACCAGTCGCTGCTCGGCCTGCACCTCATCGACGAGCCGATCCCGTGGCTGGCCAGCACGAGCGTGGCGCTCACCGCCGTCACGCTGGTCAACGTCTGGGTCGGGATCCCGTTCAACATGGTCATCCTGTACGGCGGGCTGCAGTCGATCCCCGAGGAGCTCTACGAGGCCGCCGCACTGGACGGCGCCGGGGCGTGGCGGCGGTTCCGGCACATCACGCTCCCGCTGCTGCGGCCCGTCACGACGGTCGTGCTCACGCTCGGGCTGATCTACACGCTGAAGGTGTTCGACGTCATCATGGTGCTCACCCAGGGCGGCCCGGCCGACTCGTCGCAGACCCTGACGACCTTCTCCTACGACCTGTCGTTCCAGCAGCTCACGTTCGGGCGCGGCGCCGCCGTCGGCAACCTGCTGATCGTCGTCGCCGTGGTGTTCGCGATCGGCTACCTGCGCGCGGAACGGCGCTCGTCGTGAGGCGCGCGGCCAACACCACGATCGGCGTGATCGTCCTCGCCGTGATGCTGTTCCCGCTGTACTGGATGGTCAACGCCTCCCTGCTGCCGTCCACGGAGCTCATCAAACCCTCGCCGGTCTGGCTGCCGATCCACGGCACCCTGGACGGCTACCGCAACGCCCTGTCCAGCCAGGGAAGGCACCTGCTGACCAGCGTGTACGTCGCGCTCGGCACGGTCGGCGTCACGCTCGCCGTCGCCGTGCCGGCCGCGTTCGGCCTGGCCCACCTCGGCGCCCCGCTGCGCCGCACGCTGCTGTTCGGCCTGCTGGTGGCGCAGATGATCCCGGGCATCGTCATGGCCAACGCGTTCTACGCCGCCGCCAACCAGCTGTACCTGCTCGACACCCCGCTCGCGCTGATCCTCGCCGACTCGACGCTGTGCGTGCCGTTCGCCGTGCTCATCGTGCACACGTTCATGCGCGGAATCCCGGCCCAGATCCGCGAGGCGGCCCAGCTCGACGGCGCCTCGGCGCTGCGCACGCTGTGGTCGGTGATCCTGCCGGTGAGCCGCAACGCGGTCATCACCGCCGGGCTGTTCTCGTTCCTGTTCGCCTGGGCGGACTTCCTCTTCGCGGTCACGCTGACCACCCGCGACGAGGCCGCCCCCATCACCGTCGGCATCTACCGCTTCATCGGCGCGCACATCAGCGACTGGAACAGCGTGATGGCCACCGGGGTCATCGCCTCGCTGCCGGTCGCCGCGCTGCTCGTCGTCGCACAACGCTACGTCGCGGCCGGCATCACCAGCGGCAGCGTCAAGGATTAGGAGAGCAATGACCACTGCGCTGACCTGGCGGCACGGCCACGACGTGCTGGTCGCCGAGCCGTGGGGAGCCGACAGCGTGCGGGTCCGCGCGGGCCGGCACCGCATCGCCGACGACCGGCCCGGCGCCCTGCTCGACCGGCCCGCCGACCCGGGCGCGTCCATCGTGGACGGTGTACTCGTCAACGGCCGGCTGCGGGTCGAGGTGAGCGCCGGCGGGCTGCTCACCGCCCGCCGCGCCGACACCGGCGAGGAGCTGCTGCGCGAGGCACCGGCCCACTTCTGGTGGCCGGGCCCGCGGCACTTCGAGCCGGCCGGCGGCGGGAGCCACCGCGTCGAGCAGCGCTTCGCCGCCTACGCCGGCGAGCGCTTCTACGGCCTCGGCCAGCACGGGCACGGCCGCTTCGACCAGAAGGGCATGGTGCTCGAGCTGCAGCAGCGCAACGGCGAGGTGAGCATCCCGTTCACGGTGTCCAGCCGCGGCTACGGGCTGCTGTGGAACACCCCGGCCGTCGGGCGCGTGGAGCTGGCCGTCAACGGCACCCGCTGGGTCGCCGACCGGGCGCCGCAGATCGACTACTGGCTCACCGTCGGCGAGCCCGCCGAGATCCTGCGCCGCTACGCCGAGGTGACCGGGCCCGCGCCCGAGCTGCCGGCGTGGGCGTCCGGCTTCTGGCAGAGCAAGCTCCGGTACCGCGGACAGGCGGAACTGCTCGAGGTCGCCCGGGAGTACCGTCGCCGCGGCCTGCCGCTGTCGGTCATCGTCGCGGACTACCTGCACTGGCGCCACCTCGGCGACTGGGACTGGGACGGCGAGGACTGGCCCGACGGGCCCGCGATGGTCCAGGAGCTGCGCGGGCTAGGCGTCGAGCTGGCGGTGTCGGTGTGGCCGTCGGTCAGCCCGCTGTCGGCGAACCACGCGGCGATGCGCGACGCCGGGCTGCTGGTGGCGACCGACAGCGGCAGCGGCGTACACGCGGAATGGCCCGACGGCGAGACCGACGCGCCGATCGGGGTCTCGTTCTACGACGCCACGGACCCGCGGGCGCGGGAGTTCCTCTGGGCGCGGGTGCACGAGTCGTACGGCAAGGACGGCGTCCGCGCGTTCTGGCTCGACGCCTGCGAGCCCGAGATGCGCCCCGGCCACTTCCACAACCTGAGCCTGGCCGCCGGGCCGGGCGCCGAGGTCGCCAACCTGTATCCGCGCGAGCATGCCCGCGGCGCGTTCGAATACCTCGGCCAGCAGGGCGAGACCGAGGTGCTGTCGCTGGTCCGCTCGGCCTGGGCCGGTTCACAGCGCTACGGCGCGGCCCTGTGGTCCGGCGACATCCCGGCGACGTTCCCGGCGCTGCGGGCGTCGGTGCGGGCCGGGCTGAACGTCGCGATGAGCGGCATCCCGTGGTGGACGACCGACATCGGGGGCTTCCACGGCGGCGACCCCGACGACCCGGAGTACCGGGAGCTGCTCGTGCGCTGGTTCCAGTTCGGCGCGTTCTGCCCGCTGTTCCGCCTGCACGGCCACCGCGAGCCCCGCACCGACCGGGCCGGCGTCGGGGTCGGCGGCGGCCCGAACGAGGTGTGGTCGTACGGCGACGAGGCCTACGCCATCCTCGCCGCCTTCCTGCGGCTGCGCGAACGGCTGCGCCCGTACCTGCACGAGCAGCTGCGCTCCGGCCTGCCGCTGCTGCGCCCGCTGCTCGTCGAGTTCCCGTCCGACGCCGCCGCCTGGGACGTCGACGACGCCTTCCTGTTCGGCCGCGACCTGCTCGTCGCGCCCGTCCTGTACCCCGGCGCGCGCGACCGCGAGGTGTACCTCCCGGCCGGCGCCCGCTGGACGCACACCGACACCGGCACCACGTTCCCGGGCGGGAGGACCGTCACCGTCGACGCTCCCCTGGCCCGGATCCCCTTGTTCCTGCGAGACGACGCCCGTCTCCCCGTCAATCAGGAGGATTGATGTCCCGCGCCGCTCCGCCAAGCCGCATCATCGCCGTCCTGCTCCTCGGCATCTGCTCGATCGCGGTGCCGCTCCTGGCCACGCCGTCGGCCGAGGCCGCCGACACCACCGTCGACGTCGACTTCTCCGCGGTCGGCAAGACACCCACCTTCGCCGGATCCGGGTTCCTGTACGGCCTCAACCAGGACGGCTCCGGGCCCGCCGACTCCCTGCTGCAGCCCCTGCATCCCACGCTGTTCCGCGGCGGCGGGGCGCGCATCGCCGGGCACGGCTGGATCGGCGACGGGTACACCGCCGGGTCCGGCTACCAGGTGCGCCTCAACTCCGCCGTCGGGCAGGCCCGGCGGGTCACCGCCGCGCCCTACAACGCCACCTATCACCTGCTCGTCTCCGACATCTGGGGCGCCGACACCGAGCAGCCGTCCAACACCGTGTACCCGTGCGACAACGGCGACTGCACCAACTGGCGCGCGTTCGTCAACCGGCTCGCCACGGACGTGAAGGCGTCGGGTGCGCGGGTGCGGTACGACATCTGGAACGAGCCCGACGGCACCGGCTTCTGGCCGCGCGGGGTCAACAGCGCGCAGTACTTCCAGATGTGGAACACCGCGGTGACGCAGATCCGCCAGGTCGACCCATCGGCCGTCATCGTCGGCCCGTCGTACTCCGGCTACAACCACGCCTGGCTCGACGCCTGGGTCGCGCGGACCAAGGCCGACGGCACCCTGCCGAACGTCCTCAACTGGCACTTCGGCAACGATCCCCTGGCCGACTCGGCCGACGCGGCGGCGATCCTGTCCGCGCGCGGGGTGGCGGCGCTGCCGCTCACCATCGACGAGTACCTCTTCTCCGGGCAGCAGCAGCCGGGGTACCTCGCCTGGTTCCTGTCCCGCCTGGCCGCGTCCAACGTCTCCGCGGCGGCGCACGCGATCTGGTCGGACTGCTGCGTCGCCGGCACGCTCGACTCGGTGCTGTGGAACGGGCAGCCCACGGGGCAGTGGTGGACGTACCGCGCCTACGCCCAGATGACCGGGAACCTCGTCGCGGCGACCGGCTCGGGCCCGATCGGCGTCGCCGCGAGCATCGACCGCAACGCCGGCCGCGCGGTCGCGTTGCTGGGCAACCAGACGGGCCAGACCGGCACCACCACGGTGGCGGTGCGCGGCGTGCCGTCGTGGCTCGTCACCAACGGCCGCGCCCGCGTCACCGTGGCCCGCATCGCCAACCAGTCCCCGCTGACCGGCCCGGCGGTCGTCTCCAGCGTCGACGTCACGGTCACGGGCGGCACGCTGAACGTGGCGGTGCCGATGACGTCGGGCTCGGACGCGTACACCGTCACGCTCGGCACCCCGCTCGACGGCGGCACCACGGGCGGCCCGCTCATCGTCGACGCCAACAGCCCCGACTTCTCCTACGGCGCGAACTGGGGCGTCACGACGGGGGTGCCGGACATGTTCAACGGCACCGCGAACTGGAGCCACGTCGCCGGCGCCACGGCCACGTTCCGCTTCACCGGCACCCAGGTCGCGCTGCGCGCCGTCCGCGACGTCGACCAGGGCCGCATGACGGTCGCGGTCGACGGGGGCAACCCGGTCACGGTCGACAACTACGCCGCCACGCGCAACGCCTCGGGCGTGGTGTGGACCAGCGCCGTCCTGGCGTCCGGCCCGCACACGCTGACGATCGTCAACACCGGCCAGCGCAACCCGTCGAGCACCGGCACCAACATCGCCCTCGACCGCGCCGACGTGACCCAGGCGGCCACCGCGAGCACCTACGACGGCACCGACGCCCGCTTCGCCTACGGCTCCGGCTGGGGCCTGACCACCGGCGTGCCGGACATGTTCAACGGCACCGCGAACTGGAGCTTCACGGCCGGCTCGACGGCGACGTTCACCTTCACCGGCACGCGGGTCGCCCTGCACGCCGTCCGCGACGCCGACCAGCAGATCATGGCCCTGTCGCTCGACGGCGGCGCGGAGACCCTGGTCGACAACTACGCCGCGGCGCGCAACGCCTCGGGCGTGGCGTGGACGAGCCCGGCGCTCGCGGCCGGTTCGCACACCCTGCGGATCCGGCTGACCGGCACGAAGAACGCGGCCAGCAGCGGATGGAACGTGGCGATCGACAGCGCCGACGTCACGCCGTAGCCGTCCCTCCCCGGTCCCGGCCGTGCGGCGTCACGGCCGGGACCGCACCGAGACGCGCCGAGATGTCCGCGGCGGGGGGATCAGGTCGTGGTGCTTTCGGCGCCGGTCAGCCATTCGGCGAGGACGGCGGCCTGGCTGTGGTCGACGTCGTGGGTGGCGGTCAGCAGCGTCACCTTGTCGTGGGTGGCGACGTCCCGGAGATGGTCAGCGGCCTGCCGGCGCTCGGGCTCGCGCAGTTCGGTGAGGTAGCGGCGGCGGAACTCGTCGAAGCGGCTGGGCTTGTGGCCGTACCAGCGGCGCAGCTCGGTGGACGGGGCGACGTCACGCAGCCACTCGTCGAGATGCGCGTCCGCCTTGCGCATCCCCCGCGGCCAGACGCGATCGACCAGCACCCGCCTGCCGTCGCCGGGCGAGGACTCCTCGTAGATCCTGCGGTACGTGATGTCCTTGGTCATGACGGTCCTCCCCCACTGAGCGCACTCGTTTGAGCCGGTGGACGCCGTCTTCCATCATGCGCCTTCGCGATGGAGAACCAGGCCGCGGTGGCGCGGGAGGCGGCGGATGTGTCGGGGGCCGTGGACCTGGGTAGGGCAGCACATTCACGGGCAGCCGCGCGGGCAGCACTCGCGCGGCGGCGCCAGATCGTTGCTGCCGTCAACGAGGTACCTCAGGAGGAGGATCATGAAGAAGTCCTTTGATGTCGTCGTGATCGGAACTGGGGAAGCCGGCTCAACGGTGGCCACGCGATGCGAGGCGGCCGGCCGGAACGTGGCGATCGTCGACTCCCGGCCCTACGGCGGCACCTGCGGGTTGCGCGGCTGTGACCCCAAGAAGGTGCTGGTGGGAGCGGCCGAGATCATCGACCGGAGAAGTCGCATGCAGGGCCGCGGCGTCACCGGGGATCTGCGCATCGACTGGCCGGAGCTCATCCGGTTCAAGGCCACGTTCACGGACCCGTTTCCCCGGCAGCAGGAGGAGATGCTCGTCAAGGAGGGGGTGGAGACGTTCCACGGGCGGGCACGCTTCGTCGGTGAGCGTTCGATCGAGGTCGGCCAGGACGTGCTCGACGCCGCGAACCTGGTCGTGGCGACCGGCGCGTGGCCGAGAAAGCTGGGTATCCCGGGCGAGGAGCACCTCACCCGCAGCGACCAGTTCCTCGACCTGCGGGAGCTGCCCCGGCGGATCGTGTTCGTCGGAGGTGGATACATCGCGTTCGAGTTCGGCCACATCGCGGCCAGGGCCGGTGCGACGGTCACCATCCTGCAGCGGGGGGACCGGCCCCTCACAAACTTCGACCAGGACCTCGTGGCGCGGCTCCTGGTGCGCACCCACGACGCGGGCATCGACGTCCGCACCGGCGCCCAGGTCACGGGGGTCGAGGGAACACCGGGAAACTTCAGGGTCACGGCCGCGACCGATTCGGGATCCGAGGTGTTCGAGGCGGACCTGGTCGTCCACGCGGCCGGTCGCGCCCCTGAGATCGACGACCTCGACCTGTCCGCCGCCGGCGTCGAGTCCGACCGCCACGGGGTCCGGGTCGACGACTACCTGCGGAGTGTGTCGAACCCGGCGGTGTACGCGGCGGGAGACGCGGCCAACAGCGGCGGCCTTCCCGAGACGCCGTTCGCTCAGTACGAGGGCGGCCTCGTCGCCGAGAACCTCCTGAACGGCGACCAGCACACGACGGACTACCGCGGCCGGGCGAGTGTGGTCTACTCGATCCCCGCACTGGGCGCGGTGGGCATGACCGAGCAGGAGGCGCGGGCCGAGGGCCTGAGCTTCGACGTGAAGCAGGCGGACACCTCGAGCTGGTACTCGGCGCGACGGGTCGCCGAGCCGGCATCGATGTACAAGGTCCTGATCGAGAAGGGCACCGGCAGGATTCTCGGAGCGCACCTGTTGGGCCCCGAGGCCGACGAGTTCTCGAACCTCTTCGCGCTCGCCATCCGGGCGGACATCCGCGCCGACGCACTGCGGCAGGCGCTGTTCGTCTACCCGACCCAGGCCTCCAACATGGCCTGGATGGTGTAGCGCCGGCCCCTACGCGGAACGGGCCGGCGGCGAACGGGTTCACGACCCGGTGGTTGGCTGGGTCGTGGACCGGGTCGCGCCGGTGGGACGGGATGTGTGACCGGTCAGCCGGAAGGCCCGGCCGTGGTGGGCCGGCTCGATCGGTTCGTCGCCCTCCAGCGCAGCCCGACATGGCCGTTCGACAGCGCGAACACCGACTCCGACTGCGCCAGCACCCCGAGGTCAAGACCGGTTTCGCGGATGTCCCACGGCTCGGGCGGAAACGCCGGATGGCTGATCATCGCTCGTCCCCGATTCGGGTCGGTCGCGCCCGTCGAGATCGAACAGGCAGGCGCGGACGCCTGCGGGCAGGCTCAGCACCCTTCTGACGCTACCCGGGACGATCCGGCGGTACCCAGCCACGGACGGACGGACGGCCGCCCGGGCCGGATGTGCCGGATTCCGCCGGCGCGGTCATCGGTGTACGAACCGCCGGGCCGGGTAGCGGTCAGGAGTACCCGTACATCCACAACGGTCGGAGTGACCAGGGATCATGAGCGTTCAGTATGCAGCGCCTGGTGCCAGGGAGTCGGTGACGCCGCGGCAGGAGGGCGCACCCTGCGAGGATCACGTAATCGTGCTCTTCGGCGCCACCGGGGACCTCGCCAGACGCAAGCTCCTACCCGGGCTGTTCAGCCTGGCCAGAGCGGGTCTGCTGCCGGCCCGCTATCGGATCGTCGGCTCGGCCCGCTCCGCGCTCACCGACGACGAGTTCCGCCGGCGCGCCAGGGACGCGGTGGCCGAGTTCGGCACGGCGGAGCCGACCGGCGAGGCGTGGCACGAGTTCGCCGAGTCGTTGTCCTTCGGCTCGGCGGAGCCGGCGCACCCGCAACCGCTGCTCGACGCGGTGGCGACGGCCGAGCAGACGATCGGCGGGCACCCCCGCCGGCTGTTCCACCTGGCCGTGCCGCCACGGGGTTTCACGCCCACGATCGGCATGCTCGGCGACACCGGCCTGGCGGGCAACGCACGCGTCATCGTCGAGAAGCCGTTCGGCACGGACTTCGCCTCCGCCCGCGCGCTCGACGACGCCATCCACACCACGTTCGACGAGTCCCAGGTGTTCCGCATCGACCACTTCCTCGGCAAGGAGTCGGTCGACAACATCCTCGCCCTGCGGTTCGCCAACGGACTGTTCGAGCCGATCTGGAACCGCGACCACATCAGCCACGTGCAGATCGACGTGCCCGAGACGATCGGGATCGAGGGCCGCGCCGGGTTCTTCGAACAGACCGGCACGTTCCGCGACATGATCGTCACGCACCTGTTCCAGGTGCTGGGGTTCGTGGCCATGGAGCCGCCGACCTCCCTGGCCGCCAAGCAGCTGCGCGACGAGACCACCAAGGTCTTCGAGGCCATGCCGCCGGTGGACCCCACCCAGGTGGTGCGCGGCCAGTACCGCGGCTACCGCGACGAGCCCGGCGTCGATCCCGGCTCGCAGACCGAGACGTTCGTCGCCGCCCGCGTCGAGGTGGACAACTGGCGCTGGTCGGGGGTGCCGTTCTACCTACGCTCCGGCAAGTCGCTCGGGCAGCGGCGGCAGGTGGTCACCCTCGGGCTCAAGCAGCCGGCCCTGCGGATGTTCGCGCTGGACCCGAGCTTGGCGTGCGCGATGTCCAACAACGAGCTGGTGATCGACTTCGACGATCCGGGCTGGATCGCGGCCCGCTTCCTGGCCAAGGAGCCCGGCGCCACCATGCGCCTCACCGATGCGGCCATGACGTTCCGGTACGCGGACTCCTTCTGCACCCAGTGCGCGCTGGCCGGCTACGAGCGGCTCATCCTCGACGCGATGCTGGGCAACCAGTCGCTGTTCACCCGTGCCGACGGTGTCGAGCGGCTCTGGAAGGTGTCCGGCCCGCTGCTGGACAATCCGCCACCGGTGCAGCCGTACGACCCCGGGTCGTGGGGCCCGGACGCCGTCCACCGGCTCATCGCGCCGCACCACTGGTACCTGCCGGACGGCCGCCGGTGACGCGGCCGCCCGGCCGGCTCAGCCGTGCTTCTCCGCGTGGCCGCCGAACTCGCTGCGCATCGCGGACAGCACCTTGTCGGTGAACTCGCCGAGCCCCCGCGACTCGAACCGGTCCATGAGGGCCGTGCTGATCACCGGGGCGGGCACGCTCTCATCGATCGCCGCCTGCACGGTCCAGCGGCCCTCGCCGGAGTCCGAGACACGCCCGGTGAAGTCGTCCAGCCCGGGCGAGCGGGCCAGCGCGTCGGCGGTGAGATCCACCAGCCACGACTCGACGACCGAGCCGCGCCGCCACACCTCGGCGACCTCCGCGACGTCGATGTCGTACTGGTAGGCCTCCGGGTCACGCAGCGGCGTCGTCTCGGCGTCGACGATACGGGTGGTCTTGCCCGCGTTGGCGTGCCGGATGATCGAAAGCCCCTCGCCGATGGCGGCCATCATCCCGTACTCGACGCCGTTGTGGACCATCTTCACGAAGTGGCCGGCGCCGTTGGGGCCGCAGTGCAGGTATCCGTCCGGCGCGGTGCCGTCACGGGTCCGGCTCGGTGTCGGCTCCGCATCCCCGTGCCCCGGGGCGATCGTCTTGAAGATCGGGTCGAGCCGCCGGACCGGCGCCTCCTCGCCGCCGATCATCAGGCAGTAGCCGCGTTCCAGGCCCCACACGCCGCCCGACGTACCGCAGTCCAGATAGTGGATCCGGTGCGCGGCCGCCTGCCGGGCGCGGGCGATGTCGTCGCGGTAGTACGAGTTGCCGCCGTCGACCACCACGTCGTCCGGGTCGAGCAGCTCCACGAGCTCGTCGAGCGTGGACTGCACGGCCGCGGCCGGCACCATCAGCCAGACCGCGCGGGGCCGGTCGAGCTTGGCCACCAGATCCGCGAGCGAGGTCGCGCCGAGCATGCCCTCGTCGGCGAGCCGCTGCACGGTTCGCTCGGTGCGGGCGTACCCGACGCACCGGTGGCCGTCGCGCATGAGCCGGCGGACCAGATTCCCGCCCATCCTGCCCAGTCCGACCATGCCGAGCTGCATGGGCCTCTGCGTCGTCATGATGATTCCCCCTCGAGCGGCGTCAGGCGACCGCGGCACGTTGTGCGGAGATCCTTGCCAAGAGGTCGTTCCAGGCGGCGACGAACGTCTTCGCCCCGTCGGACTGCAGCTTCGCGGCGAGGCCGCCCTCGTCGAGGCCGGTCTCGCGGAACCGGGCCAGCATCGCGTCGCAGCCGTCGCCGTCGGCGGGCATCGGCGCCCCCATCTCGCCGTGGTCGTAGAACGCCTCCAGCGTGACGTCGGGCATGGTGTTGATCGTGAACGGCGCGGCGAGCCCGTACACGTAGAGCGTGTCGGAGGCGGCCGGGTCCTTCGTCCTGGTGCTGGCCCACAGCAGCCGCTGGATCCGCCCGCCGGAGTTCTGCACGCGCTGCACCCGGTCGGAGTCCATGAGCTGCCGGTACGCCCGGTAGGTGGCCAGGCCCACGGCGAGCCCGAGCTCGTCCTTGAGCTCCTCCGGCACGCGGGTGGCGACCTCGACGTCCCAGCGGGACATGAAGACCGAGGCGACCGACCCCACGGCGGGATCGAGCTGGCGCTCCATCCGGCGCTCGACGCCGGCCAGGTACGCGTCCGCGGCGGCCTCGTACTGCTCCGGTGAGAACAGCAGGGTGACGTTCACGGGTACCCCGGACGCCACGCACTCGGTGATCGCCGGCAGGCCCTCCGCCGTGCCGGGAATCTTGATGAGCAGGTTGGGCCGTGCGGCCCGGGCGTGCAGCGCCTTGGCGGCCTCGACCGTCCCCGCCGTGTCGAACGCGAGCAGCGGCGACACCTCGAGCGACACCCACCCGTCCACGCCGTCGGTGCGCTCGTGCACCGGCAGGAACTCGTCGGCCGCCCGCCGCAGGTCCTCGATCGCCAGCTCGTAGAACAGCTCCTCGCTGGAGAGCCCGGTCCTGGACCCCTGCCGGATCGCGTCGTCGTAGTAGCCGGACTCGATGGCCGTGTCGAAGATCGAGGGATTCGAGGTGAGGCCGGTGACCGAGTACTTGTCGATGTAGTGCTGGATCTTGCCCGAGTCGAGCATGCCCCGGGTGATGTTGTCGAGCCAGAGGCTCTGCCCGTGCTCGTGCAGCGTCTGGGTTGCCTTCACGTCCCCTCCTTGCCTGCCACAACCCCTCGTTGCCTGCGCCGGGCGAGGCCGCCTCGACGGTCAGGGGTTCGCGGCCGCTTGTTCCCGGGCGACCTGCGTCACCCGTTCTGGTGTGAACCCGAACTTCTTCTGCAGCTGCTTGAGTGGTGCGGAGGCGCCGAACGTGTGCATGCCGACGATCGCGCCGGCGTCGCCCACGTACCGTTCCCAGCCGAGCGTGGACGCCTGCTCGATCGCGACCCGGGCCCGCACCGCCGGTGGCAGCACCTCGTCGCGGTACTGCCGCGGCTGCCGGTCGAACAGCTCCCAGCACGGCATGCTCACCACCCGGGCGCCGATCCCGTCGGCGGCGAGCTCGTCGCGCGCCGCGAGCGCGAGCGCGACCTCCGAGCCGGTGGCCAGCAGGATCACGTCCGGCTCGCCGGACGGCGGGTCGGCCAGCACGTACGCGCCTCTCGCGACCCCGTCCGCGCCGGCCAACCGGGTGCGGTCGAAGGTCGGCACCGGCTGTCTGGTGAGCACGAGCGCCGCCGGCTCACGGCGCAGTCCAGCGATCACCCGCCAGCATTCGACCACCTCGTTCGCGTCGGCCGGCCGGAACACCTGCAGCCCCGGCGTGGCCCGCAGCGAGGCGAGCTGCTCGACGGGCTGATGGGTCGGCCCGTCCTCGCCGACCCCGATCGAGTCGTGGCTGAAGATGTGCACCGTCGGGATCTCCATCAGGGCCGACAGCCGGATCGCGCCACGGGCGTAGTCGGAGAAGATCAGGAAGGTCGACCAGTACGGGCGGAGCTTGGTCAGCGCCATCCCGTTGGCGATCGCCGCCGCCGCGTGCTCGCGGATACCGAGGTGGAAGTTGCGTCCGAACTCGTCGGCCTGGAAGTCGCCGGCACCGGGGAACGTCAGGCGCGTGTCGGTGGACGGGGCGAGGTCGGCCGACCCGCCCAGCAGCCACGGCACCGCCTGCGCCAGCGCGTTGAGCACCTGACCCGAGGACTCGCGGGTGGCGATGCCCTTCGCGTCGGCCGGGAAGGTGGGCAGCGCGTCCTGCCAGCCGTCCGGAAGCTCGCGTCGCTGCATCCGCTCGATCTCGTCGGCCAGCTCCGGATACCGCGCCCGGTACCCCTCGAAGCTCGACCGCCACGCGGCGCGGGCCGCGCCACCGTGGGCGCCGATGCCCTGGGCGAACCACCCGTACACGTCGTCGGGGACGTAGAAGTCGATGTCCTCGGGCATGCCGAGGAACCGTTTGGTCTCCCGGACGGCCTGCGCCCCGAGGGGCTTGCCGTGCGCCTGCGCGGTGCCTTCGACCGGGGAGCCGTACCCGATGTGGCTGTGCACCACGATCAGCGTCGGGCGCTCGTGCTCGGTCCGGAAGTTGTGCAGTGCCCGCTCCACGGCGTCCAGGTCGTTGGCGTCCGCCACGGTCGTGACGTTCCAGCCGTACGCCAGGAACCGCTCGGCCACGTCCTCGGTGAACGCGAGGTCGGTGGAGCCCTCGATCGTCACCCGGTTCGAGTCGTAGATCCAGCACAGGTTGGCCAGCCGCAGGTGACCGGCGAGCGAGGCGGCCTCCGACGCGACGCCTTCCATCATGTCGCCGTCGCCGGTGATCGAGTACACGTCGAAGTCGAACATCTTGAAGTCGTCCCGGTTGTACCGGGAAGCCAGCCACCGGCCGGCGATGGCCATCCCCACCGAGGTCGCGTCCCCCTGGCCGAGCGGCCCGGTGGTGGCCTCGACGCCGCTCGTCCACCGGTACTCGGGGTGGCCGGGAGCGCGCGAGTCGAGTTGACGGAAGGTCCTGAGGTCCTCGAGTGTGATCGAGGGACGGCCGAGCACCTCGTAGTCCGGGTCGACCGCCCGTGCCCCGGTCAGGTGGAGCAGCGACCACAGCAGGGCCGAGGCGTGGCCCTCGGACAGCACGAACCGGTCCCGGTTCGGCCAGATCGGATCGGCCGGGTCGAACCGCAGGAACCGCTGCCACAGGGTGTACGCGACCGGCGCGATCCCCATCGGCGTGCCCGGATGTCCGGACTCCGCCCGCTGGACCGCATCCATGCAAAGGCCGCGGATGGTGTTGACGGAAAGGGTGTCCAGATCGATGGCCGTGGTAGTCAACATGGCCTCCAAGGATCGTAGATCTTGGTGTAGACCTTGCGCCACGGGTCCGCGCGTCGGCGCCCCGAGCCGTACCGTACAAACCAATATCCGCAGGGTCCCGCCAAACTCACCCGGACCGAGCGATTGTCCGGCTCCGCCCCTCCCCGGTCACTCGGGCGTACCGAGTCGCAATGCGACGTGGTCGGGTGCTGGTAGGCACGCCGGCGAGAATCCTCGGCGAGGATGTCGAGAACGGCGGCGGTGGCTCCGACTGAGACCCGACGCCCGAGCGACGGGCGCTCGAACGGAGGAGACCCGGCATGAAGTACATGATCATGATGTTCGGCGGACTCGGCGCCACGCTGGCCGACCGCGGCCCCGAGTGGATCACGACGATGCAGACCACGATGATGCGGATGGACCAGGAGCTGCGCGCGTCCGGTGAGGTGGTGGAGAGCCGGCACCTCACCGACCCGGCGCAGGCCACGACCGTCCGGTTCGTCGACGGCGCACCCGCGCCGACGGACGGCCCGTTCGCCGAGATCAAGGAGTCTCTCGCCGGGTACTGGGTCGTCGAATGCTCGCATGAGCGGGCGTTGGAGATCGCGGCGCAGGTGGTCGCGGTCACCGAGTACCCGATGGAGGTCCGCCGGGTCATGGACGAACCACTCACCCAGGACTGACTTCCGTGACGGGAACGCTGGAGGACCTGCTGCGTGAGCTGGCGCCGCAGGTCCTCGGCGTGCTCGTGCGCCGGTACGGGCAGTTCGACGCTTGCGAGGACGCCGTACAGGAAGCTCTGCTCGCCGCCGCCGCGCAGTGGCCGGCCGAGGGCGTGCCGGAGCGGCCCAAGGCGTGGCTGGTCACGGTCGCCGGACGGGCGCTGGTCGATCACTGGCGCACCGACAGTGCCCGCCGCCGACGGGAGACCACCTCCGTGCTCGACCCGACGAACGAGGTCGGCGACGACCGGGACGACACGCTGACCGTGCTGTTCCTGTGCTGCCATCCAGCGCTGTCACCGCCATCGCAGCTGGCGCTCACCCTGCGCGCGGCCGGTGGCCTGACCACAGCGCAGGTTGCCGCGGCGTTCCTCGTGCCCGAGGCCACGATGGCGCAGCGGATCAGCCGGGCGAAGCAGCGCATCCGCGACGCCGGCACCCGCTTCGAACTGCCGGACGCCAACGAGCGCCCGGGTCGGCTGGCGGTGGTCGCGCACGTGCTGTACCTGATGTTCAACGAGGGGTACACGGATCTGCAGCAGCCCGGCCTGACCGCGGAAGCGATCCGGCTCACACGTCTGCTGCACCGGCTCGTGCCCCGAGACGGCGAGGTGGCGGGCCTGCTCGCGCTGATGCTGCTCACCGAAGCCCGCCGCGCCGCCCGTACCGACGCCGACGGCTCGATCGTGCCCCTCGCCGAGCAGGACCGCGGCCGCTGGGACGCCACCGCGGTCGCCGAAGGGCTGGCGCTGCTCACCCGCACGCTTGGCGCCGGGCCGATCGGGCCGTACCAGGTCCAGGCCGCGATCGCCGCCGTCCACGACGAGGCCCCGACCGCCGCCGACACCGACTGGCCGCAGATCCTCGCCCTGTACGACGTCCTCGAACGCGTCTCCCCCGGCCCGGTCGTCACGCTGAGCCGTGCCGTCGCGGTGGCCATGGTGCACGGCCCGGCTGCCGGTCTGGCCGTCCTCGGCACGCTCGACGACTCGGGCCGACTCGCGCACAGCCACCGCCTCGACGCCGTCCGCGCCCACCTGCTCGAGCTGGCCGGTGACCTGGCCACCGCCCGCGACTGCTACCTGCGGGCCGCGCGGATGACCGCGAGCCTGCCCGAGCAGCGGTACCTCACCCGCCGGGCAGCCCGTGTCCAGGACCGGCATCAACAGCCGGACCAGGATTGACCGTCGACGGCAGGGCGATCGCCAGGCTCCTGTACGGGGGCGGCGGTCCGTCCGGCGCGGCGGACGCGAATCGCTCGTGCGGTCAGGGCGACGGTGAGCAGCAGGGCGAAGAGCGCCGCGATCCACGCGGTGCCGGGCGTCTCCACCGCGCGGACCAGCGCCTGCTGCAGTTGCTGCGCCGCCGCGATGACCGGGTCGTCGGTCCCGCCGCGCAGTTCGTACCAGCCGTAGTAGGCGACGTACCCGCCGGCGACGAGCAGGACCGCACCGCCGATCCGGGACAGTGCGGGGCCGAACCGGCGCAGCCCGGTCAGCGCCGTGGGCCGGGCCAGGGCCACGGCCAGCGCCGCGACGCCGACCAGCAGACCCATGCCGGCGGCGTACGCGACGAACAGGCCCACCCCGGCCAGGACCGAACCCGCGCGGAAGCTGGAGGCGACGATCGCCAGGAACGGGGCGATGGTGCAGGACAGCGACGCCGACGCGTACGCGGCACCGAACAGCGTCATCGAGCCAGCCGAGCGCCGCACCCTGGGACCCCGCGCCGGCCGCAGCCCGAACGACGGCAGGTGCCGACCGGCGAGCAGCCAGCCGGCGAGCAGCACCAGCAGCAGCCCGAACCCGACGGTGAACCACGGCAGGACCCGGTACAGCGCACCGGCGACCGGCGAGATCACCAACCCGACGACCCCGAACACCGCGACGAACCCGGCCGTCATCGCGGCCGTGGCACCGAGCGCCCGCCGCACCGCCACCACCCGGCCGGGGTTGTCTTCACCGAGGACCAGCAGCGTCAGGTACACCGGCAGCAGCGCGAACCCGCAAGGATTGATCGCGGCGACCAGCCCCGCCGCCAGCGCGAGCCCGAGGTCGGTCATCAGGTCAGCGCGGCGGCCCGGCCGGGGAGGTCGTCGCCTCGCAGGACGCCCTTGTGCACCACGGTCCCGCGGCTGTCCAGCAGCACGAACGTGCTCTGCGAGGTGACCCCGAACTTCTTCCACACGGTGCCCGCCTCGTCGGACAGGTGCGGCACCGCGTCCAGCTTCCACTCGGTGATGAACCGGCGCATCGCCGGCTCGTCGTCGAGGCCGCCGACGCCCACGACGTTCACCTTGCCGGCCAGCTGTTCGGCGGTCGCCTTCACCCCCTTGGCCTGACCGGCGCACGTCGGGCACCACGGCGCCCAGAACCACAGCACGGCCGGCTTCCCCGCCAGGGCGGCGCCGTTGAAGTCGGCGCCACCGACGGTCCGCGCGGTGAACGTCAACGTCGGCGGCGCGGCCGCCGTGGCGCCGGAGGTGGCTGGTGCGGCGGCACCCGTGACAGCCGGGGCGGACGCGGACGGACTTCCGGGCCCGGCCGCGCCGGTGGAGGTGCCGTCCGCGCAGCCGGCCGCGACGGCGAGCACGGCGAGCGCGGCGGCGACGGATGCGCCAAGACGTCTGAAGACCACGACACGACCCTACGGTCCCCGACCCCGCCGTGATTCTTACGAACCGATGTCCTTTCGCCGTGCGCCCGCGCACCGGGCATCCGCAGTTCCGGATGTCCTGACCGTTGGTCACCACGATGCGGATGAACCGACGGATCCGCTCCCGCGGCGCCGGCGCTTCATCCGCCTGCGGCATGATGGCGTTCCTGCTGATCGGCCTACCGGCAGGGGCGTGGGTGGACCGGATGCGCCGCCGCAAGGTGCTGATCATCGCCGACGTGGGGCGGGCGGTCGTGCTGAGCTCGGTGCCGTTGGCGTGGGCGTTCGACGTGCTGAGCATGCCACAGCTTTGTCTGGTGGCGTTGGCGGTCGGGGTGTTGAGGGTGTTCTTCGACGTGGCGTACATGAGCAAGGACCACTTCGGCCTCGACCATTCCCAGCTCCGCCTTACATCACCCGCGTCCGCCGCCTCGTGCTGCACACCGCGGTCGCGGATACCTGGGCTCTGTCAATCGGCCTCGCCGACGCTGCCACCGACGGGGTCGCCGGGATTCTGCTGCAGCTGGCGGCGCTGTTGGACCCCAACGGCATCCCGCACTGGCTGTTCACCACCGCCGCGGTCACCGGCTACTGCACCATCCGCACCGGCAACATGGCACAACCGGTCACCGACGACGACACCCACGACGCTCTGCGCGCCCTGCACCGTCTCAGCCTCACCACCACCACCACCACCACCGCCGACCCAGCCGACACCGACGCCGGCACGGTACGAGTCCACGCACTGCTGCAACGCGTCGTCCGGGAGAACACCCCACCGAGCACGAACACGACCTGGCCGTGACCGCCGCCGACGCCATCAACGAACTATGGCCCAGCCGCGAACCCGACGCCGGCACCGCACAACCATTGCGCGCCAACACCACCACCCTGCACCAGCACACCGGCCAGCACCTGTGGACCGTCGCCGACGCTGCGCACCCTGTCCTGTTCCGCACCGGCAGCAGTCTTGGCAACACCGGCCTCGTCGCAGCCGCCCGCGACTACTTCCACCACCTGCACACCACCGCCACCCACCACCTCGGCCCAGACCACCCCGACACCCTCGGCACCCGCCACAACCTCGCCCTCGGTCGAAGGGGGGCGAGGTGGCCACCGACCCGTCCGGGTCTACGCGCCGCCCCGTGAGAGGCCTTGCTAGCGTCGGCGCATGTCCGACGGTCCGCGCCGCCATCACTACCTCTTCGCGCATCGCGAGCTGCCCTCAGGGCTGTTCCGACTCGGCACCGACCTGGTGAACGCCGGGCGGGATGGCCGGCTCAACCTCGACACGGTCTGGGACCGCGTGGGGCAGACGTTGCCCGATCACGAACGGACCTGAGCCCCAGACAGAAGCATTCCTCAGCGCCGTCCGATCACACCTGGCCGACCGGTCACAACCCGCCTCCTGACGCGCCCCCACCTCGGCATACCCATCCCGGCCGACCGGCAGGCGCCGCTCTCGACAACAGGGCGGCGGCGCGTCGTTTCTGTACAAGACGGCCAGGTCGGCGGCTCCTAGCATCCTTGTCGATCTCGTTGCCGGGCTGAGGGGAAGCAGGGACATGCGCGAGCTGGTCTACACAGGGTTCGTTTCGCTGGACGGGGTGGTCGACTCGCCCGGCGGCGGGCCCGGTGAGGAGCACCGCAGCGGCGGCTGGGTGGTCAACGACGTCGAGTTCCTGCCCGAGGCGTTCTCGCTCAAGGGCGAGGAGCTGCGGGTGACGACCGCGCTGATGTTCGGGCGGCGCAGCTACGAGGTGTTCGCGCCGCTGTGGCGCGGCTCGGAGGACCACTCCGCGTACAAGGACCTGCCGAAGTACGTGGTCTCGGCGACGCTGCCCGACGACGCCCTCGTCGACGGGTGGGGTCCGACGGCGGTCCTGCGCTCGGCCGAGGACGTGGCCGAGCTCAAGCGCGGCGACGGTGGCGCCATCTTCGTCCACGGCAGCGCGGAGCTGGCCCGGCGCCTGTCGGACGAGGGGCTCATCGACCGGTACCACCTGCTCGTCTTCCCGGTCCTGCTCGGCGCCGGCAAGCGCCTGTTCAGCGACGCGGACAAGGCCAAGCAGGTGCTGCGGCTGCGGGAGTCGGCGGCGTACCCGAACGGCGTCGTGAAGCTGATCTACGACGTCGCCCGCTGATCCAGGGCCAGGGCGATCGGCCCGCCGGTGCCGTCGCGGAGCTGGCGTGCGGTGCGGCCCACGTACCGGCGCAGCGCCCTGGCCAGATGCGGCTCGTCGAAGTAGCCGAGCCCCGCGACCACCTCGGCGACCGGGACACCCGAGGCGAGCCCCGCGGCGGCGGAGCGGGCGCGTTCGATCTGCCGGACGGCGCCCTGGGTGAGGCCGGTCGCTTCGCGGAAACGGCGTTCGACGGTGCGCGCGGTCGCCGCCGGCCGGTCGCCGCGGCGCAGACCGGTGACGAGCGGGTCCCGGATCACGACGCCGGCGCGGACGAGCCGCGCGACGAGGGCCTCGGCATCGTCGGCGCCGGGTGTCTCCCACCGGGCGCCGTCCAGCCGGAAGCTGCGGCGGTGGGCGTCGGGCAGCTCCACGCCGCCGTCGACCAGGGCGGGCGCCGGCACGGCCCGCAGTGACGTGCCGACGGCGAACTCGATGCCGACGAAGGTCGCGCCCTCGGGCACGGGCGCGGTGCCGGTCCTGGTCTCGGGTCCGCTGATGCTCGTGTACGCGATGCCCTCGCGCTGCCAGAAGACGATTCCCCACGACACGCCGGCGACCGAGGTCATCTCCGCGACGCGCTCGCTGGTGCACGTCCACACGGTGCCGATCCACGAGGAGTCCGACGCGCGCGTCTGGAACAGGAGTCCCACCCCACGTATTGTGCCCGCCGAACGGAGCACTGATCAGGTGTCAGCGCGCCACTCCTCGGGTATGGTGACTCAACGTAGTCGAAAGGGAACTTGAGGTGATGACGCGTGATCGGCACCCTCGCTCTGGCCACCTTCGCGGCGTTGCTGGCCCCCGGCCCGGCGCCGCCGCCGGAGGGCGTGGTGTACGGCGAGGCGCCGACCGGCGCCGCCGCCGGCTACGTGGTGCTGCTCGAGCAGCCGCCAGGGATCCAGAGCGCCGGGCAGGCGCAGGCCGCCGTCGCCTCCGCCGCGGCCGACCTCGCCGGGCGGTTCGGCGGCGAGGTGCAGGAGCAGTTCAGCTCGGCGGTGCACGGCTTCGCGATCGACGGCCTCGACGAGGCAGACGCGCGGCGGCTCGCGGCCGCGGCCGGGGTGGCCCGGGTCGAGCGCAACATCCTGCTGCACGCCACCGCCACGCAGGCCGACGCGCCGTGGGGCCTGGGGCGCATCGACGACCGCAGCGGCGCCGACACGGTGTACACCTACCCCAACACCGCGAGCCACGTCACCGCGTACACCGTGGACAGCGGCATCCGCATCGCGCACACCCAGTTCGGCGGCCGGGCGAGCTACGGGCGCAACTTCGTCGACCGGGCCACCAACCCCAACCCGATCCCGGCGAACGCCGGCAACAGCAACGACCCGGCCAACGCCAACGACTGCGACGGGCACGGCACCCACGTCGCCAGCACGATCGGCGGCACCACGTACGGCGTGGCCAAGGGCATCAACCTCGTCGCCGTGCGGGTGCTGGACTGCGGCGGCGACGGCTACCTCTCCGAGGTCGTCGCCGGCGTCGACTGGGTGACCGCCCACGCGGCCCGCCCGGCGGTGGTGAACATGAGCCTCGGCGGGGAGAAGACCGAGATCCTCGCCGCCGCCGTGCGCCGCTCCATCAGCTCCGGCCTCACCTGGACCGTCGCCGCCGGCAACGGCGACGCGGACGACAACCCGCTCAACGCCTGCGACAACTCACCCGGCGACGTCGCCGAGGCCATCGTCGTCGGCGCGTCGAGCTCCTCCGACCACCCCGTCCGCTGGTCGGACTACGGGCCCTGCGTCGACCTCTTCGCGCCGGGCGAGGGCATCCTGTCCGCCTGGAACACCGACAACAGCGCGACCCGCCGGCTCGACGGCACCTCGATGGCGTCCCCGCACGTGGCCGGCGCCGCCGCCCTGATCCTCGAGGCGCACCCGGACTACAGCCCGCAGCTGGTCCGCACCGCCCTCGTGCAGAGCTCGACCGTCGGCGCCCTGGACATGTCGACGTACCCGGCGTACGCCGCCGCTTCCACCGCCAACCGGCTGCTCTACATCCGCCAGGCCGACCCGCCGCGCCCGGCCTCGCGGACCGTGAGCCTGTTCAACCCGCGGTTCGGCACCACCGAGGTGTACGCCCGCACCACCGGCGGCTCGCTCGCCTACGCCTACTGGTCCGGCGAGTGGTCCGGCTGGACCGACCTCGGCGGCACCACCCAGGCCGACCCGGCGGTGCTGTACAACCCCCGCTTCGGCACCACGGAGGTCTACGCCCGCCTCGCCAACGGTCACGTCGCCTACCGGTACTTCAACAACGGCTGGGCGGACTGGATCGACCTCGGCGGCGACGGCACGGGCACCCCGGCCGTGCTGTACAACCCGCGTTTCGGCACCACCGAGGTGTACGCCCGGCTCGCGAGCGGCAACCTCGCGTACCGCTACTTCCTCGGCGGCTGGTCCTCGTGGATCGACCTGGGCGGTCCGGCCTCGGCCGACCCGGCGGTGCTGTACAACCCGCGCTTCGGCACCACCGAGGTCTACGCGAAGGTCGGCTCGGCCCTCGCGTACCGCTACTACCTCAACGGCTGGGCGGGCTGGATCGACCTCGGCGGCACCATCGAGGGCACCCCCGGCGTCCTCTACAACCCGCGCTACGGCACGACCGAGGCGTACACCCGCACCGCGGACGGCACCCTGAAGTACCGCTACTACCTCAGCGGCTGGTCCTCCTGGGTCGACCTCGGCGGCTCGGTGGACTCCGACCCCGGCGTCGTCTACAACCGCAGCTCGGGCACCACGGAGGTGTACGTCCACACGCCGGCCGACGACCTCCAGTACATCTACTACCTGGGCGGCTGGTCGGGCTGGAACAGCCTGGGCGGGGCGACGACGGGGGCGCCTTCGGTCCTGTACAACCCGCGCTTCGGCACCACCGAGGCGTACACGACGGGGCGCGACGGGCACGCCTACTACACGTTCTACGCGGGCGGCTGGTCCGGCCTCCTCGACCTGACCGCCTGACTTCAGGGCAGGTCGTACTGGTACAGGTTGTACTTGGCCATGATGCCGGTCAGCTTGACCGTGTATTCGGGGTCGGTCGCGTAGCCGGCCTTGTGCATCTCGGCCACGAAGCGGTTCGGGTCGTTACGGTACTGGAAGGCGACGCTGTACCGCGGCAGCGTGGCCAGCGTGTAGCCGTGGTCGCGGAACGAGTCCGCCGCGCTGCCGTACACCCGGAACGACGCCGTGGTCCCGAAGCACGCCCCGGCCGCGGTGCACTCGCTCGTGGCGTGGCTGCGGCAGCCGGTCGCGTACCTGCCCTGCCCGTTGCACTTCATGCCGAAGAAGTTCTTGTCCACAGTGGACAGCGCGCTCCTGCCCCAGCCGGACTCGAGGATCGCCTGCGCGATCGTCACCGACACCGGCACCCCGTCCTCGCGGCGGCTCTGCTGGGCGCCGGGCACGGACGCGGCGATGAACTCCGCCGGGCTCATGGTGCCGTTTGGCTCCGGCAGGCTCGCGCGTGGCTCGCCGGGCTGGTGGCACTCGGGTCCACGCGAGCGACACGAGAACAGCGGGTCGCTCGCCTGCGCGGCCGTGGGCACACCGGCCCCCACGGCCAGCGAGGCAAACGCCGCCGCGATGGCGACGGCGATCGTACGCCGGATTGCGGGCAACATGAGCGACTCCTGTCGGGCGGCTGGTGTTCGGCTCCACCAACCGTCGGACAGGCAAGGCGCACCCCGGTTCGCCCCGCGTTGCGGCCCGGTTGCGCGCGATCCGGGCGGTTACCCGATACGCCGGAGCGCCCGGCCGAGGAATGCCATCACGGCCAGGCCGGGGGCTCGATCAGCGGCCCGGCTGGGTGGCCGGCGAGCCGCCGGGTCCGGCGGACGATCGCGCCGGAGACCCGGTGGTCGCGGTGAGGGCATCGATCAGGCCGGGGAAGCGGGCGTCCAGCTCGGCGCGGCGCAGCTCGATGGTGTGGGTGCGGCCGGCCACGACGGTGCGGGTCAGGCCCGCCTCCCGCAGCGTGCGGAAGTGGTGCGTCATGGTCGACTTGTGCACGCCGAAGTCCCAGTGCGTGCCGCACTTGCCGTGCGGCAGGCCGTCGGCGAGCGTCTGCACGATGCGCAGGCGGATCGGGTCGGCGACCGCCCGCAGCACGTCGACCATCGTCACGTCGGCGATGTCCGGCATCGCGTCGTCCTCCCGCGCCATGCCCCCACCCTACAGTTGGATATCTGTCATACCATCGCCTATGTTGATGGTATGACAGATGTCCAACAGTCTGAGTCGGCGCGCTGGTCCTGGGACGCCGACGGCGTCGTCACCGTGACCCTCGACGACCCCGGCCGCACCGCGAACATGCTCAACCAGCGTCACCACGACGGGCTCGGCGCCTGCCTCGACGACCTCACCTCGCAGCTCGGCCGGCTGCGCGGCGTGATCCTCACCTCGGCGAAACGCTCCTTCATCGCCGGCCCCGACTTCGTCCCCGGCGAGATCACCCCGGACGAGGCGGCCGGCACCTACGACCTGCTGACGCCGCTGCGCGACCAGGCGCGCCGGCTGGAGACCCTGGGCCGGCCGGTCGCCGCCGCACTCAACGGCTCCGCCCTCGGCGGCGGCTTCGAACTCGCGCTGGCCTGCCATTACCGGGTCGGCCCGGACGACCCGTCGGTCGTCTGGGCGCTCGCCGAGACCGGCATGGGCATCATTCCCGGAGGTGGCGGGACGGTCCGAGCCACGCGGATGTTCGGGATCGCCGCGACGGTGCTGGACATCGTCGGGCCGGGCACGGCGTATCACCCGGCGCAGGCGCTGCCGGCCGGCCTGGTGGACGAGCTGGCCGACGACGTGGTCGCCGCGGCGCGGGTCTGGGTACTGGCGCAGCCGGCCGGGCACTTCGTCCAGCGGTGGGAGCGGCCCGGCTACGAGGTTCCCGGGGGGACCGCGGAGCCGCCGGGCCTTGCCGAGGAGGTGAGCCGCCGATCGGCGGGGTCACCGGTGCGGGCGCTCGCCGCGGTCCTCGATGTGGCGGTGCGGAGCGCGGCGGCGCCGCTGGATGAGGCGTTCGAGATCGAGACGGCGGCCTGCCGGGCGTTGCTGGGCGCACCCGAGATCCCGGACCTGGCGCATCTCTTCTTCGCGATGCGTGCGGTCGCCACGGCACCCGCCGAGCGTTCCCCGGCCGGTTCGCGGGCCGGCATGCGGGAGTTCCCGCAGCTCGTCGCCAACCCCCTGGCAGCGGTGTTCTTCGCCCCTGACGCCCCGATCGTCGAGATCACCGACGCCGACCTCATCCCCGAGGTCCGCGCGAAGGGCGGCATCCCCGTGCTGATCCGCGGCGGTCACGGCTCCTTCGTGCAGACCCTCCTGGACGCCGGCCCCGACCCCGCCGCCATGGCCGCCGCCGCCCGCCGCGCCCTCGACAACGGCCTGCGGATCGACCCGGCCGGCGCCGACGTCGCCTCGGTGCTCGCGGCCGGCTTCCCCTCCTGGACCGGCGGCGTCCTGCACGCCGGAGGCGTGCGGTGAGATTTTCGCTCGTCGAACTGGCCCCGGTCACGCCCGGAGGCAGCAAGTGGGATGCCCTCAACCGGGCCCTCGCCGCCGCCGAGGAGGCCGAACACCTTGGCTTTCACCGCTTCTGGTTCGCCGAGCACCACCACGTGACGGGATACGCCGCCCAGGACCCGGCCGCGCTGATCGCGGCGGCCGCCCAGCGGACCTCCCGGATCCGCCTCGGCTCTGGTGCCGTCCTCCTCAACCACTACAGCGCCTTCAGCGTCGCCGAACGCTTCCTGATGCTCGAGTCGCTCGCGCCCGGCCGCATCGACCTGGGGCTCGGCCGCTCCACCGCCACACCCCTCGTCGACCACGCGCTGCGTCGTGACCGGAGCAGCCAGCCGGCCGACGACTTCCCCGACCAGGTACACGAGATCATCGGCTACCTCCACAAGGCATTCGACTGCGCCCACCCCTTCGCGGCGATCGACCTCACGGCCGGCATCGACGGCGTGCCCGAGGTCTGGGTGCTCGGTTCCTCCGGCGCGAGCGCCGGCCTCGCCGCGCGGCTCGGCATCGGCTACACCTTCGGCGGTCACATCAACCCCGGCCGGGCCGACTGCGCGCTCCGCCACTACCGGGAAGGCTTCACGAAGACGCCCTTCGGCACCGGTGCTGCGCAGCCGATGCTCGCGCTGAACATCGTCGCCGCCGACGACGAGGCGTCGGCACACCGGCTGACCTGGCCCGCGCGGGCACTGCGGGCCGGTGGACGGGACCGGCCGATCCCCACCGTCGAGCAGGCCCGGGCGGAGCTGAGCGCCTCGGCGAAGGCTCAGCCGAGCACGATCGTCGGCGGCATCGTCCCGCCGCAGATCTCCGGGACCCCGGCGACCCTGCGGGCTCAGCTCGAACCGGTGATCCGGGCATCGGGTGCGACCGAGGTCATGGTCCAGGACATGGTGACCGATGCCGCGGCGCGGACCCGGTCACGCCAGATCATCGCGGAGACCCTCCAGGCCATCACCGTCTGAACCGGCCGGCGGACCCGCCCGGTTCGAGCGGGACCGCGGCTGTCGCAGGCTATGCGGCGAGGTGGGCGCGGAGGGCGGCGGCGCCCGACTCGGCGAGCCAGTCGGCGAACGTGCGCAGCCCGGGGTGGATGACGCGCAGGGCCTCGATGTCCGCGTGCCAGCGCTCGCCGGTCCGCCAGCGCCGGAGGGTCTCGACGATCATCGGGCCGAGCGTGGCCGCCTCGTCGTCGGTGAGCTGTTCGTAGCGGACCGGGACACCGGTGGCCGCGCTGATGGCGGCGGCGGCTTCGACCGGGGTCGGGTCGTCGCCGGCCAGCTCCAGGGTGCGCCCGGCGAACCTGGCCGGGTCGGCGAACGCGAGGGCGGCGATGTCGGCGATGTCCTCGAGCGCGACGACCTGCATGGGTTCGTGTGGTGGGAACAGGTGCCGGTGTACCCCGTGGGCGATCCCGTCGATGCCGCGCATGCCGGGGCTGATGTAGTTGGTCATGAACCGTACGGGTCGAAGTACGGTGGCGGACCTGATCCTGTCGTGCAGGTGCCGCTCGATGAGCGCCTTGCCCTCGGCGGACTGCCGCTTCGTCGATGAGGACGCGACCGTGCTGAACACCATCTGCTCGACCCCGGCGGTGGCCGCGGCGTCGATCAGCGCCCGTCCGCGCGCGACCTCCACATCGGTCTCGAACGTGACTGGCGGGATGGCGAACACCGCGGCGGCGCCGTCGAGCGCGGGCACCAGGCCGGCCGGGTCGTCGAGGTCGCCGGGGACGAGCCGGGCACCGGCGGCGGCCAGGGCGGCGGCGGCCGGTGTCGTGACGTCGCGGACCAGGGCCTGGACCGGCCACCCGAGCGCCAGGAGTCTCCGTGCCGTGGCACCGCCCTGCTTCCCCGTGGCGCCGGTGACGACGACCGTCCCGCGTGTGCGTGATACTGACATGAACCGGAACGATCCACCCGGTCCCGGACCGACGGCAAGGATTTCGTGACATGACCGCCGAGCGCACGGACGGCCGCCGCAACCGCGAGATCGTCCTGCGCACCGCGATGCGCGTCTTCACCGAGGACGGGCTGGACGTGCCGCTCAGCCGGATCGCGCAGCGGGCCGGGGTCGGCGCCGGCACCGTCTACCGGCACTTCCCGAGCAAGGAGGTCCTGATTGAGGCGGTGCTCGCCGAGCACATCCACGGCCTGGTCCGCGGCGCCGACCGGTGGGCCGCCCGCGCCGCACCCGGCGACGCGCTGCTCGGCTTCCTGGTCGAGGCGATCGAGCAGTCGCCCGGCCGGGTCCGTGTCTGCGACTGGCTCACCGGCGACAGGAGCTGGCCGCGCGCCGGGCTCGCCGCCGCCACCGAACAGTTCGGCCAGGCCCTGGACCGGTTGCTGCTGGCCGCCAAGCGCGCCGGTGCGGTGCGGGCCGACGTGCACGCCGACGACCTGACCGCGCTCCTCGCCGGCGGCGCGGCCCTGCGTTCGGCCCATCGCAGCCCGGCCCGCGGCGCCCGGCTGGTCCGACTGCTGCTCGACGGCCTGCTCACGAAACCGGCCGAGTTTCGTGACACGGCTCCGGGCCGGCGTCACGAAACGGGGCACTGCCTCGAATGCGGCGCGCGGCTGCACATCCACACCACCGGCCGGCCGCCCACCTACTGCGGGCCGACCTGCCGCCAGCGCGCCCGCCGCCGGCGTCGCTGAGCGGGTCAGCGGGGACGCCGTCCCTGCGGTTCGAGGACCGGCGCCTCGGCACGGGCGGGGTGGGTGGGCGGAGACGGCGGGCGGCGGGACAGCAGCCATCCGGTCAGTGCGGCGGCGAGGCCGGCCAGCCCGGCCGCCGCGAAGCCGCCCGCCGGAGTGGAGAGGTCGACAGCCACCCCGACCACCGGGGAGCCGAGCGCGAAACCCGCGCTCTGCGCTGAGGACTGCAGGCCGGTCGCCTCGCCCCGCACGCCGGCCGGTGCCAGCCGGCTCACCGCGTCGGCGACCGTGGACAGGGTCGGCGCGGTGAGCAGCCCGGCGCCGACGACGGCCACGCACAGCGCGGGCCAGCCGGAGGCGAGCCCGGCGGGAATCGTCACGAGCCCGAGCAGGCCGAGCAGCAGCCACGTGGGCAGCGGCCGGGGCAGCGCGCCGTAGATCAGCCCGCCGGCGACGGACGCCACGCCGAACACGGCGACGACCCCGGCGGCCCAGGACACCTGGCCGGCTTCCGTGAGCGTGGCGACGATGGCGAGATCGACGCCGCTGAGCAGCGTCGTGGTGCCGACCGCCATGACCAGTACGGCGATCATGCCGGCGCCCAGCCACTCCCGGCGCGGGGGGCGTCCGGCCGCGGCGGCATCCGCCTCGCCGTCGGCCCGCACCGGCGGGTCGAGCACGGCGATCCCGGCGCCGCCGGCCGCGATCGCGGCGCCGACGCCCCACGCCACCACGTCGGGGGACGTCTGCGCCGCGCAGAGGATCACGACCGACGGGCCCACGATGTACGACAGCTCGCCGTGCACGGACTCCAGCGCGAACGCGGCTCTGCGCTGCCCTGCCGTCGTCATCGCGGCGATCGCCTGCCGGGTCACCGACTGGGCCGGCACCATCAGCAGACCCGACAGGAAGGCGGCGCCCAGCAGGATCCCGTACGGCAGGACCGGCACGCTCATCCAGAAGACGACCTGCACGGCGGCGGTGCCCGTCAGCACGACCCGCACGCCCCGCCGGTCGATCATGCGGCCGAGCAGCGGCCCGCCGAATGCCAGCCCGGCGGTCAGCGCCGCCGCGACCCCGCCCGCCGCCGCGTAGCTCAGGTCCAGGCCCAGCACGACGTACATCGTCAGCGCCATCACGTCGGCGGTGATCGCGGTCCGGGCGAGCAGCGAGATGCCGAGCAGCGAGGCCATCCCTGGCACGGCTAGCACCTGCCGGTATCCGGTCACTCACCTGACGCTAGGTCATCCGGTACGCCATAGGAACGCCTCATTCAGTTGGAGCAGGCATAATGAACGCTTATGGCAAGGGACCTCGAAATCGTCTTGCTGCGGTCGTTCGTCACCGCCGTGCGGGCGGGCAGCATCAGCCGCGCCGCCACGGCGCTCGGGCACACCCAGCCCGCGCTCAGCCAGCAGCTGCGCAAGCTGGAGAGCGTGGTCGGCCGCCCGTTGCTGCACCGGTCACCGTCCGGCGTCTCGCCGACCCGGGCGGGCGAGGAGCTGCTGCCGTACGCCGAACGCATCCTCTCGCTCTCCGCACAGGCGCTCACCGAGACCGGGCGAGCGCTCACCGGCCACTGCGGCGTCGGGCTGCTCGAAGACCTCGCGGCCTCCCAGCTGCCGCAGACCCTCGCCGACCTCGCCCGACTGCACCCCGGCGCGACCCTGGAGGTGCTCAGCGTCTCCACGGCCGCGATGCGGGAGGCGTACGACGCGGGCCGCGTCCACCTCGTGCTCGACGAGGTGCCGGACCTTCCCGGGCCGCCCCGCTGGACGGTGCGCCGCCCGCTGGTCTGGGCGGTCGGCCACGGGGTGGACGTCGCCGCCGATCCGCTGCCGGTGGTGCTGTTCTCGAACACGTGCACGTGGCGCACATCGGTGGTGGAGACGCTGGACCGCACCGATCGGAGCTGGCGGGTGGCGTTCGAGAGCAACAGCCTGATCGGTGTGCTCGCCGCGCTCCGGGCCGGGCTCGGCGTCGCGGCGCTCATGCCCGCGAACCTCGAACCGGCCATGGCCTGCCACGACGCGGACGCCCTGCCCACCCTGCCGGACGTCGAGCTCGGTCTCGCACGGCACCCGCGGACCGAAGGCGACCCGCTGATCGATGCCGTGGAGACCGCGCTGCGCCGCACGATCTGACCCCCGTCGCCCGGGTCGGCGATCTCGACGAGACGATCACCGACCCGGGCGACGAGGGGTGGTCACACGATCAGGCCGGAGCTGGCCCACCGGTCGACGGCGGCGCGCAGCGGTTTGATGAGCGCGCTGGCCGTCTTCTCCGGGGTGAGGTAGGTGTCCTTGAGTACCGCCGCCGCCGCCAGCCGCTTGTCCAGCGGCAGGCCGAGCATCACCTTGTAGTCGTCCCTGAAGGCCTCCGGCAGCAGCAGGTTCTTGTAGAGCTCCTTGCAGTTGTCGAGGGCGCCGGACAGCAGCTCGAAGTGCGCGTTGGCGGCCATCTTCACCAGGTCGGCCTGGAGCACGACGTGCTTGAGGGTGCTCTCGTCCTCGGCTCGGAGGTTGGGGTTGGTCGTGTCCAGGCCCTTGAGCTTCGGTTCGAGGGCCTCCTTCGACGGGCCGGTCCGCGCCATGATGCGCTTCGTGGTGGCGTCGGCCTCCTTCATCTCCTTGACCCAGCCGTCGATCTTGTTCAGGTCCGCCCCCTCCAGGATCCTGCCGCGCTCGACGAACTTCACGTACGTGCGCATCTTCTGATCCGGTTTGTCCCAGTGGTTCAGAATCTCGCGGACCTCCGACAGCGTGATGACCTCGCCGAACGCCTGGACCTTCAGCGGGTCGGCCATCCGCTCGTTGATCTTCTTCGTCTTGTATGCCTTGTAGTCGATCGCGTCGCGTTCGTTCAGGCCGTCCAGGACGTAGTAGATCGGCTCCTTCGCCTCGGCGGCCCACCACAGGCCGGCCTTGCAGCCGAGGGCGCCCATCCACTTGTCGGGCCGCTTGCCGCTGAGGTCGGCGATCGCGAGCTTCGCCTCGGGTGTCTGCCTGGCGAGGAACGTCAGGTACGCCCTCGCCTGCTGCTGGAACTGCGCCTCGAACGCGCCGGACTCCCGGCCGTAGTACTCCCGCGGCTTCTCCTTGAGGCCCTCCTGCAGCTTCTTGACGCCGGCCTTGAGGCAGTCATTGATGACCTTGTCGGGGTTGGCCAGCAGCGCCGGGTAGCCCCTGGCGTTGAGCGCCTTCTCCACCGCGTCCCAGATCTCGATCATCCGCAGCGGCCGCTGGCCCTCCGCGGACTCGTGCGCGGCCTGGACGTACGGCAGCCGCACGTCCTCGAAGCCCCAGATCGTCCCCGGGGCCTTGTCAAACCCGGTGATGACCTGGCAGTCCTTGATCTCCTTCCAGGTCGTGACGATCGTGGTGTCCGTCCGCGCACCCAGGACCTCCAGCAGTTTCGCGGCGCCGGCGACCTTCTTGCGCTCATCGTCCGTCATCTTCTCGGTCGCCGAGATCTTCGGGTCGCAGAGCCGGACGTAGTTGCCGAGCAGGTGCTCCAGCGGCTGGACGAAGCCGCTCCAGACCCCTTCGCGGTTGCGGCCGGAGTCCGACCCGTCGCTGGCGGGCAGCCGCGGGCTGACACCCTTGTCGATGAGACGGATCATCTCCGGGTAGTCCCCGGCGTGCCAGAGCATGTTGTACGCCCGCGCGGCGAGCCCGTCTCCGGGGTCGTTCCACGCCTTGGCGTCGATGTTCGCGATCATCCAGTTCAGGGTGTCCTGGTCGAAGGCCACCGGGTTGCGCCAGTGGCGTTTGAGCAGGTTCGCCGCCACCGCCGGCGCGGCGTCCGGCGGCAGCGCGTCGCGCAGCGCCTTCACGTCGGCTCCGGTGACCTCGACGACCTTCGCGTCCGGCTTCACCCTGGACAGCTTGATCGCGCCGACGAGCAGGTCGGCGAACACGTCCGGCGCTTGCGTCGCCTGGCTCTTCAATGCGGGGCTGGCGAACACGTCGCCGATGAGCGCCTTGTACTTCGGGTGTCCCTCGTCCGAGGGCAGGTACGCGTCGTCCTTCAACCCCTTGATCGCGGCGCGGACGCTGTCGAACTTGCCCGCGACCAGGTCACCCACGGCCGTGTTGACCAGCTCGGGCTGTCGCAGCTCCGCGGTGCGGGCCGCGTTGTCGAGCTTCGCGGCCTTCTCCGCCATGCCCATGTAGCGGACGACGCGGTAGGTCTGGTCGATCACGTACGAGGCGGTGTGGTACTTACCCTCGTCGATCAGCCGTGCGGCCCATTGCTTGCTGGCCGCCAACTCCGGCGCGGAGCTCACGCCGTCCAGCTGCACCCTGACCTGCTGCTCCTCGGTCTTCGGCGAGTCGTCGTCCGCCACCTTCGGCTCCGGCTCACCGTTGGGGGCCTCGGCGGCACGCTGCCTCGCCTTCTCCTCCGCGACGCGCTTGAGCTCCTCCTCGATGTCGAGCTCGTCGTTCTCCGGCAGCGGGCGGACGTTCAGCGCCATCGTGGTCGCGAACGCCTGGGCGACCCGGCCCACCAGGTCCTCGTCGGGCGCCTGGCCCTTGTTGCCGAGCAGTGCCTCCGCCTCGTCGCCGATCTTCTTCAGCGCGGCGAGCTCCATGTCGTCGGCGACCGGGGCGAGCAGGCCCTCGTGCCACGTCAGGAAGTCCCTGATCACCTCGGTCTGCTCCCGCATGACCTCGCGCGGGTCGCTGACCGGCAGCTCGCCGTGCTTGGTCTTGCCGGCCTCGCCCGTGGCCTTGACCCGCGACGCGAAGCCGGTCTTCACCTGCGACTTCGGCGGCGGCGGGCCGGGCGGCGGCGGGGCCGCCGGCGACGGCTGCTGCGGCGCGGCCACCGGCGGGCCCGCGTCCGCCGGCGTGTCACGCACCGTCGAGGGCCGCGTGGTGCTGCTGACCGGCCGCCACACCGTGACCGGGTTGCGCGTCGAACTCGTCGGACGGGCCGAGCGCGACGCCTCGGCCTCGCGGATCGTCGGGTACCGGTCCGGCAGTCGCGTGGATCGCGGCGGCGTGTAGGCGGTGGACCGCCCGGTCGTCGTCCGCGCCACCGGCCGCCACACCTCGGTCGCTCGCGACGAGGTTGCCCGCGCCGAGGTGGAGCGTGACGAGGTGGACCGCGACGACGCCGACGGCACGGGCGTCGACCGCACAGGGGTCGACCGCACGGGCGTCGATCGGGACGCCGAGGTCGAGGACGAGGCCACGGGGCGCGGGCGGTACCCGTACGCCGACCGCGAGGACGAGGAAGAGGACGAGGAGGAGGCCGTGATGGGCGGGCTGTACCAGCCGCTGTAGCCGTAGCTGGACCCGATCCGGGTGGTCGTGCTCATGCTGGACGTGGTCCGGGGGGTGTACCGGGGCACCGGCTGCTGCCGACGGCTCGGGTTGTACCCGGACGAGCTCGAACGGTATGGGTTGGTCATCGCAGTCTCCTTACTGGACGCGGGCCTGGTAGGTCAGGACGAGCCCGACGTTGCCGAGGTCGGCCTTGTCGCCGTCGAGCGCGAACGCCCACCCCGGCCCGTCGTCGCGGACGGTGAGACCGGGCGTCGCCAGGAGCGTCGCCTCGGTGAGCGTGAGCCTCGGATCGCCGTTGAGGACCAGGCGGGCGGGGGTGCCGTTGGTCAGCTCGTACGCGGGCACGATGCCGGTGATCCGGCGGCCCGCCATGTCGGGGAACATGGTGGTGGAGAAGGGCAGCACGAGCCGGGACGCGCCGTTGCCGATGAAGTCCTCCCACTGCTCGGGGAACTCCCGCGCCACGTCGAAGAACCGGGCGGCGGTGAATGGCTTGAGCATCCCCTTGACCGCGGCGGCGAACGGGTCACCGCCGTACTCGGCCGTGTACTTCACGGTGACGAGCACGTCGTACACGTCGGGGGCGCGGTGGGCGGAGCGCTCCAGCCGCCAGGTCGACACCGCCCCGGTGCCCTCGAACGGCAGGTACCGCTCGTCGTCGTAGCGCAGCTCGAACAGGCCGTTGTTCTCCTTGCCGTAGTCCACCTGGGACAGCGCGATGCGCTGGCTGGCCCGCCAGTCGGCGCGGATCGCGTCCGGCGGGCTGCCCTTCGGGTCGAGCAGGTGCTTGACGGCGGCCGGGTCCGGCGCCAGCACGGTCTTGTTGCTCAGCTGGGTCAGCGTCGCGTTGACGCCGACCGGTTGGCCCTCGGCGTCCAGGAAGGTCACCGTCACCGTGCGGATCTGCCGGCGGAAGTGGCCCGGGAAGTCCCGGTCGAAGAGCGCCTCGCTCAGCGCGAAGTCGGCGCTGCCGGCCGTGCGCAGCCGCAGCAGCGCGACCGGGTCGGTGTCCAGCAGCGACACCTGGCGGGTGATCTCCAGGGGGCGCGCGTCGCCGTCGAGCTGTGCCTTGCCGAGCCGCTGCAGGTCCAGCGCGAGGCCCTGCCCGGCGAGCAGGCCGTTGCGCCGGCTCTCCCAGTACGTCGGCCGGATGAACTCCTCGGTCACGCCCTGCTCGAACTGGTAGGCCCGCTCCGCCGCCTTCGCGAGGTCGTAGGCGAGGCTGTACGCCTGGAAGTACATGCCGGACAGCCGCGCCGCCATCCAGCCGTACAGCTCGGCGTTGGTGAAGCGGTCCTGCAGGAACGTCGCGACGGCGTCGGAGTGCTCCAGCTGCCGCGCCTGGATGTCCGCCTCCCGCCGGGCGACGCCGAGCTGCTGGTCGGCCGCGGCGATGCGGTGCTCCAGCTGCTCCAGGTCGTTGCGGGCGGTGGCCAGCTGCAGCGTCCAGTCCTGCGACATCCGCTCGTACTGCGCGGACACCCCGAGGACCTCGCCGATCACCTGGAAGCCCTCGCCGAGGGACTGCAGGATCTGCGCCGTGCTGTCCAGCGAACTGCCGGCCTGGTCGCCGCCGGCCTCCGCGCCCATGATGAACGGGCCCATCTTGATCTGCGGCAGCGCGTGGCTGATGGCGGAGGCGATCTGCAGGACGCTGGACGACATGTGCATCGTCGCGCCGAGGGACATCGTCGCGATCTGCGCCCGTTCCAGCGCCGTCATGCCCGTGGCGATGAGCGCGTCGTAGTGCGCGGCCCGTTCCTGCGCGCCGACCCGGCCGGCGGTGAGCTCCGCGACGCCCTCCTCGGCGATGCGGACCTGCGCCTCCTTGACCGCGAGCGACATGGTCAGGATGGTGTGCTCCTGCCGGTTCTGCAGCAGGCTCAGCTCCTCCGCGCTGCCGCGTTCCAGGACGCTGAGCAGCTCCGAGCCGAGCTGGCCGAGCTTGTCGACGACCTCCTGGGCCCGCCGGTACACGGCGGCGAACCGGTAGTGCGGCGGCTGGGCGGCGGCGGCCGCGGTCACCTGGTCCAGGCCCGCCCCGGACGCGACCGCCTGCACCAGCGCCATCGGGTCGATCGGCGGCGCGAACAGCGGCAGCGGCCGGCTGATGCCGAGGATGTCCAGCGACTGCCGGATCTTGTGCAGCCGGTCCTCGACCCGGGTCCAGTAGTCCAGGAAGACGCTGTTCTCGGGGATGGAGAAGTACGCGTCGCCGACGCCCGCGTGCACCTCGCCGGGGCCGTCGAGCATCACGCCGCCGCGGCTGAAGTAGCCGGTCAGGTCCGCGGTGCCGAGCTCGGCCAGGCTCTTGCCCGGCGGCAGGAGCCGGACGCCGAGCCGTTCGGGGCGCTCGCCGAGCAGGTCGTAGGCGAGCACGTACAGCATCCGCGCCTCGTCGACGCTCTCCGGGGTGTACTGCCGGAACAGCATGTCCGCCCAGTCGAGCAGGTTGTCGACGTAGCCCATGACGACGGCGCGACGGTAGGCGACCGGGCGCAGCGCGGCGATCGCGTGCGGGTCGAACGGGTCCTCCCGGTACGCCTTGAGCAGGTCCTCCTCGTCGCCGTTGGCCTCGAACAGGGCGCCGAGGTCGGCGGCGATGAGGGTCCGCTCCTCCAGCGCCGCGACCGCGGCGCGCTGCGCGGCCGTCGGCGTGCCGGCGAGCAGCGCCGCCAGCGCGCCGGCGATCCGCTTGTGCGTCGCGGCCGCCTTGACGGTGCCGAGCGCGGCGAGCTCCGCCGGGGTGCGCGGGTCCCGGTGCTCCGCCACCGCCGGCGCCAGGGTGCGCAGCGCGGTGACGACCGGTTCCAGCGAGGGTCCCAGCTTCGGCGACGAGGATCGCTCAATCCGCCCGACGTCCAGGCCGGTGCCGCCGGTCGCGGCGAACTCTGCGGTCAGGCTGTCGGCGAGCGCCGCCGGGTCGATGGTCAGGAACGGCAGGAACCGCCAGTAGGACGTCGGGTGGGTCGGGTCGAAGATGTACTCGTACCAGCGCCGGGCGTCCTCGAAGCGCTGCGCGCCGTTGAGGGCGTTCGCGATGAGCAGCGGCGCGTGGAAGAAGATCTCCCAGTAGTAGAGGCCGTTGGCGCTGCGGAAGTCCAGGTGCGAGCCGGACGGCAGCCGGTCGGGGTCGACCAGCTCCGGCTTGACCCGGATCGCCTTGACGTCGAGCGAGTCGGTGCTGAACGCGACCTCGTTCGTCTCCTGCGTGCTCAGGTCGAGCAGCGCCGGCATCCCGCCGGACAGCAGCTTGCGGTTCAGGTCCGAGGCGGTGCCGGTGGTCAGCCGGACGATCTCGAACGGCAGCGCGGTGCGTTCGTACGGGCGCGGCGGCTCGAGGGTCTGGTCGTGCAGCAGGTACGTGTCGCCGACGAACAGGTACAGCCCGGTCGAGGACGTCAGCGCGGAGTCGAACGCCGGCAGCTCACCCCACGCGCCGGCGACCGGCCGGAAGCCCGGCATCTTCGACGGCTCCTGGGTGGCCGGCATCTTCGTGTACAGCGGGCCGCTGAACACGTACAGGTCGGCGCCGCGCCGCAGGACGGTGTCGACGGGCACCGCCAGCTGCTTCGGGTAGCCGTCGTCGATGCAGTCCGGGACGGTGTTGTCGGCGTTCAGCGTGTACCGCACGTACTCGCCGGCCCGGGTGAGGTACAGCTTGCCGCCGCCCACCCACGCCGCGTCGACGATCTGGGACGTGGCGATCGAGCTGGGCGCGGCGTAGGTCGCGCGGTACGTGCGCGCGCCGGCGGCCGGCACCTCGGCGTAGCGGTGGTCGGTGTTGTCGAAGTAGTACGCGGTGCCGTTGCGCCACGCGGCCGCGTCGACCCGGACGTCGGTGGGGATCCTGTCGGGGTTGCCGGCGATCGGGCGCGGGTAGTCCTTGTCCGGCGCGTCGAACCAGTTGCCCTTGTTCGGCTTCTTGGTGTGGTCCAGGCGCGCGTACCGGTCGCCGGCGAACAGGAACACGTAGGTGTCGGTGACCATGACGGCGTCCAGGCCGCCGAGGTGCTTGCGGACCCAGTGGTCCTTCCAGCTCGCCGGGGTGCCGAGCTTGCCGTCGGTCACGGTGACGACCTGCTCCAGCGCCTGGTTGAGGAACACCTCGACGTTGCCGGGCAGGGTGAACGCGACGTCGACCCGGTCCCACTGCGGCAGCGTCTCGCCGTTGCCGAGGATCGGCCGCGGGTACCCCTTGTCGATCTTGCCGAACGGGGTTCCGGTGAACCGCACGTACTGGCTGCCGGAGAACACGAACGTGTGCTCGCCGCGGACGAGGACCGCGTCGACGGCGCTGTTCGCGGCCGGCAGCACGGTGCGGGGCAGCCCCCACTGCTCACCGATCGGCACCGCCCCCGGGATCCGCCCGGCCGGCGGGACGACCACGGACCGGTTGCGGGCGGTGGAGAAGAACAGCTGCGTGCCGGGCGTGGTGGCCGTGCCGCCGGGCAGTTCGACGGCGGCGTCGACCGCGCTCCAGCTCGGGAAGCGCACCCCGGTGGTGCTCAGCTTCACCGGGGCCACGGTCACCTGCTCGATCGTCACCGGCCGGCACAGGAAGCTGCCGCCCTTGTGGTCGACGCTGAACCACGGCCACGACTCGGCGCCGGTCGGCGCGTCGAAGCGCACCACGTCGGCCGGCTGGACCTGGTCGAGGAAGATCTGCGCGACCCGGTCGGCGGTGGCGGCCTTCGCGGCGGCCGCGGCGGCCACGGCGGTGGCGAGCTCCGCCAGGGCCGCGTCGGTGTCGGCGTCGGCCGCGACGGGCCCCGCCGGCAGCGGGAGGCCCGCGGCGGCGGCAGCGGCGGCCATGATGGACGCGATGATCGACGCCGCGACCTCGGCCGGGGTCGTGCCGGTGCCGGCGACCGCCTTGGGCGGCACCGGGATCCGCTCCGCGTACAGCTCGGGGTTGAGCTCGTACAGCACCGCGGCCGGCTTCGGCTCCGGCGGCGTCTCCGCCCCCGCGGGGGTCGGCGGGGTGGTCGTGTACGTGCACGACACGACGACCGACATCCGGCCCGTGTCGGGCTTGATCCGCGGCAGCACCAGCAGCTGCACGTCGCCGATCGTCCCGGCCTCCGCGGGACCGGTGCCGAGCTCCTGGGCCGGCACCCACTCCCCGTTGAGGTTCTGGAACGAGTAGGCGATCCGGACCCGGGTCGACTTCGCCGACGCCGTCACGTGCTGCTCCGCGCCGTCGCTGCGGGCGACGACGGTGCCGCTGGCCGGGTCGTCGGCGGCGACGGGCTCGACGACGGTCCAGAAGACGAAGACCCGGCCGAACGCGTGGACGGGGTGCACCAGGTCGGCGTCGATGCGCACGCCGACCGGCTGCCACGGCTCCCACGTCGCGGACAGCTTCTCCCGGCTGCCGAACTCGGCCCGCCGGAAGTAGTAGCGGCGCGGGTCGGTCTTCGTCCGGCCGAACAGCACCAGCCGGCGCGGCCCGTCCGGCAGCTGGTCCTTGGTGTAGACGTAACCGCCGGCGATCGTGAGCCGGGACACCTCGGTGTACTCGTCGAGGTAGCGCTTGTACGCCCGCTCGACGCCCTGCGCGGTGATCTCGCCCTGCAGCAGGTCCCGTTCCAGGGCCTCGAACGCGGGGGTCTTCGTGTCGCGCAGCTCGGGCCGCAGGTAGTTCTCCGGATACAGGAAGACCTTGCGGTTGGCCTCCCACACCCGGTAGTTGCGCATCCACGTCCACCACTGCTTGACCCGCAGCCGCTGCTCCTCGCCGCCGTCGGCCGGCTCCAGGTTCAGCAGGTAGCGGTGCACGTACAGCTGCACGGCGGCGATCGCCTCCCGCACCCGCGACGTCATGCCCTTCTCCCCCATCTCGACGTCGATGAGGTAGCGCTCGAACAGGTCGCGGGCGGTCCGCGGGTGCGCGGCGGGGCCGGGGTCGCGGGCGAGGACGGCGCCGACGAGCGCGTCGCGCAGCGCCAGGTTCAGCTCGTCGTGCAGCGTGCGGGCCAGCACCGGCCACCGGCCGGCGCCCACCTTGCGGGCCAGGAGCACGGTCAGGGCCTCGGCCGCGGCGTCGAGCGCGGCGTCGGCGGGCCGGCCCGCGGCCGGGTGCAGCCTCGTCCACACGTCGGCGCGCAACTTCGACGGCCCGGCGCCGAGCGGCCCGGCGAACCCGAACAGCTCCACCAGCTCGAGGAGGAACTCGAGCTCGAACCGGTCCTCGTCGTCCGCGCCGCCGGTGAGGAACCGGCTGTTGCGCCGGCACCAGCGCAGCTCGTCGACGTCCCAGCCGAACAGGTCGGCGACGGAGCGGTAGAGGTCGGTGCTCGGGCGGGCCGCCGGGGCGAGCGCGGCGGCGAGGTCGACGCCGCCGGCGCGGTGGGTGCGGACCAGCGCGGCGAAGCGGGTCACGGTCCGCAGGTCGCCGAGCCGGTAGTCGGCGACGTCGGCCCAGCGGTCCGCGAACGCCTGCGGGGGCGCCTGCCCGTCGGCGTGGCGCACGTACCGCCCGCCGCTGCACAGGTAGGTGTGCCCGCGCAGCGTGAACGCGCCGTCGATGGCCGCCTCGAAGTCCGTGGGCAGCGCGCCCCACGCGTCGTGGACCAGCCGCGGGTAGCCGTCGTCCACGGTGGCGTACGCGGTGGCGGCGGGCACCGGCGGCAGCGCGTAGCGCACGTACTGGCCGCCGGCGAACGCGTACAGCTCGCCGCCCGGCGCGACGAACGCGGCGCGCGGGCCGCCGGCGGCGGTGAGGTCGTTGCGGACCGCGCCCCACGCGCCGGCGATCGGGGTCACCTCGGCGGTGCCGTCCCGGAACCGCAGGCTCTGGCCGCCGCCCGCGAACAGGTAGGTCCAGCCGTCGGGGGCGCGCATCGCCGCGTCGATCCCGGTGTGGAACTCCTCCGGCAGGCCCTCGACGTCCAGCTCATCGGCGAGCGACCCGGCGATCGTGCGCGGGTAGCCGTCGTCGACGCGGGTGTAGTCGGCGCCGGTGTAGCGCACGTACTGGTCGCCGGAGAACAGGTAGGTGTACCCGGTGGTGACGAGCGCCGCGTCGACCCGCCGCCGGTCGGCGATCGTGTTGCGCACCTGCCCGAGTCCGCTGATGTCATAGACGGCGGCGGGCGCGGCGGAGACGACGTGGCAGGTCCGGCCGGCGAACAGGTACGTGTTGCGGCCGCCGGCCACGACCGCGTCGAGCACGGCGCTGCCGCCGGTGCCGATCCGTGCGACCAGCTCGTCCTCGACGGCCGCCGGCAGGCCCGCGAACGGCTCCTCGGTGCCCAGGTTGCCGGCGATCGGCCTCGGGTAGCCCGGGTCGACCCAGCGGTAGTCGGAGGTGGAGTAGCGCACGTACTGCTCGCCGGCGAACAGGTACGTCACGGCGCCCTGGTGGACGAAGGCGGCATCGATGCCGCTGCCGTTGAGGAACGTGTTGCGGGTGCGGCCCCAGCGGTCCTGGATCGGCTGCCGCGGGGTGAACGCGCGGCCCTGGTAGCGGGCGAACTCGTGGGCGAAGAAGAAGTACGTCGCGCCGTCGCGGCCGGTGAACGCGGTCGTGAGCTCCTCGACGTCGCCGATGCCGCGCCAGATGCGGTCCAGCGGCCGCGGCGCGGACCAGACGCGGTCGACCTCGTCGTACTGCACGACGGTGCCGCCGGTCAGGATCAGCGTGGCGTCGCCGGTGAACAGGACCGCGTCCGGTGCGGTGAACCCGGCCGGCCGGTACGCCTCCGGCACACCCCAGAACTCGGCGTCGACGAAGCGGGGTGCGGCGTCGTCGGGCTGGTCGTACTCCTTGCCGGAGTACGTGACCAGGCGCATCAGCCCATCCATCGGCCCGGTGCCGTCCGGCGGCTCGAACAGGTGGGTGACGCCGTCGCGGACGTAGGCGAGCGCGACCCGCCGCAGTCCGGCGAAGTGCTCCGCGATCGGCAGCGGACCGGCCGTGACCTCCGCCTCCAGGTAGTCGGGGCCGTCGTACACGACGAACTGGTCGCCGCTGAACACGTAGGTCTTGCCGTTGGCGGCGACGAACGCCGCGTCGACGGCGTTGTCGTGGTAGATCGTGTTCCGCGGCCGGCCCCACTCCTCGGCCAGCGGGTAGGCCCGGTCGAGGGTGGTGTTGTAGCAGGTCGCGCCCTTGAACAGGTAGGTGGTGCCGTCGGTGCCGGCGAGGACCGCGTCGAGCCCGGTCCGGTACTCGGCGGGCACGGTCCGCAGCCCGCGCGGCAACGCCGGCTCGGACGAGACGGTCGTGCCTTCGAGTGAGCTGTAGCGGTGCCAGCCCTCCGGGTGCTCCAGGTAGACCGTGCCGTCCTCGACGAACGCGCAGGCGACGTCCACGCGGGCGACGTCGGTGAGACGGCGGTGGACGTCGAGGGAGACGACGTGGCAGTCGCGGCCGCTGTACAGGTAGACGTTGCCACGGTCGGCGAAGGCGGCGTCGACCTGCGTGAGGTCGGCGGCGAGGTGCTCGAAGCCGGGCTCCTCGCGCAGCGCGGCGAGCAGCCGCGGGTAGCCGAGGTCGACGGTCGCCGGCCGGGTGCCTCCGGCGGTGTCGGTGTAGCGGACGTACTGGCCGCCGGAGAACAGGTACGTGCGCCGGACCATGCGCCCTTCCACGGGCAGGTCCGGGGTGTCGAGGGAGCCGTCGGTGAGCGGCGCCTCAACGGTGGGGTCGTCGGTGGCGGGGCGCTGCACGACGAGCGTCGCGTCGACCCGCCCGGTCCGGGCGATCGTGTTGGCGACGGTCCCCCACATCGACGTGATCCGCGCCGGGTACCGGTCGTCGACGCGAGTGTACGTGTCGGTGTAGCGCACGTACTGCGGGCCGCTGAACACGTACGTGCGCCCGTCGGCGCCGACGAACGCCGCGTCGACGTGCCCGAACGGCAGGCTGTCCCAGCCGTCGGCGATCGGCTTCGGCGCCGACCACCAGCGGCGCTTGGCGTCGAAGACCACGAACTGGCCGCCGGCGAAGAGGTGGATGCGCCCGTCGGCGGCGGTGAAGACCGCGTCGACGCGGGCGAACGGGGCGTCCGCTTCGCCGCCGATCAGGTCGTCGGGCAGGTTCCACCAGTTCTCGGTCATCGGCCGCGGGTAGCCGGCGTCGGGGGTGGTGTAGTCGCGGGTCGAGTACTTCACGAAGAACGTCCGCGGGCGGACCTCCTCCCAGTACGGGCGCGACGGGTCCTCGCTGTCGGGCGTGACGTGCACCTGCAGGCGCCGCCCGGCCTTGCGCAGCGTGAGGCTCAGCCCGTCGGTGGCGGTCAGCCGCCACTGCGCGCCGGCGGCGGTCCCTGCGTTGGACACTGCGGCGTCGGAGGCGACGGCGATGCCGTGCTCGGCGAGCCGGTCGCGCAGCGCCCCCGGCAGCCGGCCCTCGTCCAGGTCGGCGCGGTGCACCGGGGCGAGCCGGTCCCGGGACCACGCGGTCCGGGGGCCCTCGTCCAGCGGCAGGTCGAACAGCTTCCCGCCAGTGCCGAAGACGTACGTGGCGCCGTCCATGACGAACGCGGCGTCGACCCGGCACAGGCCGCCCCAGTCGTCGGGGATCGCGCGGGGGTGGCCGGGGTCGACCGTGGTGTAGTCGGCGCCGGTGTAACGCAGGTACTGGCCGCCGCTGAACAGGTAGGTCCGGCCGTCGAGGCCGAGGAGGGCGGCGTCGACGGTGCCGCTGGGCAGGACCGGGCCGAGCACGCCCCAGCGCTGCGCGGTCGGCACGACGCTCGCGTCGGGTGCGCCGACCGCCGCGGTTCTGCCGTTGCGGAACAGGTGGACGACGTCACCGCCCGGCTCGGCCAGCGCGGCGTCGACGCCGGGCTCGAACACCGCCGGAACCGCGTCGCCGAAGTGGGCGGCGATCCGGCGCGGGTAGCCCTCGTCGGCGCGCAGCCCGTCGTTCTCGACGCTGTCGCTGTGCCGCACGACCTGGTCGCCGGAGAACACGTACAGCGCCGCGCCGTCGACGTACGCAGCGTCGACCCGGTCCGCGGTCGCGAGGTTGTTGACGACGGTCCCCCACGCGCCGGCGATCGGGCGCTCCGCGGCGGAGCGGTCGGCCGGGCCGCCCAACGCGACGAACTGGTCGCCGGAGAACAGGTACGTGACGCCGTCGTGGCCGAGGAACGCCGCGTCCAGCGCCGAACGGAACCTCGGCGGCAGCGGCGCGTCGCCGGGCCGGCGCTGCTCGCCCTCCCACCACTCGCCGAGCCGGCGCGGGTAGCCCTCGTCCACGGTGGCGTAGCCGGGGCCGGAGTAGCGCACGTACTGGTCGCCGCGGAACAGGTACGTGCGGCCCTCCTCGTCGACGAACGCCGCGTCGATGCGGGTGCCGTCGCTGAACGCGTTGCGGACCGTGCCCCACGCCTGCGTCCGCGGCGTCCACCGGGTGTGCTCGAGCGGCCGGACGAACGTGCGGGAGGTGCCGGCGTCGTCACGGCCGACGATCCACGCGGTGCCGTCGGCGTCGGTGAACGCCGCGTCGACGGAGGCGAGCCCGCCGAAGCGGTCCGACAGCTCGGTCAGCGCCCGCGGCCGCGGGTCGGCCGGGGTGTCCGCGCCCGGCTCGTACCGCCAGAAGCCGCGCCCGCGGAACAGGTACACGTCGCCGTCGGGGCCCTCCAGCAGCGCGTCGATGCGGTCGACGCCGGGCGGCAGGGTCAACGGCTCGGCGAACTTGCCGGTCAGGTCCTGGTCGTGGAAGGCGACGGCGACCTCGTCGGCGGCGAGCCCGAGCCGCGCGGCGAGCGCGGCGAAGCCGCGGATGCGGCGCACCGCGCGACGCACGTCCGGGTCCGCCGCGGCGGCGAACGGGTCGTCCAGGGCGGGCTCGACGAGCAGGTCGAGGGTCTCGGCGGCGCCGCCGACGACCGCGGCGCAGATCGCCTCGGCGGTCGCGGCCGGGACGCCGAGAGCGTCCTGCAGGGTCGCGAACACCGCCGCGCGCTGGGCCGCCTCACGGGCGGTGAGCACCGCGACGACCTCGTCGGTGGCGGCGTCGACGGCCACGGCCACGGCGTGCAGGAGGAAGAACACGTCGCGGCTGTAGTCGGTGAGGCCCGGCAGCGCGAAGTCCAGCGCGTGGTGGACGTGCCCGAACCAGTTCAGCCGGTCGGCGGGCACGGTCAGGCCGGGCGTGAGGTCGCCCGCCTCCACGAGCACCCGCAGCAGGTCGTCGCGTTCCCCGGCGGTGAACCCGAGCGCGTCGACGGCGGCGACGTCCACCCGGAACGGCGCGGCGTCGCGGACGGCCTCGACGAGGCGCTGGAGCACGAGCAGGTTCTCCGCCTCGGTGAACCCGGCGAGGGTGAGCACGGCCGCCGGGTCGGTCAGGCCGGGCGCGGCGTCGTCCGGGATCCGCCCGTCGACGAGCAGCCCCGCGTCGAGCACGCCCGCGACGCGCTGCGCGGCGGCGTCGTCGCCGAGGTCGCGGAAGTCGTCCGGGGTCAGGGTGTTCATCGCCGTCAGCGCGGCCGTCAGCTGGCCCTGGATCGCGTCGAGGATCTGCCGCCGGTACGGGTGGAACGCCACGTCCAGGGTGAGCTCGGGCAGGGTCAGGCCGAGCGCGGCGACCGGGTCGGTGTAGGCGCCCTCGTCGTCGAGGTAGCCGTTGAACCGCAGGCTCTCCAGGAGCGCGGCCCGCTGCTGGTCGGTCAGCGGCACGTCGGCGAACACCGCCGGGTCGAGGGTGATCCAGGCGGCCGGGAACCGGTCGGCGACCTCGAGGAGCCGCTCGTACACGGGCCAGACCAGGTCGGCGAGGTCGGCGTCCACCGAGTCCACGGAGTCCACGCCGTCGTCGTCGGACGCCAGGATCCGGCCCTCGGCGTCGATCCGCCCGTTGAAGATCAGGTTGTCGTACAGCTCCGCCTGCTCGGCGGCGGTCAGCTCCGAGTGCCTGGCGAGGTCCGACGGGTAGAACGCGGCGGGCTCGTCCTCGCCGGCGCGGTCCACCGCCGCGGCGAGGTCGGCGGCGATCGCGTCGCGGTACGCGCCGAAGTCCCCGGTGAGCCACAGCTCCTCGGGCGTCTCGGGGAGCGTGGCGGCGTCGAGGGTGCCGGACGGGTCGAGGTACCCGCGCAGGACCAGGTTCGTGTGGATCTTCGTGGCGAACCGCTCGTCGAGGCCGATGCCGCGGAAGTCGTCGGCGGTCACCCGGCCGAGGTCGGTGACGGCCGCGTAGGCCGCGTCCCGGACGCCCGGCGTGAGGCGCAGCACCCGCGAGCCGACGTCCTCGGCTCCGGTCACGACGTCGTGGATCACCTGTGCCGCGCGCGGCCCGAAGCGGGCCGAGCGGAACGCGTCCGGGGTGAGCTGGACGGTCTCGAACTGCGCGCGCAGGGCGTCGAGCAGGGCGGCGCGCTCCTCGTCGGCGGCCGAGCCGCGCCGCTCGGGGCCGACGCCGAGGACCTCGAGCAGCCCGCGGCTGTCCAGGCCGGTCGCCTGCGTCCAGCGCACCACGCCCAGCAGGGTCTGCAGCAGCCACAGCCCGGCCTCGACGTCCGTGCCGGCCAGGATGTCGTACACGTCGGCGGAAACGGGCTCGGCGGGGCTCAGCAGCACCGGGAAGGCGGGGTGGCGGCGCAGCGACGGGTCGCTCTGCAGCGCGTCCAGGACGTCGAAGAGCTCCTCGACGGTCACGTCCAGGGCGGTGGTCAGCTGCCCGACGCGGTACAGCAGCGTCAGCGCGGCGACCCCGGCGCGGCCGCGGTCCAGCGGGCCGGACACGCCGTCGGCCGACCGGTCCCGGAACCGGGTGACGATCGTCTGCACGTCGGCGTCGGCGACCCCGGTCCGCTGCCGGTACGCCGGCTTCTTCTCCAGCAGGTCGTGCGGGGCGGCGAGCTCCGGCAGGCCCGCGTAGGCGGCGGGCAGGTGCGCGGCGCCGCGCAGCACGGTGCGTTCGGTGGCGACGAACGGCACGTTGAAGACGCGGTTGAACAGGTCCAGCGGGGTGTCGCCGGCGCCGGCGCCGAGCGCGTTCACCGGCGCGACGAGCGCGACGACGACGTCCAGCGGCAGGTCGTAGCCGTGCTGCAGGAAGCGCACGACGGCGATGCGGCGCAGCGCGGTCGCGTCGAGGACGTTGCCGCAGCAGGACCGCAGCAGCAGGTCGAGGTCCTGGAACCGCAGGCCGGCGCGCCGGGCCAGCCGGACGAACCGGTTGACGCGCTCGAACCAAGCGACGGGGACGGGCTTGCTGCCGGCGCGGACCAGCCGGCGCTCGTCGGTGTCGAGGGTGACGACCTCGTCGTCGTGGTGGATGAAGCAGCGGCCGGCCTCCGCGCGTTCCGCCTCGGCGAGGTCGCCGTGCAGCAGGGCGAGAAGCTCCTCGTGGGTCAGGCCGACGGCCTGGCGGAACCGGTCGACGGCGGCCAGGTCGGTGAACGTCTCGCCGTCGCGCAGCCCGTAGCACTCCCGCAGCGCGGCGTCGTCCAGCACGGCGGAGTACAGGTCGGCCTCGTCCTGGTTGAGTCCCAGATACTCGCGGACGACGACGTCGGGCCGCTCGTCCACGGCGAACCGGCGGTACAGCTCCAGCGGGGTGGTGCCGAGGTGGTGCAGGAGCCGCCGCAGCCGCTCGTGCCGCAGCGAGAACGGCAACCCGAACGGGTGGCGCAGCCCGGCGAGCGCGTCGTGGGCGCCGCCGTCGGGGTCGAGCTCGTCGGCGAGGATCCCGTTGACGATGTCGAGGTACGGCACCTCGGTGTAGCTGTTCGCACCGTCGAGCCGCACGTCGCGCAGGTCCGGCCGCCGCCCGGGCAGGTCACTGCCGGTGAGAAGCTGCAGCAGGTCGGCGAGGTACGCGGCCGGCGAGTACACGGACCGCGACGCATCGCTGCCGCGGAAGTCCAGATCTCCGAACAGCTTCTGGTAGTCGGGCAGGGACGGATGCATTGCGCTCCTCCTCCGATGGGGCAATCAGCGGTCGAAAGACGGACACGCGCCGGTGCCAGATACGGCGAGTCGGTTTCCCGTCACAGGCCGCTTCCGGAACTGACAACGCCGAGGGCGATGAGGTATTGGAAGGACGTTCTGCCCGGCCGGACACCGGACACGATCGTCCCGACGGGGCGTCTACCCTGCGTGATGTGGCGACGCTGACCGAACTCCTGGCGCTCGACGACGGAGTCCTGCTCGACCGGGTGTGCGCGTTCACCGCGGAGGAGCGGGCGGCCCTGCACCGGCCGGTGCTGCGCGCCTGGGAGCGGTACGCGTGGCGGGACGCTGCCGACGGTCGCAAGGATCGGTACATGCCCCAGGAGGGACGGCGGCTGGAGCTGATCCTCATGGCCGCGGCGCCCGCCGACGGGTTGTACTGGCCGCAGAACCACCAGCAGATGCGGATCGCCCGCGCGCGGGGCGGACGGTTCGTGCACGCGCTCGCCCGGCACGCACTGCGCACGATGGCGACCGCGGACTTCGGCCCGGACTTCGACGTCATCCGCGCGGCGGAACGCGACGGCCTCGTCACGCTCGACGCCGACGACGACTACGTGCTGGCGATGGTCGGCCACTTCGGCGGGCGGTACAGCGGCGGCGCGCGCCGGGCGGATCGGCTGCGGGCCGACCCGGATCTGCTGGCCCGGGCCTTCTGGCGGATCTTCGAGATCGAGGGCAACCGGCAGGTGAGCCTGGCCAACGTCGACAAGTACGGCGGCTCGTCCGTGCAGACGTGGCACGACACGGTCCTCGACCTGCTGTCGGACGCCACGATCGACCGCGCGCGGGTGCTGGACGCGACCGTCGCCGCGCTCGGGCTCGGGTTTCCGCAGTACCGCGCCGGCTGGTACTCGCGCCTGCATGCCGCGCTGGCGCCGTCCGTCGACGAACTCGCCGCCCGCCAGGCCGGCTACGTGACGCTGCTGCGCAGCTCCGTCGGGCCGACCGCCGCGCTCGCCGTCGACGCCCTCACCGCCGTGCAGAAGGCCGGCCGGCTCGACCACGACGGCGCCGCGCTCGCCGACGGGCTCGGCGCCGCGGTCCTCGTGCCCGCGAAATCCACCGCGACGAAGGCGCTCGCCCTCGCGGCGCGGGCCGGGCAGTCGTCCGTCATCGTCGCCGCGCTCGGCCATCCGCACCCCGACGTCCAGGCGGCCGCCGTCCAGCAGTTGCGGCTGCGCGGTGAGCCGGGGCCCGTCCTGTCCGCGTTGCCGGCGCTGGCGCCCGCGGTCGCGGCCGAGGCCCGCGGCTGGCTCGGCGCGGCCGCGCCGGCCACGGTCACGGCACCGGTCGCCCCGCCCGAGGTCGCCGCGCCGGCACTGGAGGCGGTGGCGTCGATCACGGACCCGGCGGAGCTGGCCGAGGCGTTCGCCATCCTGCTTGCCGACCCGACCGACGCCGAGCTGCTCGAACGCGCCCTCTGCGCGGCCGCCCGGCTCGGCCCGGACCCCGGCGAGTACGCCGGCCTGGCCCGCCGGGCGGCCCGCCTGCTGCGCGACGGCCCGGCGTACGAGTGGGACCTGCTCCTGGACGTCGTCGCCGGAGTGGTGTTCGCCGCCGCCCACGTGCCGCCGGTACGCCGGCTGCCGCCGCTCCCGCCGCAGGTGCAGCTGCTCGCCGGGCGGGCGGCCGCCGTGGAGTCGGCCTTGCGTGCCGGGCGGCGGTTCGCCCCATACGCGGAGCCGACCCATGCCGGCGGCTGGATCGCGCCGGACGTGCTCGTCCAACGGCTCACCGCCGGCGCCACTCCGGATCCGCTCTCCATGGGCGCCACCGCGGGCCCGCCCTCCACGGGCGCCGCGCCGGATCCGCTCGACCTGGTCGCCGCGCTCCTGCGGCTCGGGCCCGACCCGGCCGGCGTGTCCGCAGCGGTCCGCGACGCGGCGGACGCGGTGCCCGGCGCCGCCGGCACCGCCCTCCGGTACGCCCTCGGCGGGCCGCCACCGGAACCACTCAGCCGCTCCGACCGTCCAATGTGGATCGCCGCCGCCCGGGCACGCGCACCGCGCGGCGACGACGCGACGCTGATCGGCCGCGGACCCGGGTTCGACGCGCCCGGCGCGGGACGGGCCCGCGCGTGGCAGGTGTCGTTCGATCCCGAATGGTCCTCCTACCGGCCCATCCGGGTCGTCGCGCTCGGACCGCCCGCCGCGCCGGAACCCCCCGATCCGGCGCTGCCGACCGTGGCGCTCGCCTACTCGGGCCCGTTCGACCGGCTGCCCGGCGGGCCGTGGCACCCGTGGCTGGCGTCGATGTGGCCCGGCAACATCGAACCGCTCCTGGCCGTCGCGCTCCGGCACCAGCTCGCGGCCCTCGACGGCACCGTCGACGGCGGCGTCTCGGCCCACGCCCTGCACCTGCTCGACCGCACGGTCGCCGAACTGCCGCCGCTGAGCCCGTACGTTGTCGCGGCCGGGCTCGGAGGCGCCGGCATCAGCGACCGCACCGCCGCCGTCGACACCGCCGCGGCGCTGCTGCCCCACCGGATGGACCCGATGGCGCTGGCGTCCGCGATGGCGACGCTGGCTCCCGCGGTGCCGCTGCGCCGGTGGGCCGACGCGTTGGGCGACCTGTCCCTGGCCGGGCGCGGCGCACAGGTCCGGACCGTGCTGACCGCCTTGCTGCCGTCCCTCGACCGGGCAGGCCGCGGCCTGCACACCCTGGTGGAGCTCCTCCGCGACGAACATCTGCGCGCCGGAGTGCCGGTCACCGATCCCGCCCTGCGGCAATGGCTGCTCGCAACCACCGGCAAGTCGAAGACCGCCGCCGCCGCGCGATCCCTCCTCAGCCACCTGAACCCTGACTGACCCCGCCGGACGGTGCCGGCGGTGTGCCGACATCGCGGGCATCGATTGACATGGCGGGTGCCTGGCCCCTACGTTTCGCTCACTTTCACTTTCGCGGGGGCTCATAGTGATCAAGTTCTGTCGTTCCGTGCGCAGAAACCGCTCATTCACCGTCACCACTTCGCTCACGGTCGCCGCGGTCGGCACCGTGGTCGCGCTCGCGGCCGGCGCGCCGGCCGGCGCGGAACCCGCGCCTACACCAACAGGACAATCGACCACGAACCAGCGGGCGGCCGAGACCGCCGCCATCCGGCAGGCCGTGGACAGCGGCCGCGACGTCGAGGTGCAGGGCTCGAAGTCCGAACTCGCCCGGGTCGTGGCCACGCCGCGCGGGACGCTGGTGCGGGAGAGCTACGCCGTGCCGCACTGGACGAAGAAGGACGGTGCGTGGCGGCAGATCGACCTGAACCTGCGCCGCGACGGCGCGACGATCGCGCCGGCGGCGTCGGTCGCGGACGTGCGGTTCTCCGCCGGCGGCACCGAACCCCTCGTCACCCTCAACGGTGCCGGCGGTGCGCTCAAGCTGACCTGGCCGTCGAAGCTGCCCGCGCCCCGCATCGAGGGCGACACCGCCGTCTACGAGTCAGTGCTGCCAGACGTCGACCTGCAGGTGCAGTCCACTGTGGAGGGCTTCGGCTACTCCCTCATCGTCAAGTCCCGGCAGGCCGCGGCGAACCCGGCCCTCGCGAAGCTGAAGTTCGGGCTCACCAGCACCGGGTGGTCGCTGCGGAACAGGCCGGGCGGCGGCTACGAGGCCCGCGACAGCGCCGGGAAGGTCACCGCGTCCGCCGGGCAGGCGCTCATGTGGGACTCAGCCGGCGTACCCAGTGCGCAGCGGTCCCTCACCGCCGGCAAGCAGTCGGCGCTGCGGCACGTGCCCGACAACGCCCGCAAGGCCGACCTGCCCACCACCGTCGAGGGCGGGTCGCTCGTCATCGTCCCGGACGCCGCGATGCTCGCCGACCCGAGCGTCACCTACCCAGTGGTGATCGACCCGTGGACCGGCGTCGGACGCGCCCGCTGGGGGTACACCAACTCCACCAACGCCAACCGCGACGACGGCATCGTCCGCGTCGGCCTGAACACCGACGGGTCCGGCACCTACCGGTCGTTCTTCGCCTTCGACCTGACCTGGCTGCCCGGCAAACAGATCCGCGGCGCCAAGTTCATCACCACCATGACCCACTCCTGGTCCTGCACCGCCACCCCGGTCAGCCTGTACCGCACCGGCGACCTCACCACGAGCGGCAAACAGACCTGGTCCGGCCCCGCCCTCAACCTGTTCGTCGAGACCAAGTCCGGCAACGCCCACAAACCCTCCACCGGCGCCGGCTGCAGCAACGACCCACAACCGAACATGTACATGGAGTTCTCCAACCAGACCCTCGTCAACGACATCATCAACTTCGGCCAGGGCCGCGGCAGCTACACCCTCGGCCTGTCCGCCCGCGACAGCGACGGCACCGACGAGAGCACCGGCAACCGGTGGAAGAAGTTCGACCAGGCCTCCACCGCCATGTCCATCGAGTACAACACCCTGCCCAACACGCCGCAGGCGTCGGCGCTGACCACACACCCCGACTACACCGCCGCCGGGCAGGCCTGCGCCACCGGCTCCGGCCGGCCGACCGTGCGGTCGACGGCGCCGTGGCTCAAGGCCAGCGTCTCCGACCCCGACGGCGACCAGAGCGGGCAGCTGTCCGCCGCCTTCGCGCTCCAGCAGTGGAACGGCACCGCCTGGGTCGCCGTCGCCGGCTGGCCGAAGAGCGACACCGGCGTCCCGTCCGGGACGCTTGCCGAGGTGGGGGTCCCCGACGGCACGATCACCGGGTCGATGGCCCGCTGGCAGGTGCAGGTCAGCGACGGCCTGGGCGGCAGCTCGGGCTGGTCGCCGTGGTGCGAGTTCACGCTCGACATCACCCCGCCCGGCACCAGGCCGACCGTCGCCGCGGCCGACGGCCTGTACCTCGAGTCGCCGCCCAACGACACCATGCGCGGCTCGGCCGGGCGCAGCGGCCAGTTCACCTTCGGTGCCAACGGCGAGACCGACGTCGTCGACTACGAGTACCAGCTCGACGCCGGCCCGAAGTCGTGGGTCAACGCCGTCACCACCGGCGGGACGGCCACGGTCTGGGTCACCCCGACCCACGTCGGCGAGCACGTCCTGACGGTCCGCTCCCGCGACGGCGCCCAGAACGCGTCGCCGCCGAAGGACTACCGGTTCCTCGTCGACGTCCCGGCCGCGCCGAAGGCCGTCTGGAAGATGGACGAGGGCAGCGGCACCAGCCTGGCCACGTCGCCGGCCGGCGGCCCGGCCATGACGGCAGCCAACGGCCCGGCGTGGACCGACGGCCGCGTCCCCGGCACGCACGCCGTCAGCGGCAAGGACCGCGGGCTGCGGTTCGACGGGGTCGACGACCTCGCCTCCACCGCCGGCGCCGTGCTCGACACGTCGAAGAGCTTCAGCGCCGCCGCCTGGGTCCGGCCGACCGGCGGCCTCGACACCACCCGCACCGTCCTGTGCCAGGAAGGCGCCTCCGCGTGCGGGTTCGCGGTCACCTATGCCCCCGCGCCGGTCAACCGGTGGACGCTGACCATGTACGGCTCGGACACGGTCAACGCGCCGGTCGCGCAGACGACGTCGGGCGCGCCGCCGGCGCTCAACCAGTGGACGCACCTGGCGGCGTCGTGGGACGCCGGCACTCAGACCGCGAAGCTGTACGTGAACGGCATCCTGGCCGGTCAGTCCACCCGCGCCACGAACTGGAACGCCACCGGGGCGCTCCTCGCCGGCCGCGGCAAGCTCAACGGATCCCGGACCGGCACGTTCCTCGGCGACATCGGCGAGGTCCAGGTCTGGGACCGGGTGGTCGTCCCGGCCCTCGACCTGAAGCCGCTCGCCGCACCGGTCACCACCGGCGACTGGGACATGGAGGAATACACCACCGCGGAGCCCCGGCAGGTCACCGACAACAGCAGGTACCAGCACCCGCTGACGCTGTCCGCCGACCCGACCGTGACGTTGTGCGACGGGTACAACTTCAGCACCGGCCTCTGCTTCAACGGCACCTCCGGCGTCGCCACGGCCGACCCGGCGGTGCGCACGGACCAGTCGTTCGCGGTCGAGGGCTGGGTCCGGCTCACCGACACGACCGTGTCCCGTGCCGCCTTCTCCCAGCAGGGCAGCCGGGGCGCCGCGTACACCGTCCGCTACGACAAGACCGTCAACCGGTGGTCGTTCGCGGTCACCGGCGCCGACACCGACTCCCCGGCCGTGGTCCAGGTGAACTCGCTCGCGGCGCCGCAGGTCAACAGCTGGACCTACCTGCAGGCCGTCTACGACGCCCACGCCGGCCGGATCCGGCTGTACGTCGACCGGCAGTTGCAGAGCGAGGCGAACGTCGCCGCGATCTGGAACGCCGGCGGCACGTTCAACATCGGCCGCACGCTGCGGGCCGGCGCCGCCGCGGAGTTCTTCGCCGGTGACATCGACGAGGTCCGGGTGGTCACCGGCGTCGCACAGACGCAGACCCCGGCCGGCTACTACCAGACGATCACTCCGACCCGGTTCCTGGACACCCGCAGCGGTCTCGGCAACGGCGGCAACACCACGCCGATCCAGCCGAGCGGCACGGTCAGGCTGGCGATCGCCGGAGCGAACGGCGTCCCGGCGGCCGACGTCACCGCCGTGGCGGTCAACACGACCGTGATCTACCCGACGGCATCCGGCTACCTGACGCTGTACCCGTCCAACACCCCGCAGCCGGTGACGTCGAACGTGTACTTCCAGACGAACGCCGTGCTGGCCAACTTCGCGATCGTCCCGGTCGGACCGGACGGCACGATCAGCATCTTCAACGGCAGCGGCGGGACCGCGCACGTCGTGGTCGACGTGTCGGGCTACTTCACCTCCGACGAGGCGAAGGCGGGCAACAGCACCTACCACTCGCTCCACCCGACCCGCATCCTCGACACGAGGTCGGGGCTGGGGGCGCCGGCCACCCCGCTGACGAACAGCAGCACCATCGCGTTGCAGGTCGGCGGCGTCAACGGCATCCCGACGGGCATCACCGCGGTGGCGATCAACCTCACCTCGGCGAACGCCACCTCGGGCGGGCACCTCGTCACCCGGGCCGACGGCACACCGGTGCCCACCGCCTCCGGGCTGCAGCTGACCACCGGCGTCGTGCTCGCCGACCTCGCGATCGTGGCCGTGGCCGCCAACGGCAAGATCGACATCACGATGCAGGGCGGAGTCGGCACCACCGACGTCGTCGGCGACGTGGTCGGCTACTTCACCGCCGGCACGAGCGGCAGCAAGTACCACGCGGTCAACGCCACCCGGCTGCTGGACACCCGCCAGGACAACACCCCGGTCGCCGCGTACGGTGTCCGGTCCATCGGGCAGGGCCCCAATGTCATCGCCGACGACGCGACCCTCGTCCTGAACTTCACGGTCACCCAGGGGACCACCGCGGGGTTCGCCGTGGCCTACGCCAGCGGCACCACCCCGCCCGCGGCCTCCACCATCAACTGGTTCGCCGGCCAGACGATCGCCGCGCTGTCACTGCCGAGGACCGGTGGCGGGGTCACGGACTTCTACAACGCCGGCAGCGGCAGCACACATCTGGTGGTGGACTGCCTGGGGTACTTCTCCAGCACGTGACCGCCGCTCGGCGGGGGCACGGGGCGAGCCACCGTGTCCCCGCCGACCAGGCTTCGGCCTACTTGGCACCGGGTGGTCGGTAGGCAAGCTTCTGCCGGGTGGCCTGATCGATCTCGTCCGGCATCAGCAGCACGACCGTCTCCGTGCCGACCGCGCCGGAGGCGGTGACGGCAAGGCGAAACGCGGCGGCCGTCGCGTTGTCGGGCAGATCCACGATGATGTAAGTGTCCGCACCGCCGAAGCCGAAGTAGAACGACTCCAGGTGGCCGCCGAGACTGGTGATCAGTCGCTCGCACTCCTTGAGCCGGCCGCTGCCACCTTCGTCGAGGAGGCCCTGAACACCTTCAGCGGTGTACGAGCTTCGGAACAGGTACTTCGCCACGCCTGTCACCTTCTTCCAGGTTCGTTGCCGGGAGCGGGACGACAGTGCGGCCTCACAAGCGCGCCGTCGCCGATGCCCCACAGAGCGGTCCTGTATCTGGCCTACTTGGCGCCGGGTGGACGGTAACCGACCTTGTGCCGGGTGGCCTGATCGATCTCGTCCGGCGTCAGCAGTGCGATCACCTCCGTTTCGACCGCGCCGGAGGCGGTGACGGCAAGGCGAACCGCGGCGGCCGTCGAGTTGTCGGGCAACTCCACGACGATGTAGGTGTCCGCAGCGCCGAAGCCGAAGTAGTACGACTCCACGCTGCCTCCGAGACGGCCGACCAACTCCTCGGTCTGCTTGACGCGGCCGCTGCCACCTTCGTCGAGGAGACCCCGAACGCCTTCGGTGGTGTAGGAACTTCGGAACAGGTACTTCGCCATCGCATCTCACCTTCTTCCAGGTTCGTTGCCACTGCCGGCGGCCACCTGCGGCCGAAATTTCCTCATACCGGCGGCACAAACCTTCCGGGCGCGCGTTCTCAGCATCGGCGCCGTCGACACGACCTGGCGATGCGCCGCACCTCAACCGGCGACTTCCCTTCACGGCGGATGGGCCCTCGTCGTGAGTCATACGCCGGCCCGCACGCTGCTACCGTCCTTCAACGTGATCCGCACGCTCCGGCGGCCCTGAGCCGTGCCCTTTCACGCATACGGCCCGTCCGTCGACGACAACGCCCTCCTCGACGCCCTGCGCCAGGGCGACGAGGACCGTCCCCACGAGCCGGACGAACCGTTCTGGCGGGCGCCGTATTCATTCCTGTGGTCTGCGCTGTACTGCGGCGGGCGCCTTACCCCGGCCACGGTCGAGGGCGTCCGCTTCCTTGTCCGGACGATCGGGGAGCCCGGGTTCGGCAGCGACGACCCGACCCTGCGCCGTGCGGCCCTGTGGTTCCTGCGCGAAGTCGCCGGCGCCGCCCTCGCCGGTGCCGACCGGGCGGCGGCGTCCCGGCGTGACGAGCCCGAAGTGCGGGAGTGGCTGGCCGCGTACCTGCGCGAGTCCCGCTCCGTCCTGGACTGGACGGAGGCCGACGCGCCGGGCGAGGTGCTGCTGGCCGCGGCGCGGACGGACTGCTTCGACCTGCTGCCCGACGTGTTCGCGGCGGTTGAGCCACTGCTCGCCGCATCGGCGCCGCAGCTGCGGCTCGCTGCGGCCTCGGCCGCGGCGATGCTGAGCCGCCATCCCGATCTGGCGGTGCACCGGCCTCGGCTGCTGGCGTACCACTTGGCGGAGTGCGTCTCGGACGTCCCGTACCACCGCGCCTCGATGCTGCTGGGCGCCGGTGAACTGGACGGGGCACCGCGAGCGTGGCTGCGCGACCCACACCCCGGCGTGCGAGTGTGTGCCGCGCTCGCTCCGGCGCTCGCCGACGACCCTGCAGCGATCGCTGTGCTGCTGGCGGAGGCGACCCGGGATCCGGCGGTCATCGACATGCAGGCGTTCGAGGGCAGTATGGCGCCATGAACGCCCGTCGTGGCGGGCCGTGGCCGGCCTTACCTGAGTCGCGCCTATCCCGTTCGTCGCATCGACCGCGACACGATTCGTAACTCCGTCTGTGGCGCGTCAATGCGCTGCGGCACGGCGGCGCGTCACGGCGTGAGGAGTGGGCCTTCCTGGCGGCTCAGTGCGAGCAGCAGGTGGCGGGATTGTTCCAGCGCCTCCAGGTCGCTGCCGCCGTACAGGCCGGCGATGGACGCGCCGTCGGCCGCGTGCATGATCACGCGCGCTCGCTGGGGGTGCAGGCCGTCCGCGTCGAAGGCTTCCGCCCACCGTCTGCTGTCCTGCCGCAGCAGTTCGGCAACGCCGGGGACGCTGAACAGGGTCGCGACGAGCACCGCGAACTCGGAGTTGCCGTCGCCGCTGACGAGCTCGTCGAAGGTCGCGTTGACGTAGCCGCGCGCCAGGCGGCCGGGTGCGTTGTCGTGGGGGTCGATCGCCGCGTGGACGGCCGCCCTGAACTGTTCGATCAGGTCCTCCGCCAGTGCCAGCAGCATCTGGTCGCGGGACTTGAAGTGGTGCAGGACGCCGCCTTTCGACACGCCGGCGTGCCGCGCGATCGTGTCGACGCTGGCGCCCGCGCCGTGCGTGCCGACGACCTCCGCGGCGGCGTCCAGCACCATCCGGCGCGTCTTGTCCGTGTTGCGTCCCCGGCCCTCCACGCAGACGTCCTCCAGAGCTCGGTGTGGTGCGGCGCACCGTACCGACAGCATACTAACCGACCATCTGGATTGCTCAGCCGACCAAATGGTCCGTACAGTCGAGCGCATGGCGATCCCCTCACCGACGCGCACCGCCGACGTCCCGACCGCGAAGGCCGGCTCCCGCCAGTGGGCCGCGCTGGCGGCGCTCGCCCTGGCCGTGACCCTGCTGGCCGTCGACGGGACCGTGCTCGCGCTCGCGATGCCCGCCCTCAGCGCGGATCTGGCCGCCAGCTCCAGCCAGGTGCTGTGGATCGGCGACGTCTACTCCTTCGCCCTCGCCGGCCTGCTCATCAGCATGGGCACCCTCGCCGACCGCATCGGCCGTAAGCGGCTGCTGCTGCTCGGCGCCGCCGGCTTCGGCGCCGCGTCCGTGCTCGCCGCGTTCGCGCCGACGGCAGGATGGCTGATCGCCGCCCGTGCGCTGCTCGGCGTCGCCGGGGCCACCGTGATGCCGTCGACGCTGTCGATCATCCGCGACATGTTCACCGACCCCCGGCAGCGCACCCGGGCGGTCGCCGTGTGGTCGGCGGGCGCCTCCGGCGGCGCGGCGCTCGGCCCGCTGGTCGGCGGGGCGCTGCTGGAGCATTACTGGTGGGGTTCGGTGTTCATCATCAACCTGCCGATCATGCTGCTGGTGCTGATCAGCGTCGCCGTGCTGGTGCCCGAGTCGCGCAACCCCGAACCGGGCCGGTTCGATCCGTTCAGCGCCGCGCTGTCGATCGCCGCCATCGTGCCGCTGGTGTGGGCGGTCAAGCACTGCGCCAAGTCCGGCATCGACCTGGCCGGTCTGATCGCCGTCGTCGCCGGTGCCGCCGCCGCGGTCGTCTTCGTCCGCCGGCAGCGGGCGCTGCGCACTCCGCTGATCGACGTCACGCTGTTCACCAGGCCCGCGTTCACCGGCACCGTGCTCGCCTCGCTCGTCGCGGTGTTCGCGTTCAGCGGCCTGCTGTTCTTCTTCTCCCAGTACCTGCAGCTCGTCCGCGGCTACTCGCCCCTGCAGGCCGGGCTGCGCGAGCTGCCCGGCACCCTCGCCTCGATCGCGGTCGCGGTCGTCGCCGTCCGCGTCATCACCCGCCTCGGCGTCGGCGCGACGCTGGGCTCGTCGTTGCTGCTCACCGCCGCCGGCTTCGGCGTGCTCGCGCTCGCCGAGGGGTTCACCGGCTACCTCGGGCTGGCACTCGCGCTGGTCCTGGTCGGTGTCGGGATCGGTATCGCCTACACCGCCGCCACCGACGCGGTCCTGAACGCGGTCCCCCGCGAACGGGCCGGGGCCGCGTCAGCGATCTCCGAGATGTCGTACGAGCTGGGCGTCGCCCTCGGCATCGCGGTGCTCGGCACCCTGCACGCGGCGTTCTACCGCGGCGGCCTGCCCGACCTGTCCGGCCTGTCGGACCCCGCCCGGACGGCGGTCACCGAGTCCCTCGCCGCCGGCAGCCAGTCCCTGGCCGGCGCCGGGCAGCAGCAGATCCTCGCCGCCGCCCGGGACGCCTTCGCACGGAGCATGCAGCTCACCTCGATGATCGCCGCCGCGCTGCTCGTCGTCGCCGCCGTCATCGCCTGGAAGGTCGTGCCCTCCAGGCGGCAACCGGGGCTATCTGGTCGGTAGTGGCGCGTCGCGGTTGGTCATGGCGTCCTGGGCCTCGGGGTACCGGGCTCCGATGATGCTGATCTGATCGGCCGCGGCCCGCAGGTCGGCCAGCTGATCGGCGGTGAGCTCCACCGATGCGGCGGCCGTGTTCTCCTCCAGCCGCTGCCGGGTCTTGGTGCCGGGGATGGGCACGATCCAGGGGTGCTGGTCCAGCAGCCACGCCAGTGCCAGCTGGGCAGGGGTGGCTCCGGCCTTGGCGGCGATCTGGTTGAGGACGTCGACCAGGGCCAGGTTGGCGGCGAGCGCTTCGCCCTGGAAGCGTGGCGTCTGGCCGCGGAAGTCGCTGTCGGCGAACTTGGTCGTGGTGTCGATGGCGCCGGTCAGGAAGCCTTTGCCCAGCGGGCTGTACGGCACCAGGCCGATGCCCAGCTCGGCCAGGACGGGGATCGTGTCCTGCTCGCGGTCGCGCCACCACATCGAGTACTCGCTCTGCACGGCCGTGACCGGCTGCACCGCGTGCGCCCGGCGGATCGTGGCGGCGGCGGCCTCGGACAGGCCGAAGTGCAGGACCTTGCCGGCCTCGATCAGCTCCTTGACGGTGCCGGCGACGTCCTCGATCGGCACGTCGGGGTCGACCCGGTGCTGGTAGTACAGGTCGATGCGGTCGGTACGGAGCCGGCGTAGCGAATGCTCCACCGCCCGGCGGATGCTGTCCGGGCGGCTGCACAGCCCGCCCGGCTCCACCCCGTTCTCGGCGAAGGCGAACCCGAACTTGGTGGCGATCTTCACCTGGTCCCGCAGCGGTTCCAGCGCCTCCCCGACGACGTCCTCGTTGGTGAAGGGCCCGTACACCTCGGCGGTGTCGAAGAAGGTCACGCCGAGTTCGGCGGCGCGACGGATCAGCGCGATCGAGTCCTGGCGCGCGGGGCCACCGGTGTTGCCGTACGCTCCGGTGAGACTCATGCAGCCGTAGCCGATCTCCGAGACGGTCAGGCCGGTTCCGAGAGTTCGCTGCTTCACTGTGCTTCCTTTCGTCGTGGGTTGCGGGTCGGTCCGGGCGTCGGCCGGCGTCGTCATGGCTGGATCAGCACCTTCAGCGCGTTGCGGTCGGCCATCGCCCGGTAGCCGTCGGGGACCTGGTCGAGGGTGACGGTGCGGTCGAAGACCTTGCCCGGCTGGACCCGGCCGGCGAGGACGTCGGGCAGCAGTTCGTCGATGTACGCACGGGCCGGGGCGACCCCGCCGGTGAGTGTGATGTTGCGGAAGAACACCCCGAAGTCGGCGGGCACGTCCGGGTACTGCGGCGCGCCGACCCGGCTGACCGTGCCACCGTCGCGGACCACGGCGAACGCGGTCTCGATCGCCGGGCGCAGCCCGACGCACTCCAGCACCGTGTGGGTGCCGTCGCCGCCGGTCAGCTCCCGTACCCGATGGACGCCCTCCTCGCCGCGCTCGGCCACGACATCGGTGGCGCCGAACTCGCGGCCGAGGTCGGTGCGGTCCTTGTGCCGGCCCATCAGGATGATCCGCTCGGCACCGAGCCGCTTCGCGGCGAGGACCGCGGACAGGCCGACCGCGCCGTCGCCGATCACCGTGACCGAGGTGCGCGGGCCGACGCCGGCGGTGACCGCGCAGTGGTGCCCGGTCGGGAACACGTCGGACAGCGCCAGCAGCGACGGCAGCAGCGCCGAGTCCTCGCCGACGGGCAGCTTGACGAGGGTGCCCTGCGCCTGCGGTACGCGGACCGCCTCGCCCTGGCCGCCGTCGATCCCGCCGGTGGCCCACATCCCGCCGTGCCGGCAGGAGGTCTGCAGCCCTTCACGGCAGAAGTCGCAGGTGTTGTCGGCCCATACGAACGGCGCCACGACCAGGTCGCCGGCGGCCAGGCCGGAGACGTCGCGGCCGACGTCCTCGACGACGCCGAGGAACTCGTGGCCGATCCGGTCGCCGTCTCCGGTCGCCGGCCGGGATCCGTAGGGCCACAGGTCGCTGCCGCAGATGCATGAGCGCACGACGCGGACGAGCGCGTCGGTCTGCTCCCGCAGCACCGGGTCGGGCACGGTCTCGATCCGGACGTCGCCGGCGCCGTAGATCAGGGTTGCACGCATGGTTGTTTCCTCCGGAATGTCCGTTCGATGACTCGTGTGCGGCCACAATGCGTCACTCTCGGTGACCGCTACCCCTGTGCTTTCCATCCAACCGGCGCCGAAGCCGACGTGGCAGTGGCTGGTGTTCCAGGTACCGGCAGAACCCCCCAAGTCAGCGTGCTCAGCCGGCGGGCTCAGCCGGCGTGCTCAGTCGACGTGCTCAGTCGGCCGGGCGGGCGGCGGGCCGCTCGTGCGGCGCCGCGGTCCAGCTGGCGAGGAGGTTCAGCGCCTCTTGTGAGCTGGATCCGGGTTCGGCGGTGTAGGCGTTGAGCCGCAGCCCGACATCGGTGGTCAGGTCGAGGGACTCGTAGGCCAGGGTCAGGTCGCCGACCTCGGGATGGTGCAGGCGCTTGACCCCGGAGCGGTGCAGCCGCACGTTGTGCGCGGCCCACCAGGTCCGGAACACGTCGCTGCGGGTGGACAACTCCCCGATCAGGTCGGTCAGCGCCCGGTCATACGGGTCGCGGCCGGCCTCGGCGCGCAGCAGCGCCACCGTGTCCCCGGCGAGGGTCTCCCAGTCGCGGTAGAACTCCCGGCTCGCCGCGTGCAGGAAGATGAACCGGGCGATGTTCGGTGTGGCCGCCGCCGTGTCGAACAGCGGCGCGAACACCGCCCGACCCATCGCGTTCGCGCCGAGCACGTCCAGGCGGCCGTTGCGCACGTACGCCGGAGCCATCGTCATCGCGTCCAGCAGCCGCTGCACCACCGGGCGCAGCTGCGACGTCGGACGCCGCCGCCCGCGAGCGTTCGCGGCGGTGGTGTTCGCCGTGCGGGCCAGGTCGAACAGGTGCGCCCGTTCGGCGTCGTCGAGCTGCAACGCCCGGGCCAGGGCTTCCAGGACGCCATCGGAGGCACCGGAGAGATTGCCGCGCTCGAGGCGGGTGTAATAGTCGACGCTCACCCCGGCCAGCAGCGCCACCTCCTCCCGGCGCAGCCCGCGGACCCGGCGGTGCCCGCCGTAGGCCGGCAGACCCGCCTGCTCCGGCGTGACGTTGGCCCGGCGGGTGGTGAGGAAGTCACGGATCTCGGCTCGGCTGTCCACGCTCTCGACGCTACGACCGCCGGGCCCGGCCTGGGAGGTTCTGCCAGTACCACGAACAGCAGGCAGCGCAAGGGGCGGAGCGCACATCGCCTGGCGGCACCCACCCTGCCACGGTCGTCACTCCTTCCGAGCGAGGCCGTTCGGCGACGAAGCGATGACCTTTGCAGCTAGGAACCGACCGAACTCCGGCACAACGCAATGAACGAGCACATGTATCGACAACCGGACCCCCGTCGCACACCGTCCCAGCGGTTGTCGCACCGCCTGCGGGCGGTGGGCTCCGTGGCCTGGGCGCTCGTCGGTGTGGCGCTGCTGGTGGTCGGGGTGATCCTCCTGCTCGTCGTTCTGCGGCCCATCGTGATCTCGCTGGTGGTCGCGCTGTTCCTGGCCATCGCGTTCCTGCCGGTCGTCGACGGCCTCGCACGGCGCCGAGTCCCCCGCGCTGCCGGTGCGGCCGCCACGCTCCTGCTCGTGGTCGCGCTGGGCGCCGGCGCGATCGCGCTGGTCGTGTGGGGCGTGGCGAGCCAGCGGGAACAGATCAGCCGGAACCTGGACGCGGCCGTCAGCCAGCTGCACCACCTCCTCGGCTCGGCAGGAGTCGACGGCAACGCCGCCGAGGCCGGCCGGCAGTCCGTGCACCAGTCGGGCGACATCCTCGTGTCCGGCCTGCTGCCGGCACTGAGCAACCTGCTCGGCGCCAGCGTCAACATCCTGCTCGGCCTCTTCGTGGCGCTGTTCGTCTGCTTCTTCCTGCTCATGAACGGCCACGCCATCACCGCCCGGGCCGCCGGCCACCTCCCGCTGCCGGGACAACTGGGTCACCGCCTCCTCGGCCGGGCCGCCATGGTCGTCCGGCACTACTACGGCGGACTGACCCTCATCGGCGCGTTCAACGCCGCCGTGGTCGCCCTCGGCGCACTGCTGCTGCAGGTACCGCTGGTGGGCGCGATCGCCGTCATCACGTTCCTCGGCGCATACGTCCCCTACCTCGGCGCCGCGGTCGCCGCCCTGTTCGCCGTGTTGATCGCCCTCGGCAGCGGCGGCCAGTCAGCCGCACTCTGGATGATCCTGGTCGTCATCCTCGCCAACGTCCTGCTCCAGAACCTCGTCAGCCCGATCGCCTTCGGCGCCACACTGCGCATGAGCCCCCCGGTGATCCTCCTCGCCACCCTGATCGGCGGCGCCCTGGCAGGCGTCGCGGGTCTCGCCCTCGCCACGCCGGTGACGGCGATCGTGGCCCGCAGCATCGAACTCCTGAGGGAACCCCCTCCGGCGCCGGACACTGCCGACCTGCCACCACCCGGGCCGGCAACGTAGCTGGGGACCGGTGAACGAACCGCCGTACATCTCGTCCGACGGAACGTGATCGGGCGCACTGTCATCGGCCACGAGCGAGCACCGCGGCAGGTGTGGACGCGTCGGGGCGGTCAGTAGAGCCAGCGGTCGAGTATGCCGGGCCAGAAGTGGGTGCGGTGGTAGCCATCGCCGTACGCGGGTGGGTCGAGGGCCTTGATCTGCTGCAGGAGGTCCGCGAGTTCGGCAAGTGCGGCTTCCTCGGCCTCTTCGTCCTCGTCCCAGCGTCCGATGACGGTTGAGGTGCCCAGCCACGTGCCGACCAGGTGCAATGAACAGAGCCAGTGAATGATCGACGAGTTGACGAACTTCGTCTCATTGGTGGGCAGCAGGACCTCTTGGACGTGACCCGTTTCCGGCACGGCGCCGTACACCCACCTGATGGCTGACATGTCCAGGCGACGCTCCGCGAGCCGGTACATCGCCGGCTCAGTCCCGAACGAAACCGCATCAACGACACCGTCGATCAGCGGTATGCCGCCGGAGACAAGCGCCGCCTTCTGGATCTCCGGGAGCCGCCACGCGGCTACGTCACGCGGAGTGGCCTGCACGACCCGACCGGCGCCGGCCCATGCCGCAACCGCCTCGAAGTCGGGCGGAGTAGGAAGATCCTCGGTAGCCACGCCAGCGAGGTTATCCTTCGCGAGACCAGGACGGGGGCAGGACATGAACCGAGGTACCCGCGACGAGATGCTCGACCGGCTGGCTGAGGCGGTCGGGTCCGTCACCGTCGCGCACCCGACGCGGGTTGCCGTCGACGGACCGCCCGCAGCGGGCAAGACCACGCTCGCCGACGAGATCGCCGGCATCTTGCGTACACAGGGCCGCGACGTCATCCGAGCGACGATCGACGACTTCCTCTTCCCTCGGGCGCAGCGCTATCCGCGCGGCGAGTACTCGGCCGAAGGCTGCTACTTCGACACCCACGACAACGACGCGCTGAACCGGGTTCTGCTCGACCCGCTCGGCCCGGGCGGAGATCGACGCTTCCAACCCGCGGTCTACGACCACGTCGCGGATACCGTGCTGTCCCCGCCGGTCACGACCGCCCGCGCCGACGCCGTGCTGCTCTTCGACGGCGTCTTCCTCCTGCGCCCGGAACTGATCGACCGGTGGGACCTGCGCATCTTCGTGTCGACGAACCTCGACAAGACCGTGGGACGCGCCGTCATCCGGGACCACCGGTTGTCGTCACGGGCCGACGTCGAACGCCGCTGGCGAGAGCGTTACATCCCCGCCCAACAGTTGTACTTCGCCACGGTCCGCCCGACCCACCACGCCGACTTCATCGTGCACAACGACGACCCCCGGCAGCCGGCCTGGGAGACCCAAGCACACTGACCCGGCACGAACGGTTCACCAGAGGTCGAGTTGTCCGGGGATCTCGTTGGTGAAGCGGTCAGGGAGTTTCCACAGGCGCAGCATGGCGTCCGGACCGTTGGTCAGCCAACGGCCTTGGCCGTCGGTTGCCGCAACCGCGTTCTGCGTCATGTCGATGCCGTAGTCGACGTCAGCCTGCCAATGCAATCTGCGAGCGGAGAGGAGCAGGTGATCCTCGCCGTCGCCGTCGGCGTTGACGGCCACGAGGAGGTGGTCGTCGTTGAGCAGGGCCGCTGCCTCCATGAGGCCGTAGCCGCTCCTGCCGTGGTAGCCCGCGATGTCGGTGGAGGCACAGGCGGCGACGACCGCGCCCGTGGACACGTCACGGATGGCGATCTCCGTCACGTCCATGTGCGGTAGCGCCAGGTACCGATCGCCGATCGAGGTGAAGCCGTTGAGGAACCCGCCAGGAAGATTGCGGCCCCGGATCCGGCCGTCGGCGATCCAGGCCAGATGGCTCAGCGGAGCGTCCTGCCCCATGGCGACGTGCAGACCCAGTCGTTCTCAGTCAGGGTGAGGAAAGAAGTAGGCCGCGCCCACCGAGGAGTCCCAGCCGCACGCGGTCGAACTCCTCCCCCGTCGCCGCGTCGTATGCGACCAACTCGTCACCGGCCGGAAGATAGACCCACAGCACCCCATGGGCGTCGAGATGGCAGTTCGGCTCGCAAGGGAGACCGGCGCGCGGAATCGAATGTTCGCGGCGCCACAGCACCCGGCCCGACCGGTCACAGACCACGAGTTCGTCGAGGGTCACCGCCGCGAAGTGCCGCTGATCAATACTCGCCATGAACCGGTGCGCTTGCACTGGAACGTCGAGTCGCACGACGATGCGCAGGCCGGTGTCCAGCACCGTCACCGACGACTCGGCCGGGTGAGTGACCATCCACCCGGCTGCAGCGACCTGGCTGACCCATCCCATGGGGGCCAGGTCGACCTCGGCGATCAGGACGGGGCGCACCGCCGCAGCATAATGCCGGCTTCGTGCGCCTCGGTGCTGCTGCGGCAGGCGAGCGTCCGAACGCTGATCAACACGCCGAGAGGATAGCCTCGAACGGCTGCTTCGGTGGGGCCGCTCAACCGCGTGGTCAGGCGCCCTACGATCCTCGCCATGACTCGTACGACGCCGCCGCGGCCGCTGAGCGTGGCTCCTGAGCCGACTGTCGTGAGCGGCGCCTACCTGCCGACCCCGTGCGTCGTGCATCCAGAGCAGGTCCGCGAATACCAGTACAGCGGCCTGCTGCCGACGGGACTGGGCGCCCGGATCACCGCGTGGAAGAACAAAGCGGGCACCGGGCTCAGCTACCAGTACGACTTGTCCCTGGCACCCGGCTGGAAGGTGGGTGGGTTCGCGAACTGGTCGCTGACCGACCCGCATCCGATGGACTGCGTCGAGTGCGGCACCGCGATGACGCTGCTGTTCACCGCCGACTCCAGCGAATGGCACGGAACAGGTGGCAGTTGGAGGCCGGCGGAGGAGCCGCTGGGCGTCTCGTCCGGCCCCACTGACGTGTCAATAGGCCGCGGTTACGCCTTGTACGTCTTTCGCTGCCCGGAATCCTACGAACACCCGCCTGCCACCGCCATGCAGTAGGCCAAGCGAGGAGTCGCCGCATGTTGGATGCCCGAGGCACGCTGCGTAGAAAGAGTGGAACATTGGCGAACAGGTGGGCGGGACTTGCGGCTCTGCTTGCGGGGTTCTTCGTCATCTTGCTCGACACGACGATCGTGGCGGTCGCGAGTCCGAGCATTCAGGATGATCTCAAGCCGGGCGTCTCCGGGCTGTTCTGGGTGACGGCCGGGTATCTGCTGGCCTTCTCGGTCCCGTTGCTCGTCGCCGGGAGGCTTGGGGATCGGTACGACCCCAAGCGCGTGTTCCTGGTCGGGATGGCGGGCTTCGCGGTGGCCTCGGCGTTGTGTGGGCTGGCGCCGTCGGTCGGCTGGCTCGTGCAGTTCAGGGTTGTGCAGGGGCTTGCGGCGGCCGCGATGGCTCCTCAGCCGCTCACGCTGATTCGGCGCCTGTTCGTCGCCGATGAGCGCGGGCGTGCGCTCGGTGCGTGGGGCTCTGTCGCGGCGGCCGGCGCACTCCTCGGTCCGGTCCTCGGGGGGCTGCTGACAGCGTTCCTCGAGTGGCGGTGGATCTTCTGGGTCAACGTTCCGCTGTGCGGTGTCGCGCTGCTCATGGGGTGGCGGTGGATTCCCGGCAGCCGGGGTAGGGCCGCGCAGCTTGATCTGCTGGGGGCGGTCACGAGCACGGCAGGACTCGGTGTTCTCGTCTGGGCGCTGCTCGCCTGGCGTGACATCTCGGCAGCCGCGATCGCCGTCGCTGTCGCCGTCGCAGCGGCGCTGCTGGTCGTCTTCGCGTTCCACGAGCGGCGGATGGGCCCTGCGGCCCTGGCGCCGTTGGGACTCTACCGCTCGGCCGGATACCGGGCGGCGAGCGTTGCGATGGCGGCTCTGGGCACGGCCTTCATCGCGATGGCACTACCGGCGATGCTGTATTTGCAGGAGGTACGGGGCCTCGGGCCGATGGAGGCAGCCTTGGTGATGGCCCCGGACGCCGTTGTGGCGGCCGTCTTGTCCCCCTCGGCCGGCCGATGGGTGGACCGGGTGGGACCACGCCGTCCGGCGACCGTGGGGATGGTGTTGCTGGCGGCAAGTCTGCTGCTGATCGGACTTGTGGTCGTCCTGGAAGTCCACCCGTGGTGGATGGCGCTCGGCGCTGTGGTGCTCGGTGTCGCGAATGCCGTGGCCTGGTCGCCTCTGTCGGTTGCCGCGATGGCAGCTGTGGATGCGGCGGCGGCCGGTGCGGCCTCGGGAATGTTCAGCGCCGTCCGGCAGGTGGCGGCGGTGACGGGCGTCGCGGTGACGGGCGCGGTCCTGGCCGGTCTGGCATCGTCCCCGACGCTGGCCTTCAGCGTGGTGTTCGCGGTCCTAGCGGTCGTAGCGATCGTTGGCGTCATCGCCGCCACCCGGCTGCCCTTGACACTGACCGATGACGTGCGGTGATCAGCCGATCCGTGCCGCGTTGCGGCCGAACGAGGCTGAGGCGCTAATCAAATCGCGGGAGGCGGCAAGCGGTAGCGATCGACAACCAGTGCCCAACCCCGTCGTTGTTCGGAGATCGATGCGGTTGGCCCGCTCGTCAGCGCGCCGATCAGCAGCACGCCCCTTCCAGCCGGCGCCCGACCGCGCGACGGGCAGCGCAACACCTTCACAGCATCACCACCTGACTGCGCGCCGGTCGTTCGTCTCAGCTGAAAGCTGGTCCGAGGGTGCGGCGTTGCTTGTCGGCGGGGCGGCGGCACCCCATGATCATGCGGTGAGTTCGATTGAGGTCGTGGAGATTGCGCCGGGCGAGCACCGTCTGTGCCTTGTCGCAGGTACCACCGAGGTGGACGACGTGATTGTCGAGGCTGGACACGAGCCGAGCGGCGTCTTCTGGGAGGGGATCGTCGAGCTGCTCATCATGGGCGAGGCGCCGCACCTCGACGGTCGCTTTGAGTTCGACTCGGAGGCGGGTGCGTTCCTTGCCTCTGGCCCGGATCGGGTCGCGCTCGACGAACTGGCCGCCCGGCTGCAGGAAGTGTCGGTCAGCGGCGATCGGATCCGGCACCTGGTGGATGTTGCCGAGTCCCGTGGATTCAGGTTCGACGACTGACCCGGACCAGCGTCAGCGCTTCCAGGGGAGGAAGCCGCGCTTGCTCGGAGGCGGGAGCTGGGGCAGCGACGCGACGAGGAAGACCGTTCCGCCGATGACGTTGCCGGGGACCGGGTCGGGCGTGTCGGCGGTCGCGGGCAGGCACACGTCGGTCTCGAAGACGCCACAGTATACGCGGGCGGTGATGAACTGCTGCCCGGTCGCCGCGACGGTCTTGCGGGCCGCGTGCAGGACCGTGCCGTTCAGGCGGGCGTAGGCCTCGGCGTTCTCGGGTGCGCCGAAGACGCCGTACGAGATGAACGAGCTCGCCGCCATGCGGGGTGGCCACGGCCAGCCGTTCTCGACGTAGTGGGCGGGTGGCTCGTCCGGCTCGTCGGAGGAGCGCGGGCTCAGCAGGCTGTCGTCGGACGCGGCGAACGCGTCGGCGTCGGCGTGGACGGCCACGTCGACGCCCAGGGCGACGACCGTCGCCAGGCCGCCCGACGATTTCGGCGGCAGGAGCCGTCGCTGCTCGAACTCGGCGGCGAGCATCCCGATCTTGTCGCCGTCCTTGTCGACGACGTCGGCGATCGTGACCTCGTCGTTGGCGTTGTGGGCGTCGGCGAGCAGCGGGCCGGGGGTGCCGGCGTACGACGGCAGGAACTCCACGAGATGCCGGCCCCTCGTGGCGACGACGATGCGTGCCCCGCTCGGGTCCTGCCACCGGTGGACGGTCAGGTCGCCGTCGCGCCCAAGCACGTCGGCGGTGCGCAGCGCCTCGGCGACGAAGCGCTGGAAGTCGTCGCGGTCGTCGAAGCCGAGACCGACACATTCGAGGTTCGATGCCACCCGCGAACGGTAATGGTCATGGCCGCGGGCACGCACCCGGGTTTCAGCTGAACGCCGGGCCGTCGTCCTCGTCCGCCGGCGGCGGGGGCGGCGCGGCGACGCGGAGGGAGGCGGCGACGGCGTCGAACACCGCGACGAGCTCCTCCAGGTGCTGGACCGCGGGCGTGCGGAACACCAGCGTCCACGCGTCACCGGCCGGTGGGGTGACGGTGTACTCGGCGACGACCTCCGCCAGGGGGCCGAGCGGGCTCGCGGCGCGAACCAGGCGCAGCGCCCGCTCCGTGGCACCGGCGGCCGACCGGAGCCGGTCCCGTGGACCTTGCAGCTCCGTTTCGGCGGGGTCGCTGCGGTACCACCGCTGCGGCGCGACCAGAACGGAAGCGCTGACCAGCTGGCCGGCGGCGGGGTCGGCGGCCGCGCCGAAGCCGGCGAGGACCGCGCCCGCGGCCGCGGACACCCGCGCGACCTGCCGCCACTGTTCGGCGACCTCGGCCCGCAGCTGCGGCGCCGCGTCGTCGGGCAGCTGGGCCAGCAGGAGGGCGGTCACCTGCGCGTCGAGGTCGTCGGCGGCGGTGCGCAGCACGGTCCAGCCCGGCGGCAGGTCGACGCTGACCGGCGGCGCCGCCCACGTGCTCCAGCCGGTCACGGCTGCCCGCTCAGGATCTGCTGGCGGAACTCGCGCACGGTGTTGCCGGCGTCGACCGTGACGACCGCGCCGGACACCAGCTGCGTGACGTTCGACGGCCGCCACTGCTCCAGCAGCGTCATCGGCCGGTAGTGCTGGGCGAGGTCGATCAGCGGCCGGGTCACCGAAGCGTCGATGATGCCGCCCTGCGCGGACCGGATCGGGTGCACGGCGTCGAACACCGCAGACCGGAAGGCGAGGCCCGCCGACGAGTTCGCCCGGGCCGCGCCCGCCAACGCCCCGAGCAGCTCCGCGTCATCCGCGGCGTGCCGCATGACAGAAGCCTCCTTCGCCGCCGCCGTGAAGACGGAAGCCTCCTTGGCCGCCGCGAAGGCGCCCTTCGCCGCGCCGCCCGCGCCGCCGAGCGCCAGGCCGCCCGCGTCGACGAGCAGCTCCTTGCCGGACTTGTGGCCGCCGGCGAACAGCAGCGCGTCGGACACCACCAGCAGTGCCGACGTGGCCAGCGCCGCGGTCGCGAACACCTCCCCCGCGAACGGGATCCAGCAGGTCAGCAGCGCCGCCATGCCCAGCAGCGCGCTCGCCTTCTCCAGCACGTGGTTGGCGGCGAGGAGGTCCTTGGTGAGCTCGTCGGACACGTGCTGCCAGAATCCGTGCGCGAACTGCCCGACGGCGTCGGTCGCGGCCTCCACGTCGTGCGCGCAGGCGCGGGCCTCGGCGCGGGCGCGTGCCTCGAGGCGGTCCCTGGCGTGCTGCAGCGCGGCCAGCGCCGGCGACGGGTGCCCGTCGGCGGGTGGCAGCGCGTGCGCCTTCGCGACGATCGCGGCCGCCTCCGCCTGGGCGTGCTGGAGGCCGGTCAGCCAGCGCTGCAACGCGTCGGCGGCGCCGTCGTAGGCGGAGTGCGCGGTGTTGAGCCGGGTCAGCAGCTGCGTGCGCCGCGCGGTGAAGGCGGACGCGGCGGCGCCGGTCCACACCGTACCGTCGGCGCCGACCGCTCTGATGAGGGCCGTGGCGTCGCCGATCCGGTCGACGGCGTCGCGCAGCTGCAGGACCAGCCGCCGCACCGCGGCCGGGTCGCCGGGGGCCGGGTCGCCGCCGCGCAGCAGGCCGCTCGTCCGCGCGGTCACTGGAACGTACTCATGAGCGCCCGGTCGACCTCGTCGTAGGCGTGCGCGGCCTGCCGCAGCCCGTCGACGAGGGCGTGGCTCTCCTCGACGATGTCGGCGATCAGGTCGACGCCGCGGCGGCCGAGCCGGTCCAGGGCGCCGTCGACGACGTCGGGCACCGCGTGCCGCGGCAGCGCGGTCAGCTGGCGGGTGAGGGCGGTCAGGGCGGTGGTGGCGGCGTCGAGCTGGTCGGCGCAGCCACGCATCGCGGTGGTGTCGTAGGAGGCTCGCACGGCCGGCTCAGCCGCCGAAGGCCTTGGCGATCGAGCTCTCGGTGCTCTCGTACGCGGTGCCCGCCTGACCGAGCGCCTGCCCCATCGCGTCGAGGGTCTCCTGCAGCGGCACGACCGCCTTCTCCCACTGGGTGCGGGTGTTCTGGAAGGCCTGCGCGCCGGGGCCGGTCCAGACCGCGGCGAGCTGGCTGGCGGCGGCCCGCAGGTTCGCGACGGCCTGCTCCAGGTCGGCGGCGCGCTGCCTGGTGAGCGCGGCGTGGTTGGCGATCTCGGCGGTGTCGAACGTTCCGGCTGGCATCGGGGTCACTGCCTTTCGTCGAAGAGTGGATACCGTAGCCCCGGCCCGCGGGCCCGATCATCGGACCCGCGGCCGGACTTCCCCCGTCCGAAGAGCGGTATCAGAAGAACAGGAACCGGATCCGGCCGCCGCGGAAGATGTACCGCGCGTACAGGCCGGTGAGGACGGCGACGACGAGGGCGCCCAGGCCGGGGCCGCTGTTGCCGCCGGAGAAGCTGCTGAACGCGAAGATGACCGCGCCGAGCGTCACCGCGCTCCAGAAGCCGCCGAAGATGACCCGGCCGATGATGTCGCCGGCGCCGGGCCGGGTGCGGGGTGCGTCGCTCATCACCGGTCACCGTCCTCGGTGCTGCCCTTGCCGAACTTCGCGACCAGCAGGTACAGCACCGCCGCGAACGGGATGACGAAGATGACGACCGGGAACGTCCAGGTGCCGCTGTCCTGGCCGGCGACGTAGAAGCCGTAGCCGGCGAACGCGATCCCGCCCAGCGCCGACCAGGCCCGGTCCTTGGCCTTCATCGACGGCACCAGCGCCAGCCCGATCAGGACGATCCCGGACAGGACCGAGAACACTTCGTATGCGCTCCAATGCATGGCGTGCTCCTACTCCGAGGTGTCGCCGCGTGGGTCGGGCGCCGGGCTCCCCCTCCTGACGGACCAGCCCGGCGCCCCATGCGGCGTTGCCCGATCAGGTCACCACGCGGTCACACGCCGGCACGAGACTGCTGTGCAGCAGTCTCGTGCGCCCGCCGCGGACCGGGCACGCTGTGTCCCGTGATCCAGCCTCGTTCAGCGGGCGTCGCCGGCGGGCTCCAGGTAGCCGGCGCGGACCAGCACGTACAGATACTCCGGGTCGGTGAGCGAGCCGGTGCGGGCCAGGCCGAGCGCGACCGCCTTCTTGCGCACCTCCTCGAGCCGCCGCTGCACCGTCTCGGTCTTCAGCCCGAGCCGGGTGCCGACCTGCTTGAGCTGCAGCGGGGTCGCCGGCACCAGCGGTGGCCAGGCGAGCAGCTCGGCGAACAGCTCCCGCACCGCCTCCTCCTGCGGCCAGGTCAGCGGCCTCGGCTGGTCCGCGGTCTCGGTCAGCGACGTGCCGGGCACCGGCACGGGCCGCGGCACCCGCAGCGTGTCGTCGGTCAGCAGGACCCAGTGCTGCAGCTCCGGCCGGCCGGCGACGCGCAACGCGACCCGCGGCCACACGTGCACGCTGCTCGCGGGGGCGAGCCCGGGCGGCTGGCCCCACGGGTGGACGACGACACCGTTGCGGTTGGTGACGTCGACCCGCCAGCCGGACCCCGTCCGGGTGACCTCCACCGCCCGCCGCGACACCTTCGGGTCGGCGGGCTCGACGCCGAGCGCCAGGTCACCCTCCCGGCCGACGAGCACCGCCTCGCCGGGGGTGACGGGCCGGGGCGGGCCGCTGTGCAGCACGCCGTCGCGGTCGCGGCACAGCACCTGGATCGCAGCGGTCATGCCGAGCACTCTGACAAACCGGCCAGGTGCGCGACTGGGCCGGTCGGTCATCGATTGCGATCCGGATGTGCCTTTGCTGTAGGACAAGCGCATGAAACGGTGTCTGACGCTGACCACAGAAGCCCCTGGGGAGTTGCACAATGACCGATGACGACCGGTTCTGGGTCGGACCGCAGTCGGCGCCGGAGACGTACCAGCTGATCAGCTGCCTCGGTGGCGGCGCCGAGGGCGAGGTCTGGACCGCGATCCTGCCGCTGTCGGCCGAGGGCCGCCGGAACGTCGCGGTGAAGATCCTGCCCGCGGGCGTCCCCGGGCAGGACTCGGAGGAGGACTGGGTCCGGCACGGTCACCTGCTGCGCAGCATCAGCCACCCCGGGCTGGTGCGGGTCCTGGAGGTGTTCACCGGTCCGCCGCGGCACCGCGCCGGCACCGCACCGGCGGGCGCCATGCGGTACGTCGTCATGGACCACATCGAGGGCGTCACCATGCGCGAGTGGCTCGACGAGCACCCGGACGCGAGCGTGTCGGCCCGGCTGCGGACGCTGACCACCGTCGCCTCCGCCCTCGACGAGATGCACTCCGGCGCGCAGACGGCGGTGCCGGTCGCGCACGGCGACGTCAAGCCCAGCAACATCGTGATCCGCCCGGACGGGTCCACGGTACTGGTCGACCTCGGCCTGACCCGTCTCACCGACGGCGGCGGCAGGGTCGGGCGGAGCCGCCCGTACGCGGCGCCGGAGCTCTTCGGCCCGGACGGGCGCACGTCGCCGGCGGCGGACCGGTTCGCGTTCGCCGCGACCGTCGTGCACACCATCCTCGGCGAGCCCCCGCCGGTCGGCCCGCACGGCGGCCCCGACCTGGCCGCGGTCGACCAGCGGCTGCGCACCAACCCGATCAGCGCCCGCCGGCCCGCGCTGGTCAACCAGCTCATGCAGGCCCTGGCCGCGCCGCCCACGCACCGCCCGCCGAACCTGCGGGTCTGGCTCGGCTCGCTCACCGACACCCTGTCGCAGGTCACCGAGTCCGGCGGCGGGCTGGGCATGCTGCCGCCGACGTTCGCGGCCGCGGACCAGACCGCGACCGGCACGTTCATGCCGCCGCCGATGGCCGGGGTGTCGCCGCTGCGCGCGCCCGTGCCCGCCCCGCCCGCCGGCGGTGGCCGCCGGCGCACGGTCGTCATCGCCGTCGCGGCGGCCGCGGTCGTGCTCGCCCTCGCCGGCGGTGCCGTCGCCTACGGGATGAGCGGCGGCGACGACCCGTCCGACAACTCGGCGAAGGGCACCGCGACCACCACGACGGCCGGCGCGAACCCGGCACCGACGACGGCGGCCGCCCCGCCGAGCCCGACCGACACCAAGGCGGCGCTCACCGACGAGGCGTCGTCGCCCGCGTCCGCCTCGGCGGACCCGTCGGTGTCGCCCAGCTTCAACGAGGGCGCCGCCTTCGGCCTGCGGCTGTCCGGCAACGCCGCATACGAGGCCGGCTTCATCGCCGGCCACACCGACATGTACTACACCGCCACCGACATCGACATCAACGGCAAGAAGTCGGTGAGCGGCTGGTCCAGCGGCTTCAGCTGCTGCAACAACGGCACGACCAGGGTGGTCGAGGCGACGATCGACATCAACCTGTCCCGCAAGTACACGACCCTGACCGGCATCGTCGGCATCGAGGACCACAGCAAGCCGAACGTCCCGATCCGGGTCCAGGTCTTCGCCGACAACACGTCCGTGTTCGACAAGCAGGTCACCCTCGGCCACCCGGAGGACCTGAAGGTCACCGTCACCGGCTGCCTGCGGCTGCGGGTCGTGTTCACCGGCCAGATGTACCAGGCCCAGGCCGTCGTCGGCGACCCGAAGGTCTTCGAGTCCTGACGTTGTACTGGCACAGGGGCGGCACTCAACGGTGAGCGCCGCCCCTCGCGCGTGGGCACTCACCCGGCCGGCGGCAGCTGCTCCGGTGACCCGTTGCCCAGTTCGACGGCCATGCCACTCGGCACGGCCTCGTCGTTCAGGCCGGCGGCGGCGTCGATGATCGTCCGCATGACCGCCACCGGCAGCCGCGGGTTGGCGGCGGCCGGCCTGGTGGTGACCGGGTCGCCGAACAGGTCGAGCACCCGCCCCGGTGACAGGCGGGCATCGTCGGCGCACCAGCCGCGCACGATCGGTTCGGGGTCGTGGCTCAACCGTTCGATGACGTCGGCGGGCACCGCACGGTCGAAGACGGTGAACGCCCGGCGGCGTGGGTCGGGGTCGTCCGCGAGGTGCGCCAGGCTGTCCCGCCGGATCGCGGGATGCCTCAGCAACCGGCCCCAGGTCCTCGTCCGCACATTCAGGAATGTGGCGATCACGATCTCGGCCGGCACCGCCGCGTGGGTCTCGCACAGCAGGAGCCGGACGGCAAAGTCCGCGTCCCCGGTGAGCACGGCGACGAGGTCCGGCGCCAGGTGCTCGTTCAGCGCGACACTGCGCCGCAGACCGATGTGCGCCGACGTCGCGCACCGCCGCTGCACCTCCGGGTCGCGGGTGTAGCGCGCCCACAGCGCCGGCTGGATCCGGTCCTCTGGCCCGATCCGGTAGCCGATCACCGCGCGCTGCTCCTCGGTCAGTTCGGGACGCATGGACACGGCCAGGCGGACCCCATGGTCCGGGTCGGCGGCGAGCCGCTCGACGAGATCGACCGGCAGGTCCGGGTGCGCCGCGGCCTGTTCGCGGGTGTACGGGCGGTCGGCGGCGACCATCGTCTCGGCCGCGGCGCGGGTCAGCGGCTCCCGCTCCAGGACGACTTCGGGCAGGGCCGGCCAGACCCGGAACGCCGTGGCGAGCGCCCGCCGCACGTAGACGTCCGGATCGTCGACCAGCCGGTCACACTGCTCGGCCCGGACGTGGTGCGCCCGTGCGAGCAGGCGACGCACCTCGACCCGCGGGTGCTTCACCATGACGTCGACCTGCTCGTCGGTCCAGACCGACCGCTCCTCCAGGGCCAGTTCGACCTCGGTCAGCTGCTCGTCAAGTAGGCGGCGCAGCAGTGCTCCCGGCAGCGCGGGGTTGTTGGCCAGCCCCCAGAGGCGGAGCCGGACGGGCTTGTTGTAGTGGGCGAGGTAGGCGTCGTTGACGTACAGCGGAAACCTCCGAACCGATCGCCGGTGTCGCGGACGGCAACCATAGGCCCGGCTTGCCCCGGATCGACAGCGTTCGTTCACCCGAGTGACCCACCCCGCCGCCCGCCGTTACGATGGAGGCGATTCACCCTGCTCGCCCGGCGCCGCCAGCGGGCGGTTGACTCGGTGATCTTCGGCGGTCAGAGTCTCCCCCGTGCGGTTCGAGACGCTGCGGTGGAAGCTGCCGGTCACATCGCCGACCGGGTACGGGGCGGACCTGGTCCGGGTGCCCGGCACGGCGAGCGTCCTGTCCACGCTGCCGAACGGCAAGCTGTACCAATGTGACGCCTTCGCCGGCGACGTCCGGATCGGCAAGGCCGTCTCCGGTGACCTGCGCGCGGTCGTCTTCGACGACGACAGCGGCCACCACGACGGCGCGTGGGCGCTGGCCACGTTCGGGCTCTGCCGGATCAGTCTGGCCTCGCTGTCGCGGACGTCCGCGAACCTCCGCAAGGGCCTGGGCACGTATCAGGGCCGCATGGTGGCGCTGTCCGGCGATGTACTCGGGATCTCCGGATTCTTCGGCAGGTCGATGAAGCTGGTGTCCCGGGTGGACGGCGCGGTGCTCAAGACGGTCAGGATGGGCGCACCGGCGCTCGTGCACCGGCTGCCCGACGGCCGGCAGCGCTGCTGGTCCCTCCACCACGCGGTGGTGACCGACCTCGACGTGTCGACCGGGCGCTGCGCCGACCGGTACAGCGTGGCGCATGGCATGGGAGCGGCCCTGGTCGGCGACGAGGTCGTGGCGTTGTGCGGGGTCCGGGAGGACGATCCCCGCGCGACGAACGTCTGGGACGTGAGGCCGGCGCAGCTCGTGGCGTTCGACGCGTACACGCTGCAGCCGTTGCGGCAGGCGGCCATCAGCGCGGACGCGGTCGAGGTGCTGGGCGCGGACAGCGCGGGCAGGATCGTGGTGGCCCGCCGCCACGGCGTGACGGTCCATCGGCCGGACACCCTCGCGGTCGAGGGTGCCTACGAGCACCACGCACCGCTCGGCGACGCGCTCCTGCTCGGCGAGCACGACAGCGTGGTGCTGCGCGGCCCGGTCACCGCCGGCGACGGCCTCACCGTCGTCAGGTGGTCCTGAGGCCGTCGCCTGCCGGGGTCAGAACTGCTTCAGGTTGGCCAGGACGGCGACCAGGTGGGCGTAGCCCGGCGCGTGGTACGGCGGGATCGCGGGCACCTGGCCGGCCATCTGGTTGATGAGGACCTCCCGGCGGTCGGCGGGCTCCAGGTCGAAGAAGAGGGGCGGGAGCACCAGCGTCCCCGGGCTGAGCGCCGCCGGGGTGTCCGCCGCGACCACCTGCAGCGGCTTGTCCATGAGGGCCCGGATCTCCTTCAGCCGCCAGTGGATGCCGGTCAGGACGATGTCGTCGGGTCGTGCGAGGGTGTCCTGCAGCGCGCCCGGGAACGCCTTGGCGACCGCGCCGCGGACGTCCTCGTCGATGGCGGTGGCGCCCCGGTTGAGCAGACGCTGCCAGACCTTTCGGTAGAGATGGTCGACGTGGTGTGCGGCCAGGCCCAGCCAGGTCTCGACGTCGGCGATCGCCCGCCTCGCGACGTCGATCTGCGGCAGCGACAGTCCGGTGTAGCCGTCCTGCGGTGCGAACTTCCGCGCGGTGAAGTCGGGGTCCATCGCCAGCATGACGAAGAGCGCGATGCTGTCGGCGTTGCGCAGCGCGTCCCGCCCGTCCAGCAGGAAGAACCGCCGCCGTACCGTGTACGACACGTCCTTCGTGTGCAGGGCGGCGTGGGACGACTCGTGCAGGAACGTGTAGGTCTGCTGCGCGGCTTTCGCCTCGACGTACTGCGGCCCGAAGGTGATGCGGGCACTCGCGTCATGGCCGCCCGTCGCCGCCTTCCTGCTGGCGCCGTACGCCATGTAACGGAAGTGGGGCGTGCGCGGCTCGGGCGGACCGGGGGTCCACTCGACGAGCGAGTAGATGAACGTCGCGAGCTTCCGCATCCGCTCGGCCAGGTCCCGCAGGTCGACGTCGTCGCCGAAGAACTGCCGCGCCCGCGCCGCGATCATGTCGTCGTGGCCGGCCTTCTGCAACGCGAGGGCTGTCTTCGCCGCGTACGTGTAAGCCGTCGCCCTGGCGTTGAGGATCGACGCGGGCGCCTTGCGGTGCGCCGGTGCCAGCTTCGCCGCCGGCTGCTGCCGGTCGGGCCGCACCGCCACCGTCACCCGGCGCAGCCGGCGGGAGTCCACGTCGGGTGCGTTGTTCGCGGGCTCGATCTTCTTGTGCACCTCGCCCCGCCAGCCGGCGACCTCCTCCAACGCCAACTCGATGTTGCTCAGCCGGCCCTCGATCAGCGCGGCCCGCTCGTCGGGCTTGTCGTGGTACTCGTCGTCGGACGCGAACCCGATGAGGTCGATGACCGCGGCCGCGGGCAGCTGCCCGATCGCCGCCAGCTTGGCACGCTCGACCGCACCGGGATTCGTGCTCTCCCGGTCGAAGTACACGATGTCGGCGTGCTTGGCGCTGTACCCGCCAGGGATGTAGAAGTCGGACAGCATGGCGCTCCCCCTCACAACGGTGGATGGGTTTCCATCACCGTATGAAGCCGTCAGCACACCGACTGTCCGAATGTGTGCGACCTGTTGATCGGAAGTCAATCACGCTCCATGTATCAACGGCCCGTCGCCGAACGTCTTCAAGATGCGGGCCCTCATACCCGTGACGCCGGCGGCGGAGCCTGGAGCAAGAGTTGCTCAAGCGTGCCGGCACGACCGTGACAGACGACGCCGGTCGATGCCGACAATGAGGGCACGACATCGGTCACGGGGGTGGGCGAATGGGAACGATCGTTGCGGCCGGCGAGGCGTGGGGCGTCTCCGGACCGGTGTTTCTCTGGCTGTTCCACGCGGCGGGGGTGCTCGCCGTCGGCGGGCCGCTGCTGTGGCGGTGGCTGCGGACGCGGCGGCTGGAGCGGCCGGACACCACCGGGCTCACCGCCGAGCAGCTCGCGATGGTGAACGCGCAACGGCCGGGTGCCGTCGACGCCGGGCTCGCCGCGCTGCGGGCCAGGGGTGCGGTCGAGGCGGCCGGTGGTGTGGTGTCGCGGAGCGCGGCGTTCGGGGGTGACGACGCGTTGCCGGCCGGCGCGACGCCGCTGGAGCGGGCGCTGTTCGCGACGGTCCGGGTCCCGACGCCGGCCCGTGACCTGCAACTCGTCGCGGTGGTCGCGGCGGCGCTCGACGCGGTCGACGCCGACCTGCGCCGGCGGGGGTTGCGCGCCGACCGCGCACGGGAGCGCCGGCTCGCGGTCCGCGGCTGGGTGCCGCTGGGCGCGCTGCTCGTCGTCGGCGCGGTCCGGCTGGTCGCCGGGCTGGTCAACCACCGGCCGGTCGACTCCCTGGTCCTCTCGCTCATCGCGTACGGCGCGGTCCTGCTCATGGTCGTCCACCTCGACGAGCCGCGGGCGCGGGACGCCTCGTCGATCTGGGCGGACGCCCGGCACGAGCACCGGCATCTGGCACCGCAGCTCAACCCGTCCTGGACCACCTACGGTCCGGCGGGAGCGGCCATGGCCGTGGCCCTGTGGGGCGACAGCGCGCTGCGCGCCGGCGACCCGGTCTTCGCCGCCGGCCTGCGCCCGCGCCCCGCCCCTCCGCCGCGCCGGGCGCCCGCATCGCACGCCCGGCGCGGCACCTCGTCCTCCAACGGCAGCACCGAGATGCCCAGCTCCACCACCAGCTGCGGCTCGTCGTCGTGCGGCAGCGGCTCATCATGCGGTGGAGGCGGCGGCAGCAGCAGCGGTTGCGGCGGCTGACCTGCGACGACCGCCGCCGGGCCGGCGACCCGGCGGCGGTCGCCACCGACCCGTGAGCCGGTCAGCCGCGTACAGCGGCCTCCCCTATCACCAGGAACGTGAAGCCCGTGGTCGTCGGGCGGCGCAGCGAGACGTCGCTCTTGACCCGGTGCAGTACTTCGGACCTGGTGAGGCCGAGATGCTCGGCGATGAGCCGGTCCGGGCGTACCGGGACCGGGTCGGCGAAGGTGACCTCCACCTGGACCGGCCACGTCACGTCCGGGCGGGCCGGCGGCGTCTCCAGCCGCCAGGCGCCCCGCCAGTCCAGGGCGAACCGGCTGCGCCGGGCGAGCAGCGGATCCAGCAGCGTGGCGGCCACCAGGTCCGGATCGTTGGCGTGGTACCCGTCGAGGCGGGCCGGGTCGACGGATCTGACCGGCGTCCGCTCGTGCACGGTGAGCTTGCTCGTGCGGTCGCAGGACACGCACCGCACGAGGAGCCACACGTCCAGCAGCTTGCCGTTGGCGTTGACGCGGAACCTGCCCTCGCCGGTGGTGGCGGACTCCGACCGGCAGTCCAGGCACCGCAGCGACAGCAGCGGCAGCCTGGTCCGGCGGACGGTCCAGGACAGCACGGTATGAGGTTGTGACGACATGATGATCTCTCTGAAGACCTGACCCGAGGCCGGAAGCGCGGCCTCGAACGCTGCGTGCGCGGGCGCACGTGGGCAGCCCGGCGGGACCGACGGGAAGGTCGGCCTGAAGGCGAGCGGAAGAGCGTCAGGTCTACAGAGCGGGCGGGGTCACGCGGTTGTCCTCTGTCCTCGCGGCGACGGGCCACAGGCAACCTACGAGCACGCACCAGGTGCGCTCAAACGGTTTTTCGGACAGGACGGAAAGGCCGGCTCCGCCACGGGTGCGGAGCCGGCCTCGGTTCTGTTGGGTCAGGCGGCGGTGCAGCTCACCGACGACGGGGCGGTGCCGCCGGCGGTGAAGCCGTACGTGGTGGTCGCGTTCGCGCCGAGGGAGCCGTTGTAGGTCTCGTTGCGGACGGTGATCGGCGAGGTCGAGGTGACCTTGCCGTTCCACAGGTTGCTGATCGTGGCGCTGCCGCCGGACCAGGTGGTGCTCCAGCTGGAGATGCCGGACGTGCCGGTGTTGCGCACCGTCACCTCGCCCTGGAAGCCACCCTGCCAGCTGTTGGTCGTCCGGTACGTGGCGGAGCAGCCGGCGGTACCGCCGCCGCCACCACCGCCGCCTCCCCCACCGCCACCGCCGTTGATGGAGGCGGAGAACGCGGTGACGGCGAGGCCCTGACCACCGATCCACGGCTCGAAGCCGGCCTGCATGCTCGTCAGGTACCACGAGGTGGTCGCCTTGCCCCGGCTGATGACGTCGTTGATGAACGCCTTCGCGTCGAAGCTCCAGCTGCTGATCGGCGACGGCGCGACGTAGGACACCACGTCGTTGCCGCCGTTGTTGCCCTGCCAGACCTCCCAGGTCCGGCTGGCGATGGACGCGCTGCCGACGCGGCTGCCGACCGGCTGGATCGAGCCCTGGCGGTTGAACCAGATCATGATCTCGGTCGCGTTGACGCCGTTCGTCTTCGGGGTGGGGTCCATCCAGATGTCGTACGCCGCGTCGTACGTGCCGCCGACGTAGCTGTACGAGATGCTGGTCTGCGCGGAGCTGATCGCGCTGATCTGCATCGGCAGGTTGGTGCCCGGCGAGCAGTTGCTGTAGTGGCAGCCGACGTAGATGGCGGGGTAGGACGCCGGTGCCCCGTTGGTGGGCTTGTTCGCGTTGATCTGCGAGATCGAGAAGCCCGTGCTCGTCACGTTGATGCACTGGGTGGCGCTGTTGCCCCAGTTGTTGTTCATGACCACGTACCGGCCGCCGATCGTCGTGGACCCGTAGGTCTCACAGATCTGCGTGTCGGCCAGGGCCGGCTGGGCGGAACCCACCAGCGCCACCATGCCTGCTGCGGCGAGCAGACCGGTCGCGGCGGCGGCGCGCAGCGTGTTTCTCATGCTGCCTCCTTGCCTGCGTCGATGGAGCGACGGGAACGCTCCTGCATGCGGACGCTAGGCAGCCTTCCGCCGACTCGCGAAACAACTGCCCGACATTTATCGTCGTCGCTGCTCAGCGGGGTCGGTGGGTGGTGAAAGGTACATCGCCACAAGCACGGATCCCGGGCCTGGTGCCGTCGCGTCCGCAGCTGTCACACCCCTCCGCGCGGGCGAGCACGCGACGCCCCGGTCGTCGGACCGGGGCGTCGCGGCTTCCGCGGGCGGTGGTCAGCTGAGCGTGACGGCGGTGTCGTCGATGACGAAGGACGTCTGCAGTGACGAGTCCTCCGTGCCGTTGAACTTGATGGTGACGGTCTGGCCGGCGAACGCGTTCAGGCTGTACGTGCGCAGGGCGTACCCGGAGGCCTTGTTCAGGTTGGACAGCGTGCCGAGGGTGGTCGAGCCGGCCGTGATGGTCAGTTTGTCGTACGCCGTCGTGGTGGTCGTCTCGGCGGAGTCGATGTGCGCGTAGAAGGTCAGGGTCGCCGAGCAGCCGGCGGGGATGGTGACCGCCTGGGAGATGGACTCGGTGTGGGTGGAGCCGTAGCCGAGCAGCCAGGCGGAGTACGTGCCGGTGCGGGCGGGCTGGCCCTGCGAGGCCCACTGGCCGATGGCGCCGCTGGTGCCGGTCCACGAGGTGGCGCCGGACTCGAAGCCGGGGTTGAGCAGCTTCTGGCCGCTGCAGGTGCCGCCGGTCGGCGGGGGCGTGGTGGGCGGCGGGGTGGTGGAGCCGCCGACCGAGGTCTGCCAGATGGTCGCGGCGACGCCGTCGGCGGCGCGGTTCAGGACCGTGGCGTTGATGTTGCTGGTGGTGTCGCAGGACTGGTGGTAGCAGGAGTCGTAGGCGCTGTTGGCGGTGCCGCCCCACTTCGCCGCCTGCGCGGAGGTCTTGCGGGCGCTGGCGCCGGCGGCGTAGCCGGAGGTCGGGATGCCGACGCGCTCGAAGGAGTAGTCGTCGGAGCGGCCGGCGCCCTCGGTGTTCTCCTCCGGCTGCAGGCCGAGGGAGTCCCAGTACGCCTTCATCGGCGCCGCGGCGGCGGAGGTGATGTGGTTGATGAAGTAGCCGCCGTTGGGCGAGCCGATCATGTCGAAGTTGTAGTACGCCTTGATCTGCGTGCGCTGGGTGGTGGTGAGGGCGTTGGCGTAGAAGGCGGAGCCCTGCAGGCCCTGCTCCTCGCCGGCCCACCAGGCGAAGCGGACGTGCCGGCTCATGGTCGGGTTCTGCTGGGCGAGGACCAGCGCGTTCTCCAGCAGCGTCGCCGAGCCGGAGCCGTTGTCGTTGATGCCCGGGCCGGCCGCGACGCTGTCGAGGTGGGCGCCGAACATGGTGATCTGGTCGCTGGGCCCGCCCGGCCAGTCGGCGATGAGGTTGTTCGCCCGGTACGTGCAGCTGGTGCACGTCTGCTCGGCCACCGTGTACCCGGCGGCCTGCAGCTTGCCCTTGATGTAGGCGACGGACGCGGTGTAGCCGGCGGTGCCGCTGCGGCGCGTGCCGCCGTTGCTGGACGCGATGGAGCCCAGCTGGGTCAGGTGCGCCTGCACGTTCGCCACGGCGATGTCCGGCGCCGCGGCGAGCGCGGGCGTGACACCGGCCGACGGCGCGGCGAAGGCCGGGATCGCCAGGCCCGCGCCGACGAGCAGGAGTGCGGCGGACGCGGTCAGGGTCAGCGCCGCTGAACGGGGTCTCATCAAAGAGCTCCTCGATCGGAGTAGGGGTTGCGCGAGATTCGCATACTTCGATCCGACGTCACAAGTGATCGAGGGCATACCAGCCTGGACATACCAGCGGTGGGTGCCCGCCGCAGCCGGGCACCCACCTGTCAGGATCCGGGGTCAGCAGGCCCCGGCGTCGGTCCAGACCGCCCACGAGCCGGGCGCGCCCGGCTCGGCACCGGTCGAGTACCAGGTGCTGTTCCACAGGCGGCCGTTGTAGGACACGCGGTCACCCGGGACGTACGGGGTCGTGGCGCTCCACGTCGGCACGCCCGAGCAGCCGCCGCCACCGCCGGTGACGGTCAGCGTGTACGTGGCGGTCCGGTCCACCGACGCGCCGTCACCGAGCACGGTGAGCGTGTAGGTGCCCGCCGGCGTCGCCGCGGTGGTGCTGATCGTCAGCGTCGACGCACCGCCGGACTGCACCGTCGCCGGGTCGAACGCCGCGGTGGCGCCGGCCGGCAGCCCGCTGACCGACAGCGCGACGGCCTGCGGGTTGCCCGACGTGGTCTGCGTGCCGACCGTCACCGTCGTGGACCCGCCGGGCGGCACCGAACCCGAGGCCGGGTTCAGCGACAGCGAGAACGTGTCCTGCCCGCCGCCGTCGACGGTGAGCGTGAACGTCGCCGTCCGGTCGGCCGCGGTCCCGTCACCGAGGGCCGTCACCGTGTAGGTGCCCGCGGGGGTCGACGCGGTGGTGCTGATGCGCAGCGTCGACGTGGAGCCCGCCGGTACCGACGCCGGAGTGAACACCGCGGTGGCACCGGCCGGCAGCCCGGACGCCGACAGCGCCACGGTCTGCGCCGAGCCGGACGTCACCTGCGTGGCCACCGTCGTGGTCACCGACCCGCCGGGCGTCACCGAACCGGAGGTGGGGTTCAGCGACAGGCTGAAGTCGTCGGACGACTGGCCGCCGACCGCCTGGTTCCACACCGCGTAGGCCACCGCGTCGGCGCTGCGGTCCAGCGGTACATCGGCGACGTTGCTGATCGTGTCGCACGAGCTGTGGTAGCAGGAGTCGTAGGCCGCGCCGGCCGTGCCGCCCCACTTCTGCGCCTGGGCCGTGGTCTTGGTGGCCGAGGCACCCGCGGCGATGCCGCTGGAGGCGATGCCGGCGTTGCGGAACGAGGCGTCGTCGGAGCGGTTGGCGCCCTCGACGTTCTCCTCGGTCTGCACGCCGATCGAGTCGTAGTAGGCCTTCAGCGGCTGCGCCGCCGTGGTGGTGATGTTGTTGATGAAGTAGCCGGCGTTACGGGAGCCGACCATGTCGAAGTTCCAGTACGCGCGGATCTTCGTGCGTTCGGTCGCCGGGAGCTGGTTGACGTAGAAGGCGGAGCCGCGCAGGCCCTGCTCCTCGTCGGACCACCAGCCGAAGCGGACGCGCTTGGTCATCGTCGGGTTCTGCTGCGCCAGGGCCAGGGCGACCTCGAGCAGCACCGCCGAGCCGGAGCCGTTGTCGTTGATGCCGGGACCCGCCGCGACGCCGTCGAGGTGCGCGCCGAGCATGAGCACCTGGTTGGCGTCACCGCCGCGCCATTCGGCGATGAGGTTCACCGAGCCGGTCGTGCACGACGTGCAGGTCTGCCGGGTCACGGTGTAGCCCGCCGCCTGCAGCCGCTGCTCGACGTACTGCAGCGAGGCGGTGTAGCCGGCGCGGCCGGAGTACCGGTTGCCGCCGTTGTTCGTGGCGATCGTCTGGAACTGGGTGAGGTGCGCCCGCACGTTGCCGACGCTGATGTCCGGGGCGGTGCCCGGGTTGCCGCCACCGGTGACGGTGAGGCCGAGCGTCGCCGTCCGGTCGGCGCTGACTCCGTCGCCGAGGATCGTCACGGTGTACGACCCCGCCGGCGTGCTCGCCGCCGTGCTGATCCGCAGGCTCGACGTGCCGCCCGACTGGACGGTCGCCGGGGTGAACGTGGCGGACGCGCCGGCCGGCAGGCCGCTCGCGGACAGTGCCACGCTCTGCGCGTTGCCGGAGGTGACCGCCGTGCTCACGGTGACCGTGGCGGCCTGGCCGGCGGTGACGCTGGTCGAGGTCGGGCTGACCGTGACCGAGAAGTCGTTGCCGCCGCCGATCGGGCACGCCGGCTCACCGGACTGGGCGTTGACGCTGATCGCGCTCCACGCCGCCTTGACCGTCGCGCACTCGGCGTTGCTGTTCGGGTACAGCTCGACCGCGGCGCGGACGGTCGCCAGCCGGGCGGCGGCGTGGTTCCAGGCCGAGGTCTTGCGGTTGAGCCCGCCGAGGAAGATCCGGCCGGCCTTCTGGATGCCGATGCCCGTCACGGTCGTGTTGTTGCAGGTCGGGCTGGTGGGCTTGCCGCCGCCCGGGTTGCTGCCCTCCGCCAGGAGGTAGAACCAGTGATTCTGCGGGCCGGCGGCGGCGTGCACCTCGGTGCTCGGGATGGAGCTGCTGTAGCAGTTCGGGTTCCCGCTGATCCGCGACGGGTTGTACATGTACCGGATCGGGCCGGAGCCGGTGAGGTTGACCTCCTCGCCGACGTCGTAGTCCGCGGGGTCGTTCGGGTTGTTGGCGTAGGCCTCGGTCAGCGCGCCGAAGATGTCACCGGTCGACTCGTTGAGGCCGCCGTTCTCGTTGCCGCTGCCGGCGCCGCCGGGCGTGGTCTGGAAGATGGCGTGGCCGTACTCGTGCGCGACGACGTCGATCGGGGTCGCCTGGCCGGTGCCGGCCGAGTTGCGGCCGAAGTTGGTGTACGAGCCGTTCCAGTACGCGTTGACCTCCGCGAGCCCGACCCGGGCGGGGTAGCCACGGCCGGCGCCGTTGATCCCGTTGCGCCCCAGCCAGCTGCTGAGCATGTCCCACTCCTGCTCGACGGCGTACATCACGTCGACGCAGGCGGTCTCCAGGTTGGTGCCCGTCCCGTTGCCCCAGGTGTTGGTGGTCTTGGTGTAGGGCGTGCCGCCCTGACCGCCGCAGGAGATGCCGGGCCGGTTCGGGTCGGTCATCGAGTACGACGAGCCGGAGCCCGACGTGTCGATGGTGACCTGGCCGTTGTAGTAGCCGTTGCCGGTCGCGGCGACGACCTCGTCCCAGGTCTCCTCGGGCAGCGCGGTGCCGGTCATGGCGTCGACGTAGACGTGCAGCTTGCCGGGCTTGCCGGCGGCGGTGCCCTCGAGGACGACCTCGTAGGCGAGCCGGCCCTTGCCGCGGGCGAGGACGACCAGCCTGGGCGGGTAGGCGGTCAGGACCTTCGACAGCTGCGTCTTCGCGGCTTCCGTCGCCTTGGCGGCATCGATCTTGGCGGTGGTCGTGACGTCGAGCGCGGTCTCCTGCGCGCCGTTGACGCTCAGCACCGTGCCGTTCGCGTCGGTGACGACGACGAAGTCGCCGCCCCGGACCGGCAGGCCACGGTGGGTGCGCTCGTACGACACGTACCGCAGCCCCTCCTGCCGCACGACCGACCTGCGGTCGAAGCGGTCCTCCGGCGACCGGTGCACCTTGGCGGGCTCGGCGCCGAGGAACTGCTCGGCGGCCACCTCAGGCGCGACGGCGGCCTTCTGGGGCGGGCCGGGGTCCGGCGGGCGGGTCGCGGCGGCCGTCACCATGGTGGCGGCCAGCACGACGGCGACGGCGGCGGCGACCGTCACGCCCCCGCGCAGCGCGAGTGTGCGTCTCACATTGGCTCCTCTTGACGACCGGTCCGGCGGCGGGAGCGGCGGTGGCCGCCCGACCCGGACCGGGATGACAGATGGGGGTTCTGCCTGCACCAAGTCCGCCCGAGGTGCGGCGCAACAAGGTGGTTAACTCTTGTTACTAGTTCAGTAACACCCAGCATTCAAGGGGATGACCAGGTGCCCCGTCAAGAGACGCCGACAAATGGGCCGCATGCCGCGTACCGCCGGGGGACGCCACCGGGCCTGCGATCAGTACCGTCCGCGCACAGGCGATGACCATCGGAGACGAGGAGCACCGGGGGCGATCGCGTCAGGTGCGTGCCGGCCCGGCCGATGGGATGTGAGCCCGGCCGACGTGCTGTGGCTCAGCTGGTGTGCCGGGCGACGAACGTCCATCCGCCGTAGCCCTGCGCGGCCGGCTTCCACTGCTGGTTCCGGCCGCCGAGGTAGTCCCACTGGATCGTCTTGGCGCCCTGCGCGGCGCTGACCCCGGCGATGTCGACCACCCGCCCGCTGAGCTGCGAGACGATCCGGTAGTAGCCGGCGTCGGTGGGCACGAACGTGAAGCGCTGCGCGGCCGAGCCGGACGCGCAGGTCTGCTGCACGATCGGGACGCCGTTGCCGGTGCCGGCCGCGTCGACGGCGAGGCACTTGCCGGTGCTGTTGTTGACGACCTGGACGGCAGCCGCAGCCCCAGCAGCCCGCTCAGGACGTGGTCCGGGTAGGCGGAGTGGTTGTAGTGCTCGCTGTGGTCGGCGCCGTCGTAGATCCACCGGTAGGTGAGCGGGTCGGCAGGCTCGCATTGCGGGCGCCGCCGTCGGGATGCTGGCCGTACTCCTGCAGCGCGTTGTCCTTCATCCGTTCGTAGAAGAACGACCGGGACGCGTCCCACAGCGTGCCCTGCACGTTCGCCTTCAACGCCTGGGCCTTGCCGGTGAACTCGTCGGCGAGGCCGGTGTCGCCCGCGAACTGCGCGAGGCGGCCGATGGCGACCGCGTCGCGCGCAGCCAGCGGCCGTCGCGGTTGTTGTGCCACGGGTTCAGTGCGATGCCGCCGTACTGCGCCGACCAGAACACGGGCGGCTGGAACTCGTTGACGACGTGGCCGGTGCCGGGCCGCGTGGACTTGAACGCGCGGCGCAGCGTGTCGAACCGGTAGTAGTAGACGCGCTGGATCTCGGTGTCGGGAAGCTCGACGAACGGGACGTTGCTCTCGAACCAGGACCGCCCGCCGACCTCGTTGAGCAGGGCGGTGTGGTCAAGGAGGTTCGCCGCGGCGAGCGGCGCCGCGGCCCGGGGCGGTTGGACGGCGGCGGAGGCGACGGTCGCGGATGCCAGCGACAGCGCTCCGAGCATGGCGGCGACGACACGACGGGCAGACGTTCGCAATGCGGCGCTCCTTCCGTTCCTGTGATCGCTCACATCGCGCGTGTACCGACATCGGCGGTAATTCCGGCGCGGGCCGCGCATCAGAAGCACGAATCGAAGTCTGGCAATACGTAGCCCTGGACGACCACCCCAAAGCGTCTCGAAAGTCCGGCGGACACAGACATGGACAACCAGTAGGCACCGCAGGATGTGAGCGATAACATCCCCCGGAGAGCATGAGGACGGGGGCGATCGATGCTTGGCATGGCCGCGGCGCAGTGGCGAGTCCGCTTCCGACGGTCGCTCGCGCTGCTGTCGATGATCACCGTCGCGGTCGTCGGCTTCACCCTGCTGACCGCGGCCGCCGTCACGGCCCGGCTCGACGCCACCGGCACCGTCGAGGCCAACTTCCGCCCCGCGTACGACATCCTCATCCGCCCGACCGGCAGCGTCCTGCCGCTGGAACAGCAGCGCAACCTGGTGCAGTCGGGCCAGCTCGCCGGGCTGCGCGGGGGCATCACCGTCGAGCAGTGGCACCAGATCCAGCACGTGCCGGGCGTCGCCGTCGCCGCACCCGTCGCCGTCATCGGCTACGTCATCCGGACCGTCCCAGTCACCGTGCAGCTCGGCGCCGACCTCGACCCGGCCGCCGAACGCCAGGTGATCAAGGTGCAGCCGACCTGGGTCACCGACGCCGGCCTGTCGCGCATCCCGGACGGCGCGGCCTACCTGTACTCGACCCGGAACGTGCTGCACCAGAAGCAGCTCAGCGAGATGAGTGGCGGCGAAGGCATCCCACCCGCCGAAGAGGTCGACCCGGGCGGCGGCCGCCGGCAGGTCTGCCCCGTCGTGCAGTCCGTGGGCGAACGGGACTTCATCGACCCGACCGACCTGACGGGCCGCTCCTCGCTCACCTGCGTCGGCGGGCCCGGCTCCCGCGACGTGTTCGGCGATCCGGTGGCGCCGGTCGTCACCCTCGCCTGGTCGGTGCCGTTCCTGATGGCCGCCGTCGACCCCGGGGCCGAGGCCGCGCTCGCCGGGCTCGACACCGCGGTCACCTCGGGCAGGTACTTCACCGCCGGCGAGCAGCCCGCACAGCGACGGCTCGACGGCATGCCGTACCCCTACGACTCGCTGCCGATCCTCGTCGCCGACAAGCCGCAGCTCGACGCCCGGCTCGAACTGCAGATCCAGCGGCTCGGCGGCGCGGCCGTCGACCTGGTCCGGGCCGGCACCGACAACCGCGGCCTCCGCGCCGCGCTGGACGGCCAACCGGGCACCCGGCTCGCGACCCGCACGGTCCCGATCGACGGGCCGTACCAGGACATGGTCGACCGGCTGCGCCACCCGTTCGAACGCGGCCCCGACGACATGGCGGTGTCCAACACCCTGTGGCTGGACCGGTTCTGGACCGTCGGACCCGCCAGGACCACCGCCGACGGCGACGGCCTGCGGACCGAGCCCGCGCCCTACGACCTCAAGATCTGGGGACTCGGCGCCGACGCCGGCGACAGCGGCCACCCCGTGCCGATGGAGTTCGCCGACACCGGCGTGCGGGGAGCCGTCGCCGCACACCCGAACATCACCGCCGAGCACGACGTCCAACCCGGCGACATCGCCATGCCGGACGTCGCGCTCGACGCCGTCGGCACGTTCGACCCGTCCCGGGTACGGCTGGGCGGCGCGCTCTCCGCGGTCCCGATGGACACGTACTTCAACCCCGGAGCCGAGGGCGCCGACGACGCATCCCGCAAAGCCCTGAACGGCCGGCGCCTGGAGCCGAACGCCAACGTCAGCGGCCTGCTCAGCCAGCCGCCGCTGATGCTGACGACGATGGGTGCGCTGCCGGTCATCTTCGGCCCCGACGGATACGGCACGAAGCCGGAGTACCCGGAGTACCAGCTCAACCGCGCGGCACCGATCAGCATGGTGCGGGTCCGGCTCGCCGGCACCGTCGGCATGGGCGCCGCCGACCGCGAACGGGTGCGGCTCGTCGCCGAGCAGCTCGCCCGCCGCACCGGCCTCCAGGTCGACATCACGCTCGGCTCGTCACCCACCGGCGTCACCGTCCAATACCCGGCGGGCAGGTTCGGGCGGCCGGACCTCGCCGTGTCAGAACCGTGGGTCAGGAAGGGCGTCGCAGCGGTACTGGTACACGCGGCCGACCGCAAGAGCGTCCTGCTGTCCGGCCTCGTGCTCGTCGTGTGCGCCCTCGCCGTGCTCAACGCCACCAACGCCGCCACCCGCGCCCGGCGCACCGACCTCGGCGTGCTCGCCTGCCTCGGCTGGAGCCGAAGACAGCTGCTCCACCTGCTCCTCACCGAGATCACCGGCATCGGCCTGGCCGCCGGCATCGCGGGGACCCTGCTCGCGGTGCCGCTCGCCGCCGCGTTCGGGCTCGACATCGGCTGGCCGCGCGCGCTGCTGGCGATCCCCGTCGCGCTGCTCCTCGCCGTCGCGGCGGGACTGTGGCCGGCGCTGCGGGCGGCCAGACCCGACCCCGCGGTGGCCGTCCGGCCCGCCGTGTCGGCACCGTCCGCCAGGCGGCGCGGCCCGCGGCGGGTGACCGGGCTCGCCCTGACCTACCTGGCACGGACACCGGGCCGGGCGGCCCTGGGCGCCGGCAGCCTCGCCATCGGCGTCGCCGCGCTCACCATGCTGCTGGCCATCACCTTCGCGTTCCGCGGCGCGGTCGTCGGGACGCTCCTCGGCGAGGCGATCGCGGTGCAGGCCCGCACCGTCGACTACCTCGCCGTCGCCGTCACCATCGCGCTCGGCGTCGCGTCCGTCGCCGACGTGCTGTTCCTCGGGATCTCCGAACGCTCCGGCGAGCTGGCGCTGCTCGGCGCCGCCGGCTGGCACGACGGCCTGCTCCGCCGGCTCGTCGTCACCGAGGCCGTCGCCATCGGCGTGCTCGGCGGTGCCACCGGCGCGGGCGTCGGACTGGGCGCCGCGGCACTGTTCTCCGGTGCGCTCACCACCCCGCTCGTGTGGTGCGCGGCGATCGCCCTCACCGCGGGCGTCGCCGTGTCCGCCGTCGCGGCGACGGTGCCGATCGCGATCCTCCACCGCCTGCCGATCGCCCAACTCCTGGCCGAGGAGTGACCGCGCCGACAAGGCATTCCCGCAGCTCAGGTCGACTCAACGTTGATAGACAGCCGGCCGGTGCCACGATGGTCCGGCGACGGACTCGAAGACAGGATTCGCGGACCGTGTGCTGGCGCCGAGGGTGATGAACGCGCTCGGGCTGCCCGCGTCGGATGCAATGTAGGCCAGCGTGCCGTCGGCCTCGTAGAATTCCAGGACTTCGATGGGGCAGCGCCAGTTCGCCGTCTCGATGTGGCGCATTCGCGACCGCACGATGGTGAGGTCCTCGGGCCGAGCCGAATGCTTGATCGCCAGCGCCGGGGCCGACGTGACGGCGTTGAACAACCAGAACAGGTGCAGGAATTCCGCCAGACCGGGCGCGGAGAACTGCCAGTCCGCGTCGCGATCCTCGCGGTCGTAGACAGCGGGGTTGTCGCCGGTGGTGTCGGTGGCCCAGGCCCAGTCGCCGATGTACTCGGTCATGAAGACGAGCCTGCCGTCCTCGACGTACAGCTGTTCCGGGCTCATCACCGTTGTCGAGTCGGACGGGTTGATGGCGTCGGTCCAGCGACCGGCGACCTCGTACCAGCTCCGCAACGCCCGCGGCATGTCGATCGTCGGCGGCACCGGTGCCACGTCGGCAACATCCGAGGGGCCGTACCAAGCTTCCATTCGGTGGCGGAGCGACGCTGGATCGTCAAGGTTCACCGGCGGAGTATGCCGGGCGGCGACGGGCAGACGGAAAATCGAGCGGGCCGCACAGCGCAGGTCCGCGGCGGCGCGGCTTCAGGGAGCCAGGCCGGCGCGGTGCGCGATGATGACCAGCTGGATGCGGTCGCGGGCGTCGAGCTTGTGCAGGAGCCGCGCCACGTGGGTCTTGGCGGTGCCGGCGGTGACGTGCAGGCGCAGCCCGATCTCGGCGTTGGTGAGCCCCTCGGCGACCAGGGCGAGCACCTGCCGCTCGCGGTCGGTCAGGCCGCCGAGCGCGTCGGGCGCCGGCCTCGACCCCAGCGGCACGGGGACGGGATCCACCGAGGCAGCGGATGACGCGGCGAAGGTGGCGATCAGGCGGCGGGTCACGCCGGGCGCCAGGAGGGCGTCGCCGGCCGCGATGACCCTGATCGCGGCGTGCAGGTCCTCCGGCGGCGCGTCCTTGAGCAGGAACCCGCTGGCCCCCGCGCGCAGGGCGCCGTAGACGTACTCGTCGAGGTCGAACGTCGTCAGGATCAGCACGCGGCTGGCCGTCGAGGCGGTGATCCTGCGGGTCGCCTCGATGCCGTCCAGGACGGGCATGCGGATGTCCATGAGCACCACGTCGGGCGCCAGCCGGGTGACCACGTCGACGGCCGCCAGCCCGTCGGCCGCCTCGCCGACCACGGTCAGCCCGTCGCCGGTCGCCACGATGCCGCACAGCCCGACCCGGACCAGCGCCTGGTCGTCGACGACGACCACCCGGACCTCACTCACCGCGCCGTGCCTGTCAGCGTCGACGCAAGCACAACCGCTCCCTCATCTGCACGAACGCAACTTCCGCCGCCGCACCCGTCAGCATCGTCGCGCCCTCAGCCGGCACGAACGCAACTCCCTCCCCCGCCGCCGCCGTCACAGTCGCCGCCAGCACGGCCGCACCCTCAACCGGCACGCAGGCCGGCACCGCCATCGGCAGGACGGGGTGCATCCTCACTGCGGCCACCCGTGCCTCGGTCACCGTGCCGCCGTGTCCGTCAACGTCCCTGCCCCCGCCCCCGGCACGCCCCTCGCCGCCGCATCCGCCGCGATCCCCGCAGCCGTCTCAGTCACAGCATCCGCCGCCACGCCCGTCGCAACACCCGCCGCCAGGCCGGACCCGGCACCCGCCGCCACACCCGGCCCGGCACCCTCCGCCACGCCCGGCCCGGCACATGCGGCGGCGTCCGGAACGGTGCCTGCCGGTATCGGCAGGACGGCGCGGACCGTGAAGCCTCCTGACGGGGCCGAGGCGGTCGACAGGGTGCCGCCGAACAGGGCCGCGCGCTCGCGCATGCCGCTCAACCCGTGCCCACCGGCGGCAGGATCCGGGACCTCCTCGGCGCCCCGGCCGTCGTCGGTGACCTCGACGGTGACCTCGGCACCGGCGTAGGCGACCGAGACCCGCGCGCGGGTCGCCGCGGCGTGACGGATGACGTTGGTCAGGGCCTCCTGCACGATCCGGTACACGGTCAGCTCCAGGCCGGCGCCGAGCGGGCGCGGGTCGCCGGTCACCGCGAGGTCGACGCGCACCCCAGCCGCCTCGGTCTGCGCCGCCAGGCGCGGCAGGTCGCGCAGCCCGGGCGCGGGCGCGGTCGCGGCGGGCCGCTCGTCACGCAGCGCGCCGAGCACCCGGCGCAGCTCCGCGAGGGACTCCCGGCCGGTCGTCTCGATCGTCGCGAGCGCGCCGGCCGCCTTGGCCGGCTCGCGGTCCAGCATCAGCCGGCCGTACGTGGCCTGCACCGTGATCACGCTCATGCTGTGGGCCACGACGTCGTGCAGCTCCCGGGCGATGCGTAACCGCTCGTCGGCGCTGCGGCGGGCCGCCCGCTCCAGCTCGGCGTCCGCCTGCCGGGCCCGGTGCCGCAGCAGCTCCTCGGTATACCGGCGGTGCTGGTGCACCATGAAGCCGACCAGCCACGCAGCGACGAGCAGCAGCGCGAACGGCAGGACGCCACCGACGTGCCGGAACCCGGGCAGCGCCGTCGCCACGGGACCGGTCAGGCCGGCCACCAGGGCGAGGACGGCCGTCCGCCCGCGGTGCCGCTCCGCCACCCGGTACAGCGCATACGCGGCCGGTACAAGAGCCATCCACCCGAGCCGGCTCGACAGCGGGCTGAGCCAGAACACCGCGAGGGCGGCCAGCGACGCGGCCAGCGGGAAGCGGCGCGCGAGGGGCAGCACCCCGCACGACACCGCCAGCGCGGCGACGGCGAGCCACCCCGGGTCGGCCTTCACCGCGATGATGCCGCCGGCGGGAACGGCATACAGCAGCGCGGCGACGACATCGACAACGAGCCAGTGCCAGGGCCGCAGCCGATGCCGCAGCGGCGGGCGCAGCTCGGTGGTCATGTCGCCGAGCGTACGACCGGCACCCGCCACCGTCGTCCTCCCCAGGGCGTATGCCGCGCGGCAGACAACCCGGCCATTCGGCTGGTGCGGTAGCCCGCGCGGTGGGGGTACGAGCGGCAGACGACACCGCGACGGCCCGCTGCGATCGTCGACGGCATGATCGAGGTTCGAGAGCTGAGCAAACGCTACGGCGGCAGCACCGTCGTGGATGCGGTGACGTTCGATGTGCGGCCGGGCCGGGTCACCGGGTTCCTCGGCCCCAACGGCGCGGGCAAGTCCACCACCATCCGGATGCTGCTCGGCCTGACCACGCCGACGGCTGGGCAGGTCACGTTCGACGGCCGGTCCTACCGGCTCATGGAGACGCCGCTGCGCGAGGTCGGTGCGCTGCTGGACGCGGCGACCGTGCACGGCGGCCGGACCGCGCACGCCCACCTGCGCTGGCTCGCCGCCAGCAACGGGCTGCCGAAGCACCGCGTCGGGGAGGTCCTCGGCCGGACCGGCCTGGAAGCGGTCGCCGGGCGGCGCGTGCGGAGCTTCTCCCTCGGCATGCGCCAGCGGCTCGGCATCGCCGCCGCGCTGCTCGGCGACCCGCCGGTCCTCATTCTCGACGAGCCGGTCAACGGCCTCGACCCGGAGGGCGTGCACTGGTTCCGGTCGCTGCTGCGCGACCTCGCCGCCGAGGGCCGCACGCTGCTGGTCTCCAGCCACCTCATCACCGAGATGGCCCTCGTCGCCGACCACCTGCTCGTCATCGGCGCCGGCCGGCTCCTGGCCGACCAGAGCATCCAGGAGCTCACCCGCGGCCACGCCACCCTCGAGGACGCGTACTTCGCCGTCACCGCCGAGTCGACGCAGTACCGCGCGAAGCAGGGAGGCGTGCGATGACGGTGCTGCGCCGCACGGCACACGCAGAGTGGATCAAACTGTGGTCGGTCCGGTCGACATGGCTGGCGGTCGCAGCGGCGGCGGTCCTCGCCGTCGGGTTGTGCGTCACCGGCACGGTCGGCACCGTGCCGGCAGCGGACCTGGCCGCGTTCGACGCCGTCGGTGCCGCGTTCGGCGGGCTGACGTTCGCGCAGCTGGCGTTCGGCGTGCTGGGCGTGCTCGCGGTGACGACCGAGCACGCGTCCGGCACGATCGTGCCGACGCTGGCCGCCACCCCGCGGAGGGGTGTCGCGCTGCTGGCGAAGCTGCTGGTCACGGGCGGCGTCACGCTGGTGCTCGGCGAGGCGCTGGCGTTCGGCACGTTCCTGCTCGGCCAGGCCCTGCTGGACCGGCACGGCCTGGGCGTGCGGCTCGGCGACCCGGGCGTGCTGCGGGCGGTGAGCAGCGCCGGGCTGTACCTGTTCGTGATCGCCATGGTCGGCTTCGGTCTGGGTGCCCTGCTGCGCCAGCACGCGGCCGCCATCGCCACGCTGTTCGCCGTGGTGTTCCTCGCGTACGGCGCGGCCAGGGCGCTCGAAGGCTGGTCCTACCTGCCGTCCCGGCTGCTGCTGTCCAACGCCGGCGACGTCGTCGGCCAGGTCCACGCGACGGCGGCGAAGCCGAGGCTGCCGTCACTGCGGATGGCGTACGCGGACCTGGCCCTCTACCTGACGCTGGCGCTCGGCCTGGGCTGGTGGCGAGCCCGCCGGGACTAGCAGGCAGCCACAAGGACGTCGACCACAAGGCAGGCGGTCACCGCACCGCGGGCACCAGGTCCAGGACAGGAGCCAGACCGCGGTCGCCGGTGCGGTGCTCCGCCGGCAGGATGAAGCAGCGCAGCCCGGCCGCGGAGGCGCCGCCGTCACGGACCGGGTTGTCGCCGACCATGAGCGTCGCCCGGGGGTCGGCACCCAGGTCCGCGCACGCCTTGCGGAACAGCTCCGGGTCGGGCTTCTCCCGGCCGGCCTCGTAGGACAGCGCGTACGTGTCGACGAGGTCGCCGAGGCCGAAGTGCGCGACGTGCGCCCGGATGTCCCAGGCGATGTCGCTGACCACCCCGACCCGGACACCGCGCGAACGCAGCCCGCGCAGGACGAGGCCGGTGTCCTGGTAGGGCACCCAGGACTCGGTGTGGACCATCCGGGCGTGCGCGGCCGCCTCGTGACCGCGCAGGAACGGCACCTCGGCGAACCAGGCGAGCATCGCCGAGCGGTGCCGGTCGGCGGACAGGTCGCGGCCCGCCTGCACGGCGAGGACCTCCGGCAGCTGGTAGGCGGCGGTGAGGTCGGTGAGCGCCGCCGCGAGCACGGCCGGGTCGTCGAGCTCCCCGGCCCGGCCGGTGTCGGCGGCGATCAGCCGCAGCCACTGCTCGGCGTCGATCATGTGGAAGATCGTGTTGGCGAAGTCGAAGAGCACCGCCTGCACCGGCGGCACCGGACCTGCCTGCGCGGCGGGGTCGGTGCTGTACGCGGAAGGCGTGTCGAACAAGGTGCGCATCGGCAGTACGGTACCGGTCACCACGCCTTGGGCCCGCCGTCGGGCAGCAGCTCCCGGCTCAGCTTGCGCTGGACCTTGCCGCTGGTGGTGCGGGGCAGGCCGCCGGGGCGCAGCAGGGTCACCGACGCGACGTGCAGCTGGTGCTCGTCGGCGACCGCCCGGCGGACCGCGGCGGCCACCTCGTCGAACGCGACGCCCGCACCGTCGGGCGCCCGCGAGATCCGGACCTGGCGGGCGGTCTCGGCGACGACGCCGAGCCGGCCGTCGTCGCCGAACTGGAACGCCGCCACGCAGTCCGGGCCGACCGCCGGGTGCGCGGCGCTGACGGTGCGCTCGATGTCGCTCGGGTAGTGGTTGCGCCCGTCCACGATGATCAGGTCGTCGATGCGGCCCAGCACGTAGAGCTGCCCGTCGCGCAGGAACCCGAGGTCGCCGGTCTTCAGGAAGCCGACGCCGGGACGGTCCTCGAGGGTGCCGCCGAACCGGGCCTCGGTCGCCTCCGGCTGCCGCCAGTAGCCGCCGGAGACGCTGTCGCCGGCGACCCAGACCTCCCCCACCAGGCCTTCCGGAGCCGGTACACCGGCGGCGACGATCCTCACGTCGAGGTTGGCCGGGACCCGGCCGCACGCGACGACCTGCCGCGACGGGTGCCCCGGCCGCGCCGCGACGAGCTCCCCGCGCTCCGCCAGCGCCGAGGCGTCCAGGTCGACGTGGCGGGCGTCGTCCGGGAGGCGGGCGCCGCTGACGTACACGACCGCCTCCGCCAGGCCGTAGCAGGGCCGGAACGTCGACGGGCTGAACCCGGCCCCGGCGAACGCCGACATGAACGCGGTGAGCGTGCCGTGCCGCACGGGTTCGGCGCCGTTGAGCGCGACCCGCCACGGGCTCAGGTCGAGCCGCGCCTTCTGCTCCTCGGTGATCTTCGCGACGCACAGCTCGTAGGCGAAGTTCGGGGCGGAGGAGACCCAGGCGCGGAAGCGGCTGATCGTGTCCAGCCAGACGAACGGCCGCATGAGCAGCGCCATCGGCGGCAGCAGCACGGCCCGGCCGCCCGGGTACAGGCCGCCGATCAGCTGGGCGAGACCCATGTCGTGGAAGACCGGCAGCCAGCTCACGACGCAGAAGTCGTCGGGGTCGCAGGCCGGCGCCTCGACGAGGACCGCGATGGCGGCGGCGTTGGCCAGCACGTTGCCGTGACTGAGCACGACACCCTTCGGCGCGCTCGTGGAGCCCGACGTGTACTGCAGGAACGCCGGATCCGACGGCCGCACCCCGGGGTCGCGCCACAGCCCGGCGAGGCCCTCCGGCACGTCCGCCACGACGATCGGCTCGACGCTGCCGAGGTCGGCGACGAGCGACGACTCGGCGTGCTCGGCGGTGGTGAGCACGACGGCGGGGTCGGCGTCCTTGACGATCCCGCCGAGCCGGCCGAGGGTCCGCTTCCCGCCGTGGATCGCGTCCGGGGCCGGTGACGGCACCGCGACGAGCCCCGCGTAGGCGCAGGCGAAGAACGCGACGACGAAGTCGACGCCGTTGGGCAGCATCAGCATCGCCCGGTCGCCCGGCTGCGCGGTCTGCTGCAGCAGTGCCGCGGTGTCGCGGACCCGCTCCTCCAGCTGCGCGTAGGTGAGGGTCAGCACCTCCTCGCCGTGGCTGTCCAGCTCGGTGCAGGCGGGCCGGTCCGGCCTGTTCGCGGCCTGGTGGCGCAGCAGGTCGACGAGGGTGCCGGCGCCCTCGAGCACCTGGATCGGGTGCCGGGACGTCACAGCGCGCCCGCCAGCATCAGCCGGGCGCCGGGGAACAGCCCGTTGGCGGTCATCGCGTCGGCTGCCTTCACGACGGCCGCCTCGATCCTGTCCAGGTCCTCGTCGGTGTGCGCAAGGGACAGGAAGCAGTTGCGACCTTCCCAGATGTACAGGCCGTCGTGGACGAGCATCGTGTGGAAGATCTCGGACCGCTCCGAGTTCGCGGGCTCCTCGACCAGCCGGAGCCGGAACAGGGAACCGAACCGGGCGACGCGGATCGGCACCCCCGCGCCCTCGAACCTCGTGTCGAGGCGGGCGCCGAAGGCCTCAGTCCTGGTGTTGAGCTCCTCCTGCAGCGCCGGGCCGCGACGGACCAGCTCCCGCAGGACCGCCCGGGCGGCGGCCATCGACAGGGGGTGTTTGCAGAACGTGCCGGAGAAGAAGGTGCGGACCGTCTGCGGGTACGGCTGGTCGCCGAACTCCCAGGCGCCGCCGTCGATGGCGTCGAGGTACCTCGCGGCGCCGGCGACCACCCCGATCGGCATGCCGCCGCCGACGACCTTGCCGTAGGTGGTGATGTCGGCGGCGATGCCGAAGAGGCCCTGGGCGCCGTTCGGGTGCATCCGGAACCCGGTGATGACCTCGTCGAAGACGAACGGGGTGCCGGCGTCGGCGGTGATCCGGCGGACCTCGCGCAGGAACTCGACCGGCTGGATGTCGGGGCGGCGGCTCTGCACCGGCTCGACGATCACCGCGGCGAGCTCGTGCACCCGCTCCCGCAGCACCTGCAGCGACGCCGGGTCGCCGTAGGGCAGCACGAGCGCGTTGGCGCTGACCTCCGGCGGGATGCCGGGCGCCATCGGCACCGACTCGCCGGAGGAGCCCTCGATGTCCTGCCGCGCCAGGATCGGGTCGGCGGTGCCGTGGTAGGCGCCCGCGAACATCGCGATCCGGTGCCGCCCGGTGACCGCCCGGGCCAGCCGGACCGCCACCATCACCGCCTCGGAGCCGGTGTTGCAGTAGACGACCCGTTCCTTGCCGGTCAGCTGCCTGATGAGGTCGGTCGTCTCCGGTACCAGCGGCGAGTGCGGCCCGAGCTGCATGCCGTCGGCGAGCTGGGCGGTGATGGCCTCGTTGATGAACGGCTCGTTGTGGCCGAACAGGTTCACCCCGAAGCCCATGGTGAGGTCGACGTACTCATTGCCGTCGACGTCCCACACCCTGGCCCCGTTGGACCGGGCCACCACGATCGGGTAGCGGGTCTCCTTGAGGTTGAGGTACGGCTGCGGCGCGTGCCGGACGTCGGCGTGGCCCACCCGCTCGGCGGCGGCCTGGGTGCGGGAGCCGGCGGTGCGGGCGCAGTACGCGCTGGACAGGTCGGCGATGAAGGCCCGCTGGGCGTCGGTGAGCTTCCGCGAGGCGCCGCCGGTGCGGGGGCCGAACGCGACGAACGTCCCCTGCGGCGCGGCCGGGATCGCCGTGCGCTGCACCGCCTGCTCAACCGGCTCGGGCGCCACAGCGGGCGCGGGCAACGCGGGTGCTGCAGACGGCGCGGGCAACGCGGGTGCTGCAGAAGGCGCGGCGCCGGGCTGACGGCGGCGGATCAGCTCGTACGCCTGATCCATCACCTGCGCGTGGACGTCGAGGAACCGGTCGACGGCGCTGCCACCACCCGGCGCGACCGGCGGCAGCACCGCGGCGACCGGCGACAGCACCGCGGCGGCAGGCGGCGGACTGACGACGGGCAGCGGGGCCGGCGCGGCGGGCGGGGGCGGCTCGCGCAGGGCCAGCACCGCGGCCGGGGCGTTGCGCATGATGTACCCGGCCAGCCGCCGCAGCGTGTTCACCTCCTCGAACAGCATCCCGATCGGGATGACCACCTCGTAGGTGCGCTGGATGCTCTGGATCGTGTGGAACAGCGTCATGGAGTCGGCGCCGAGCTCCAGGAACGACATGTCCGGGTCGATCGGCGCGTCGGACTCCAGCAGCGTCGTCACCACCTGGCCCAGCTCCGCCAGGACGCGGGCGTCCGCTCCTGCCGACGTCGGTTGTGCCACGTGCTCCTCAGCCCCTCTCTGGACGGGGATCGATGCCGGTGCGGGCTTCGGCAGGGTCGCCGTGGGCAGCCAGAACCGTCTGCGCTGGAACGGATAGGTGGGCAGGTCGACCCGCCGGCGGCGGAACCCGTCGTGGAAGGCGGCCCAGTCGAGGTCGTGCCCGGCGGCGTACAGCTGGGCGAGCGAGTCGGTGAGCACGTCGCCGTCCTCCGCGCCGGAGCGCAGCGACGGCAGCCACCGCGCGCCGGACACCACCCGGCGGCCGGCGCCGAGCAGCACCTGACCGGGTCCGACCTCGACGAACGTGGTGCAGCCGGCCTCGGCCAGCCGGCGCACGCCGTCGGCGTAGCGGATGGTCGAGGTGAGGTGCCTGGTCCAGTACGCCGCGTCGGGGCGGTGCAGGTCGTCGAAGAGCCGGCCGTCCAGGTCGCTGACCAGAGGGATCCGCGGCGACCGGTACGTCACGGCGGCGGCGACCTCGGCGAACGCGTCGCGGGCCGCGGCCATCATCGGCGAGTGGAACGCGAGGCCCGACTTCACCGGCCGCACCGTCACCCCGGCGGCGGTCAGGTACGCCTCGACGGCCGCGACGGCCTCGGCGGTGCCGGCGACGGTGACGTTGGTGTCGGCGTTGACCGCGGCGATCGCCAGGCTCGGATCGGCGACGGCGGCGAGCGCGGCCCGGACCGTGTCCTCGCCGGTGAACGCGGCGAGCATCGCGCCGGGTGCGCTGCGCTCCTGCACGAGCCGGCCGCGGGCGGCGACCAGCCGCAGCCCGTCCTCGAGGTCGAAGACCCCGGCGACGCAGGCCGCGGCGAGCTCGCCGACGCTGTGCCCCAGCAGGTGGCCTGGGTGCACGCCCCAGCCGGTCCACAGCCGCGCCAGGGCGTACTGGAGGCAGAACAGCGCCGGTTGGGTGTAGCGCGTCTCGTCGAGCAGGTGCCGTTCGGCCGGCTCCGGGAACAGCACCGTCTGGAGACTGCGGCCGATCAGGTCCCGGAGGATCTCGTCGCAGCCCAGGAGGGTGGCACGGAACTGCGCGTTCGTCACGTACAGCTGGCGGCCCATGTCGGCGTACTGCGATCCTTGCCCGCTGAACAGGAACGCGATGCCGCCGGGTCCGCCGGGCGGACGCTCGCCGGTGTGCAGGCCCTGGTGGGCCGTCCCCGAGGCGATCCGGTGCAGCTGTCCGGCGGCTTCTTCGCCGGTACGGGCGGCGAACGCGGCCCGGTGCCGGAAGTGCGACCGTCCGGTGTGGACGGAGGCGGTGAGGTCGGCGAGCGAAGGGGCGGGCCGCTGTTCGAGGCGGGTCGCGTACCGGGCGGCGAGCGCCGCGACCGCCGCCGGCGTCTTGGCGCTGACGGTGACCAGGTGCGAGGTGCGGACGTTGCCCTTGTTCGCGGGCGGCTTCGCCGGGGCCGGCGCGGCCTGGAGGATGACGTGGGCGTTGGTGCCGCCGAACCCGAACGAGCTGACGCCGGCGGTGAGGGTGCCGCGCCGCGGCCGCCACGACTGCCCGGTGACCGGCACGGTCAGCGGCGCGTCCGCGGGGATGCGCGGGTTGCGTTCGCGTAGGTGCAGGTGGGCCGGCATGTGCTCGTTCCGCAGCATCAGCACGACCTTGAGCACCCCGGCGATGCCGGCCGCGGCCTCGGCGTGGCCGATGTTGGTCTTCACCGAGCCGAGTATCAGCGGCTCGCTCGCGGGCCGGCCGGCGCCGAGGACGGCGGTGAGCGCGGCCGCCTCGATCGGGTCGCCGAGCGGGGTGCCGGTGCCGTGCGCCTCGACGTAGTCGATGTCGCCGGGGGCCAGGCCCGCGTCGTGCAGGGCGTCGCGCAGGACGTCCTGCTGGGCGCCGCCGTGCGGGGCGGTGAGGCCGTTGCTGCGGCCGTCCTGGTTGACCGCGGACCCGCGGACGACGGCGAGGATCCGGTCGCCGTCGCGGACCGCCGCGTCGAGGCGCTTGAGCAGCACCAGGCCGCAGCCCTCGGCGCGGACGTAGCCGTCGGCGGCGGCGTCGAAGGTCTTGCACCGGCCGTCGGCGGCCATCATGCCGGCCTGCTCGAAGACGTCGGTGCCGTCGGTGTCCAGCAGCAGGTTGACGCCGCCGGCGAGCGCGGTGTCGGACTCGCCGAGCCGCAGGCTGCGGCAGGCCATGTGCAGCGCCACCAGCGAGGAGGAGCAGGCGGTGTCGACGGCGACGCTGGGGCCCTTGAGGTCCAGCGCGTAGGAGATGCGGTTCGCCGCGACGCTCAGCGCCTGCCCGGTCCCGGAGTACGGGGTGTGCAGGTGCGGCTCGCGGGCGATGAGCCGGCCGTAGTCGCTGCCGCTGATGCCGACGAAGACGCCGGTGCGGGTGCCGGCCAGGCTCGCCGGCACGACCCCCGCGTCTTCCAGGGTCTCCCACGCGACCTCGAGCAGCAGCCGGTGCTGCGGGTCGACGTGCCCGGCCTCCTTGCCGGAGACGGCGAAGAACTCCGCGTCGAACTGGTCGACGTCGGCGAGCAGCCCGTGCGGTCGGCCGAGCGGCGGGTGGCCGGGCACGTCGCCGCCGACGGCGTCGGTGCCGGTCTCCAGCAGCCGCCAGAACGCGTCGGGGCCGGTGGCGCCCGGGAAGCGGCAGCCCATGCCGATGACGGCGACCGGCTCGGTCACCTCGGGTTTCGCCGCGCGTTCGATCGCCGCCACGGGTTCGCCGGTGCCGGTGAGGTGGCGGGCCAGCAGCCGCGCCGTCGGGTACTGCCAGAAGACGGTCGCCTCGACGGGCCGGCCCAGCAGCTGCTGCAGGTCGCCGAGCAGCACCAGGGCGTCGCGGGAGGACAGGCCCAGGTCGGCGAGCACCGCGTCGGGCTCCACCGTGCCCGCGCCGACCTTCTCCGCGACGTGGCGCAGGATCCACGCCTCGACGTCCGCCTGCGTCACTGGTTGCACGTCTCGCCTCCCATGCTCGGTACAGAAGCATCGGCGATCGCGGTTAAGAGAACGCCTAGTTCGCCGAGCGCGCCGAGAGGGACGAGCACGCGACCGGTAGCGTATGAGCAGTGACCGCCGTCGAAACCCGCCGCCGCGCGGGCCTGCCGATCGCCACCGTGGTCGTCGCGTTGATCACCACGCTCGGGGCCGCCGCTCAGCTCAACGATCCCGACGTCCTGGAACGGTTCCGGCGCAACTACCCGGCGCTGCACGACGGCGAGTGGTGGCGGTGGTTCACGCCGCTGCTCGTGCAGGGTTCGGGCTGGGGCCAGATCCTGTTCAACATCGGTTCACTGGTCGTCGTCGGCGTCATCGCCGAGCGCCGGTTCGGCACGTTGCGCTGGCTCGTGCTGTACATAGGAATCGGGCTGGCCGGTGAGGCCTTCGGCGAGCGGCTGGACCCGACCGGCTCCGGCAACTCCCTCGCCGTCTGCGGCCTCGCCGGCGCCCTGGCGACGCTGCTGCTCCTGCGCCCCGGCGCGGCGACCCGCCCGCACGCGTTCGTGGTGCCGTACTACGTGGCGTGCGTGGCCGGGCTCGGGTTCGGCGGGGTCGTCGGCGCGACCGTGGCCCCGACCGTGGTCCTGGTGGTGATGAGCATCCTGCTGCGCCGGGACCGCTACACCGGGATCGCGTTCGCCGCGGGCCTGGCCGCGCTGGTCGGCGCCGGTGCGCTCGCCGCCCGGCCGGACCAGCACGGTATCGCCCTGCTCTGCGGCGCGGTCGCCGGCCTGCTGCTCTTCCCGCCCCGCTACCGCGCCGGACGGGTCGCGGACGACCGCCCGGCACCCGCGCGCGGCCGCTCATGATCCGGTAAAGAAGTTGTCGCTATGACGGCAACAAGTCTTCCGGATCATGGGAGAGGCGGTCAGCCGGCGTAGGAAGGCTGCCGGGCCGGGACCGCGATGCTGGTGAGGACCAGGCCGCGGTCGACGAGCCAGCGGCCGGCGAAGCCGGCGACCTCGACCCCGCCGACGACCGGGCCGGGCACCAGCAGCCAGGCGTGGAACGTCTCGCGCTGCGGCGCGATCGTCACCGTGGCCTCGGTGAAGTCCAGCCAGCGGCCGGTCAGCGGGTACCACGCCTTGAACACCGACTCCTTGATGCTGAACAGCAGCCGGTCCCAGTGGACCCCGGGCCGCTGCCCGTCCAGCTGCCGCAGGTGCCGGCGCTCCTCGACCAGCGTGATGCTGTCCAGGACCCCGTCGGGCAGCGGCGCGTGCGGCTCGGCGTCGATGCCGACGGTGGTGAGGTGCCCGGCGCGGGCCACCGCGGCGGCCCGGTAGCCGGCGCAGTGGGTGATGGTGCCGACCACGCCGGCCGGCCACACCGGCTCGCGGCGGGGCCCGGCCGGGATCGCGACCGGGCCGAACCCGAGCCGGCCGAGCGCCTCCCGGGCGCACCGCCGGCCGGTCATGAACTCCGCGCGGCGCTTCGCCACCGCGTTGCCGAGCGCCGCCAGCTCCTGCGGGAACAGCGGCGCCGGCAGCGCGTCGTCGAACGCCTCGACGACGGCCGTGCCGGCGGGCAGCAGGCTGCCGAGCAGCGTGCGGGCACCCGTGCCGGCCGGTCCGGCCGCCGTCACGGTCACGGCGTCTGCGCTTCCGGGCCGTACACCTCGACGCCGTCGCCCTGGCGGCGCACGTGGATGCAGTCGCCGGGGCACTCGTTCGCCGAGTCGATCACGTCCTGCGCCGCGACCAGCGGCACCAGCACCGCCGTGCCGGGCGTGTGGCGCAGCTCCCCGTCGTCGCCCTTGACGTAGGCGAGCCCGTCCACGTCGAGCTCGAAGACGTCGGGCGCGTACTGCGCACAGATCCCGTCGCCGGTGCACAGACCCTGGTCGATCCAGACCTCGAGCTGGTCCTGCTGCGGTGTCGTCGCTGCGGTCACCCGCGCTCACCTGCCTTGTCTTCTCGTACGGTGGCCGGCACGGTCAGACCCGCATCGGCTGGGGCGTCTCGCGGCGCGCGTGGTCCGGTCCGTCGAACTCGCGGATGATCTCGTAGCGGGTGTTGCGCTCGACCGGCCGGAAACCGGCGTTGCGGATCAGGTCGAGCAGGCTCTCCCGGGTCATCTTGTCCGGGGTGCCGAACTCGTCCGCGTCATGGGTGATCTTGTACTCGACGACCGAGCCGTCGATGTCGTCGGCGCCGTGGTTGAGCGCCAGCTCGGCGGTCTGCAGGCCGTGCATCACCCAGAACACCTTGACGTGCTGGACGTTGTCGAACAGCAGCCGGGACACCGCGAAGGTCTTCAGCGCCTCGGCGCCGGTCGCCATCGTGGTGCGGGCCATCAGCTTGTTGCGGATCTTGCCGTCCCGCGAGTCGTGGAAGTCGTGCTGGTACCGCAGCGGGATGAACACGTGGAAGCCGCCGGTCTCGTCCTGCAGCTCGCGCAGGCGCAGCACGTGGTCGACGCGGTGCTTCGGCTCCTCGATGTGGCCGTACAGCATGGTGCACGGCGTCTTGAGACCCTTGCGGTGCGCGAGCCGGTGGATGCGCGACCAGTCCTCCCAGTGGGTGGCGTGGTCGACGATGTGCTGGCGGACCTCCCAGTCGAAGATCTCCGCGCCGCCGCCGGTCAGCGACTCCAGGCCGGCGTCGATGAGCTCGTCGAGGACGTCCTCGGCGGACAGGCCGGAGATCCGCTCGAACCAGTGGATCTCGGTCGCGGTGAAGGCCTTGATCGCCACGGTCGGCGGCAGGGCCTCCTTCAGCGCCCGGATCGAGCGCGGGTAGTAGCGCCACGGCAGCGTCGGGTGCAGGCCGTTGACGATGTGCAGCTCGGTGAGCTGCTCGTTCTCCATCTCCTTGGCGAGGCGGACGGCGTCCTCGATCCGCATCGTGTAGGCGTCCTTCTCCCCCGGCTTGCGCTGGAAGGAGCAGTACGCGCACGACGCCGTGCAGACGTTCGTCATGTTCAGGTGCCGGTTGACGTTGAAGTGGACCACGTCACCGTTCTTCTCGGTGCGGACGTGGTGCGCCAGCCCGCCGAGCCACGCGAGGTCGTCGCACGCGTACAGCGCGATACCGTCCTCGCGGCTGAGCCGCTCACCGGCGACGACCTTCGCCTCCAGTTCCCGCTTCAGACCTGTGTCCACCAACGACTCCTCATCGACTCTGTGTGGGGGTTTGCGAACGCGGCTCAGTAGAGCCCTTCGGGCGCGGCGGAGCTGATCTGCAGCGGCCGTACATTGGCGACGGCGTCACACGGCCAGCCTTCGACCTGGTGCCGGACCGCCTGGTCCCGCTCCATGATGTTGGGCAGGAAGAGGTCGTCGTGCAGGACGGTGAGGCGCACCCGGCCGGTCTCGCCGTAGCCGACCGTCCGGCGCGGGTCCTCCTTGTCGACGACGGCCATCGTGACCTGCGGGTAGTTGGGCAGGTACGGCAGGATGGCGCCGTCCCGCTCGACCGGCAGGCCCATCGCGCAGCCGAACGTGTTGCCGTACGTCATGCCGATCACGCCACCCTGCAGCGCCTCGGCGATCTCCGTGTACATCGGCGGGGTCAGCTGGGTGCCGCCGAGGCCGACGCCCTCCAGGCCGGCGACCAGCTCGGGACGGCGGGAGATGAGCGCCTGCATGATCGCCGGCGTCGTCTCCAGGTAGTGCACCCGGCCCGTCTCCAGCACGTCGGTCATCTGCTCGATGGTGTGCTCGACGTACATGTTCATCTCGACCAGGCGGCTGTCGCGGATCAGCGTCTTGATCCACCGCGGGTCGAGGTCCATCGTGTACACGGTCGACTCGTAGAGCTCCGCGATCTGGTTCGCGCCGCGGCCGACGATGTGCGGGCCGCTCGGGCACGCGTACAGCCAGGTGCGGCCGGGCTCGAAGCCGCTGAGCCGCAGCCCCGCCAGCCGCCACGCGGTGTGGTGCTCGGCCATCGACGGGGTGTGGAAGATGCGGCACGGCTTGCCGGTGGTGCCGCCGGACTCCCAGATCCGCCCCGCGAGGGGCCGCGGCACGTCCGCGGGGACCAGCTGCACGGGGTCGAGCTCGCGCAGCGTGGCCAGCGAGAACGGCCCGAACTGCGCCAGGTCGTCGTAGCGGGTGATGTCGAGCGGGTCGAACCCGAGGTGTGGCCGGCGGGCCAGCCAGTACGGGCTGCCCGTCACCGGGTCGAAGTGCCGGCGGACCACGCGGACGGTCCACTCGTCGAGGTCGGCGGCCAGCCAGGCGTCGGTACGCGCCGCGGCGGGTTCCATGACGGTCGTCATCGATTCGTCCTTCGGGTGCCGGAAGCGATGGGCCCGGCTCGACGCGCCGGACACCGGGAAACAGGCAGCGGTCTCCCACAGCACTTGTGTTGCTGGCATCGTGCCGTGGCGCGGATTGGGGAAATCACCACACTTGATCCCCATGCGAACTGCGGGCCGCCACGAACCGGGACAAGCCGTGACCTTCGGCCGTAAGATCCGGACCATGACCGAGCGGCCGCTGTCGATCGCTTACTCGCCGTGCCCCAACGACACGTTCGTCTTCCACGCGTGGACGCACGGCCTCCTGCCGGGCACGCCCGCGACGACCGTCACCCACGCCGACATCGACGTCACCAACCACCTGGCCGGCAGTGACCGGTTCGACGTCATGAAGATCTCCTACGCGGCGCTGCCCGGCTTCCTGGACCGTTTCGCGCTCGTGCCCTGCGGCGGCGCCCTCGGCCGGGGCTGCGGCCCGCTGCTGGTCGCCCGCCCGGCGGGGACGGTGGAGCGGCTGCGTGAGGCGGTCGTCGCCGTGCCGAGCGAGCAGTCCACGGCGTACCTGCTGCTGCGGCTGTGGGCGGAGCGCGCCGTGCCCGGCGGCTTCGGCGGCATCGTGGTGCTGCCGTTCCACGAGATCATGCCCGCGGTCCGGGACGGCAAGGTCGACGCCGGCCTCATCATCCACGAGGCCCGCTTCACCTATCAGTCCTACGGCCTGCGGGAGCTGGTCGACCTCGGCCGGTTCTGGGAAGAGGACACCGGCCTGCCGATCCCCCTCGGCGCCATCGTGGCCCGCCGCGACCTCGGCGCCGGACGCGTCGACGAGGTCGCCGGCGCGATCCGGGCGTCGGTGCGGCACGCGTGGGCGCACCCCGACGCGTCCCGGGACTACATCCGGCGGCACGCGCAGGAGATGGCGCCGGACGTGACGGCGCAGCACATCGCCCTGTACGTCAACGGGTTCACCGAGGACCTCGGCGACGACGGCCTGGCCGCCGTCCGCGCGCTGCTGGACCGGGCCGCCGCGGCCGGACTGTGCCCGGCCGTTCCGCCCGGCTCGCTCGACACGGTACAACCGATCCGCGTGCCCTGAAGCAGTCCCGTTCCACCGACCCGGAGGTACCCCCGCACATGAAGCCGTCCGTCGTGCGCCCGCTCGCCATCGCCGGCGCCGCCGTCCTCGCCCTGATCGTCTTCTTCATCGCCCGTTCAGCCGCCGGTGACCTGGTGGTCAAGTCCGGCGGCAGCGAGCAGACGGTCAGCGCCGTCGCGGTCGTCGCGACCGTCGTCATCGCCGGCCTCCTCGGCTGGGGCCTGCTCGCGCTGCTGGAGCGCTTCACCGCGAAGGGCCGCACGATCTGGACCGTCATCGCGGTCGTGTTCCTGCTGCTGTCGCTGCTCGGCCCGCTCGGCGGCACCGACGCCGGCACGAAGGTGTCGCTCGCGCTGCTGCACCTGCTGGTCGGCGCCGTGATCATCACCGCGTTCACCCGGACGTCGCAGCGCACCTGACCGTGCACCGGTCCGGGGCCGCCGCCCCGGACGACCGCCCGGCCGGCATGTCGAAGACCGAACGCGATGGGACGCCCTCATGACGCCGCAGCCCGCCGAACCGGACCGCAGCACCGGCACCGTGCCGGCGCGCGGCGGACCGCCGCTGCTGCCGGACGTCGAGTCGGTCGCCGTCGTGATGGTCACCGGCGCCCCCGGCACGGGCAAGAGCACCCTGCTGCGGGCGCCGGCCGGGGCCGGTGTGACGGTGCTGTCCGCGACCTGCACGGAGGCCGGCGCCGCGGTCGAGTTCGCCGCGGCGCGGCAGCTGCTGCCGGTGCAGCCGCGGTCCGGCACCCAGCCGGCACCCGCCGACGGTGGCCATCGCACCGTGCTGCACCTGTACCGCCGCGCGCTGGGCCTGCTCCAGTTCGGCCCGGTGCGCCTCGTCCTCGACGACGCCCACTGGTGCGACAGCGCGACCCTGCGCTGGCTGCACTACCTCCTGCGGCGCTGCACCAACCGGCCGCTGCAGGTCGTCCTCGCCGTCGAGCCCCGCGAGCACCCCGCGCTCGACCCGCTCTTCGCCGACATCCTCGGCGGCCCGCGGCAGCGGATCCTCGACCTCGACGCGCCCGAGCACGCCGGCGCCGAGCCGCGCACCGACCGGCTGCGCCGCTTCCTGAGCCGCCAGCCGAACCTGCTGCGGGTCGCCGTCGCCGCGGCCGCCCTCCAGCAGACCGACCCCGACCTGGTCGGCGCGCTCGCCGGGCTGCCGCCGCAGCTGACCGTCGCCCGCCTCGCGACGCTGCGCAACACCGGGGTGCTCACCGGCGACCCCGACCGGCCGGTGCCACCCGCCATCGCCGAGGTGCTGGCCGGCCTGCTCCCCGCCGACGAGCTGCAGCGGCTGCGGCGCCGGGCGGCGCACATGCTCAACGACGCGGACGCGCCCGTGCGGCACATCGCCGAGGTGCTGCTGGACCTCGACGACCTCGACGAACCCTGGATGCTCGAACGGCTCCGCGAGGCCGCCACCCTCGCCTACGCGCAGGACGCGCCCGCCGCCGTCCGCATCTGGACCCGCCTGCTCGCCGCGCAGCCGCAGTCCCCGGACGCCGCCGTCGACCTGGCCGTCGCGCTGCTCAACGTCGACCCGTCGGCCGCGCTGGTGCACGCCCGGCAGGCGCTGCCACGCACCGGCGACGCCCGCACGAAGGCCCGGGCCGTGGTCTGCCTGGGCCTCGCCGCGCTCGTCACCGGGCGCGAGCCGACGGCGCCGTACCTGCTGCACGACGCCATGGAGACGCTGCGCCGCGCCGCCGGGAACATGCCCTCGCTGCGGGACCGCATCCAGCTCTCGGCCGTCGAGTCGACGCTCGCCGCCAACGCCGTTATCGGCGGCGCCACCTTCCACACCGTCCGCTCCCGCATCGGCGACTCGCCCGTCGGCGTCGCCGGGGCCTCGTCCAGCCACCGGATGCTCGCCGTGCACGCGCTCGCCACCGCCTACGAAGGCGTCGAGGTCGAGCAGGCCACCCGGTACGCCCGGCTGGTGCTGGACCGCCCGGTGACCGGCGACAGCTGGGCGCCGCTGATGGCGACCCGGGTGCTGCTGATGGCCGACGACACCGCCGGCGCCCTGGCCGCCGCGAGCCGGCTGGCCGCGCACCACCGCGACCGCGGCGAGCCGTGCGCCGAGGCCGTCGCCCGCGCGACCTGGGCGCGGATACTCCTGGAGATCGGCGACCTCGAGACCGCCTGGACCGAGGCGACCACCGCGCTGCGGCTCGCCGGGGACGGCGAATGGGGCGCCGCGACCTGGTCCGCGCAGACGATCATCTCGCTGATCAACAGCTCGCAGGCCCGGATCCTCGCCGCCGAGCAGGCGCTGGAGCCGATGCAGGAACGCACCTCCGACATGCCCCTGTGGGAGCAGGTGCAGGCGGTCGGGGCGACGGCGTTCGCCGCCTACTGGGGCCAGGACCACGACCGGTCGCTGCAGCGGCTGCGCGCCTGCGGCCGGCTCCTCGAGGAGGCCGGCGTGGGCAGCCCGGCGTTCAGCAGCTGGTGGCTGGACGAGATCATCATGCTGGCGATCCGCGGCCAGCGGGCCGAGGCGCACCTCCGGCTCGAACAGGCCGAGGAGCTGTGCCGGCGGTGGCGGACCCCGCGCACGGCGGGCATGGCGCTGCTGGCCCGGGCCGCGCTCACCACCGAGGGCCCCAACGTCGAACTGCTGCTCGGCGCCCTCGCCGAGCTGGAGCGCTCCCCCGCCCCGCTGCACCAGGTGAAGGCGCAGCTGATGCTCGGCCGCACCCTGACCGTGCTGGGCGACCGCGCCGCCGCCCGCCGCCACCTGCGCGACGGCATGGTGCTGTCCAACCGGCTCGGCTACACCATGCTGGCCGCACACTGCCGCAACGTGCTCAGCTCCGCCGGCGGCCGCACCGGCACGGAGCTCGCCGCGTGCGGTGAACTGTCCAGCAGCGAACGGGCCGTCGCCCGACTGGCCGCCGGCGGCGCGACCAACCGGCAGATCGCCGAGGAGCTGTTCATCTCCATGCGCACCGTCGAGTTCCACCTCACCAACGTCTACCGGCGCCTCGGCATCCGCCGCCGCGACGCCCTGGCCGGCATCGTCGAGGCGATGCCCCTGTCCCGCCGAACCACCACCGCCGCCACCACAGCCCCCGCCGACGGAAACGCGTCATGACCGCGCCTACGCGATGGCGATCCGCGCTCGCTGCCGCAGGCCGGGGCGCCGCCGCTCACACCAAGGCGCTCCTGGCCGCCGCCGCGACCGGCGACCCCGCACTGCTGGTGGCCGCCGACGGGAGCCCATCGTGACCGCACCCGCCCGCACCGCGACCACCGCCACCCGCTGGCGATCCGCGCTTGCCGCCGCAGGCCGGGGCGTCGCCGCACACACCGAGGCCCGCCTCGCCGCCGCCTCTGGGAACCTTGCGGCGCTGATCGCCGCTGACGGGAGCGCGTCATGACCACGCCGACCCGCACTGCGGCCACCCGGTTACGCTCCGCGCTCGCCGCTGCGGGCGTCGACACGCACATCGAGGCACTTCCTGCCGCCGCAGCCCGCGACCCCGCAGTGCAGATCACCGACGACGGGGGTGGATCGTGACCGCGCCGGCCCGCACCGCGAGCACCGCCACGCGGTGGCGATCCGCGCTTGCCGCTGCGGGCCGGGGCGTTGACGCGCACACCGAGGCGCTCCTGGCTGCCGCCGCGGCCGGGGACCCGGCGGTGCTGATGGCTGCCGCGGCGGCCGGGGACCCGGCGGTGCTGCTGGCCGCGGTGCGCCGCTGCGGGCCGCACCCGGACCTCGACACGCTCAACGCCGCGTGCCGGGAGGTGCGGCGGGACCGGGTCGCCGAGCGGCTGGCGGATCTGCCCGGCCCGCAACTGCGCTGGCTGCGGGTGCGGGCGCTGCTCGGGCCGGGCGTGCCGGAGCGCCTCGCGGCCCGGCTCACGCACGGGCTGCCCGGCTGTCCTGGGCTCGACCCCGCCGATCCGCTCGTCGCCGAGGTGGTGCTCGCCGCGATGGACGGCACCGAACGGGCGGCGCTGCGCCGGCACACCGCCGAGGCGGCCCACGACAAGGGCCTGCCGCCGGTGCTCGTGGGCCGGCTGCTGTCCGCGACCGGGCCGGGCTGGCCGGGCTGGGCGCTGGACGCGCTGCTGGCTGCCGCCGCGTCCGCCCGCGCGGAACGCCGTTGGGAGGCGGCGGCGGCGCTGTACAGCCGTGCCCTGTGCGAGCCGATCGGCGACGAGGCGCGGCTGGCCACCCTCCTGGCGCTCGGCGATGTGCAGCTGAGCTGCGCGCCGGAGGCCGCCGACCGTACGTTCCGCACGGTGCTGAGGACGGCGCCCGACAGCGCGGCCGCGGCCCGGATCGCGGCCGCCGACCGGCTCCTGGTCCGCGGCGACGACGAGGCCGCGCGGCGCGAGCTGGCCGCCGCCTACCATCACGCGCCCGCGACACCGCCACCGCAGACCGGCACCGCCGCCGATCCCACCGCGGCACCACCGCCACCGGGGATCGGCACCGCCGCCGGCCCCGCCACGGCACCGCAACCGCGGACCGGCTCTGCCACCGGTCCCGCCGCAGCGCCGCCGTCTCGGACCGGCACCGCCGCCGGTCCCGCCACAACCGCCGGTCCCACCGCGACACCACCACAGCGGACCGGCGCCGATGCCGGGACCGCCACGGCACCGCCGCCGCAACCGCGGACTGGCACCGCCGAAGGGCCCGCCGCGGAACGGGCGGCGCTGGCGGCGTTGTACTGGCTGGCGGCCGACCGGGCCGGCACCCCTCCGGAGCTGACCTGCGACCGGGTGCCGGCGCCGGGCGACGCCACCACTGACCTCGCCGACCCGGCCGGGCACGGCGTCATGGCGTGGCGGGAGGCGGTGGCGGGCGAGGACCTGGACCGGGCCCGCCGGCACGCACTCGCCGCGCTCGACCCGGCGGCAGGGGTCGTGGTGCCGGCCGCTGTACAGGTGGCGGCGGCCCGCACGCTGACCCTCACCGAGGACTTCGCCACGGCCGAGCACCGGCTGAACGGGCTCGTCGAGGCGACCCGGGGGGCGGGCTCCGCCGCCTGGCCGCTCGCCGCCCGGGCCGAGCTGTGGCTGCGCACGGGCCGCCTCGACGACGCCGAACGTGACCTGCACGACCTGCGTCAGTGCCTGCCGGAACAGTCCTGGCACGCCGGCACCCTGCCCCGGCTGCGGGCGCTGCAGCTCATGCAGCTGCTGGCCACCGGCCGGCGGCGGAAGCTCCGCGCGGTGCTCGACGCGCCGCTGCCGCCGGGCTGCGAGCGCGGCATCGCCTGGGCGCAGCTGCTCTACGCCCGGGCGTTGGCGGAGGCCGCCGACGGTCAGGTCGACGCGGCCGTGGGGATGCTGCACGAGTGCGGCCGCAGGTGCCTGGCCGCCGGGTACCGCAACCCGGCCCTGCTGCCGTGGCGCTCCCAGGCCGCGATGCTGGAGCACGGCCGCGGCCGCGACGCCGAGGCGGCGGCGCTGCTCCGGGCGGAGCGCCTGGCCGCGGAGCGGTGGGGAGCGGCGGGCGCGGTCGCGCTCACCGAGCTGCGGGCGTCGCTGCTGCACGCCGACGCGACGACCCGGGCCGATCGGGCGGTGGTGGCGCTGTGGGCCGCGATGCGCGGCAGCTGGTCGGCCGAGACGCTGCTGACGCTGGAGCGGGCGGCGGCGCGGCGGCGCAGCTCCCCGGCGGCCGGCGCCGCCCTGCGCGCCGCGGGCCGCATCGGAACCGGCAACGGCTGGAGCGTCCGGGCCGGCGGCAAGGGACCGGCTCCGGCCAGGAAGAGCGCCGCGCGGCACGACGCCGGACGGTCTCCGGCCGAGACGGGCGGCGGACCGGGGACGTTGTCGGCGGCCCAGCTGAGGGTCGCCGAGCTGGCCGCGAACGGGCTGCCGAACGCCGCCATCGCCGAGATCCTGGACATCACCAAGCGCACGGTCGAGCTGCACCTGAGCAACGCGTACCGGAGGTTGGGAATCACCAATAGAGCGCAACTTTTCGATGTACTGAGTGGCGCGGCTGGGGAACACTCTCCGGTGTGCTGATCGAGCGGGATCAAGATCTCGAGCTCTGCCGCGCGGCGCTGACCCGGCTCCGCGGCGGGCAGGGCGGTGTCCTCGCCGTCGCGGGCGGCCTGGGTGCGGGCAGGTCGGCGCTGCTGCAACGGACGGCAGACCTCGCCGCCGGCGGCGGGATCCCGGTGGTCGCGGCCGCGGCGAACCGCGCCGAGCAGGACCTGCCGCGCAGCCTGGCGGCGCGGCTGTGGCGGGAGATCCGCGCGTCGGCCGCGGCACGCACCGGCACGCTCCTGGTCACCATCGACGACCTGCAATGGGCCGACGACGCGAGCCTGGCCTGGCTCACCCGGCTCGACCGGCAGGCCGGCCGTGCGAGTGGCGTAGCGGTGCTGGCGGTGCTCGCGGTCCTGGACGGCGACGCGGCCGGCGACCGGCCCGGGGTCCGCGCCGCGCTGGCCCGCGCCGACCGGACGCTTCGACCGGCCCGGCTGTCCCCGGCCGGCGTCGAGCGGCTCCTGACCAGCATGGCCGACGCGTCCGCCGCTAACGGCGCGGCCGGCGCTGCTGGCGCTAACGGCGCTGCTGGCCCTAACGGCGCTGCTGGCCCTAACGGCGCCGCGGGCGCTAACAGCGCGGCTGGCGCTAACGGCGCGGCCGGTGCAAACAGCGCGGCTAGACCAACCAGCGCGGCCGGCAATACCGGCGCCGCTGGCCCTATCGGCGCGGCCGGCGCTGCCAACGTCGGGGCGGCCGGCGCTGCCAACGTCGGGGCGGACCGCGCCGCGGCGGCCCGCTGCCACCGGCTCACCGGCGGCAACCCGCTGCTCGTGCGCGCAATGGCGGCGGACCCCGGCAGCTGGGCACCACCGACCGGATGGACGCCGCCAACCGGGCGAACGCCACCTGCAGGGTCGACGCCACCGGCAGGGTGGACACCGTCAGCCGGGGCGGCACCGTCAGCCGGGTGGGCGCCGTCAGCCGGGTCGACGCCAACAGCCGGCAGCGAGTCGCCGGACGTCACCGGGCGCGAGTACGAGCCACTGCGCCGGCGGGTCGCCGCCGCGGTCACCGCGCTGCCCGCGGCGCAGCGCGCGTTCCTGCTGCACGGCGTGCTGCTCGGCGCCGACGCGGAGCCCGGTCTCGTCGGGCGGCTCGCCGGGCTGGACGACATCGACGCGCGCATCGCCGCCCGGGCGCTGCGCGACATGGGGCTGCACGGGTCGGCCGAGCCGCAGCCGTTGCTGGACGCGGTCGTGCGGCACGTCGTGGGCACCACGATCTGCCCGGAGTCGTTCGCGGTCGGTCACGTGCAGGCGGCGGAGGCGCTGTACCGGGCCGGTGCCCCCGCCGAGCGCATCGCGGCGCACCTGGAGCAGGCCGTGGTGCTGCAGCCGTACGCGGCGGGCGTGCTGTCCGACGCCGCGACGGCCGCCCTCGCCCGCCACGACGTGGCCAGCGCGGTGCGGTACCTGCGGCTGGCGCTGCGCGGGCTGCCGCCGGACAGTGCCGAACGGGCCGGGATCCTCGTCGAGCTCGCCCTCGCCGAACGGTGCGGCAACCCGTCGACGCTGGTGCGCCGCGTGCTGCAGGCCCTGCCTGCGCTGCCCGGTGACGACGCCCGCGCCGTCGCGCTGGCCCGCATCCCCCCGATGGCGCTGCTGTCCGGCGCGGAGGCCGCCGGCGAGGCCATCGACGGCGTCCTGCGGCACCTCGCCCCCGAATCCGCCGCCTCCCCGCCGCCCGCAGCGCCGGCGGCGCCCGCAGCACCTGGAGCGCCCGCAGCACCCCCGAGGCCCAGGGAGCCGGCGGAGTCCGCACAGTCCGCCGGACCCCCGCAGTACACCAGCCACCTGCAGCAACAAAAAAGGCCCGCGACCGCCGGTGACGCGCCGGCGCGGGTGGCGGGTGTCGAGGCGCTGGCGCAGCGGCTGGAGGCGCGGCGGTGGTTGGCGGGCTGGCAGGACCCGGCCGTGCTGGCCGCCGCGACGGTCCGGCTGCGCGACGGGATGATGCGGCCGCGCACCCCGGCCGAGCGGGAGCTCGCGGCGGTGCTGCTGTTCTGCGCGACCATGTCGGCGGAGCTGTCCGCGCAGGAGCTGGCGCCGCTCGCCCAGCTGCTGTTCGAGGCCTTGCCGGTCGACCACGACACGCTCGCCTCGATCGCGCCGCTCCTCGTCGCCTGTGCCGTCGCCGTCGAGCGGGTGCCGGCGCTGCGGCCGTGGCTGGCGGAGGCGAGCCGGGTCTCCGACGCCGCGCCGTGCCGCCGGGTCGCGGCGCAGGTCCACGCCCAGCTGGCGTTTCAGCAGCTGCACACCGGGCAGCCCGGCGCGGCGGCGGCCAGCGCCGCGAACGCGCTCACCGTGCTGCCGGAGGGTCTCGGTGACGACTCGGTCGGCGCCGCGATGCTCTTCGCGGTCGCCGCCGCGGTGCCGGACGACCGGCTGCGGCAGCGGACCGCGGCGCTGTGGCGTCCGGAGCGGGCGACCGCCGAGACGGGCATGCTGCCGATGGTGCGCAACCTGCTGTACGGCGCGACGCTGTACAACAGCGAACCGCAGGCCGCGCTCGTCGCGTTGACCGAGTGCCAGCAGCAGCTCGCCGCCCACGGCTGGCGCAACCGGGCGCTCTTCCCGACCGGCACGATGATCGCGCCGCTGCTGGACCGGCTCGGGCGGGCCGAGGAGGCGGTCGAGTGCATCGCGGAGGAGCACCGGCTGGTGGCCGCCTGGGGTGCGCCGGCGGCGACCGGCCGCACGCTGCGGGTCTGGGGTGAGCTCAGCCAGGGCCGGCAGTCATTGCGCCTGCTCGACGACGCCGTGGACGTGCTGGAGCACTCCGCCAACGAGCTGGAGCTGGCCCGCGCGCTGCTGGCCCGGGGCACCCGGCTGCTCGCGTCGGGGCGCAGGGGTGCCGGCGAGGATCTGCGCCGCGGTGGGCAGCTGGCGGTCGCGGCCGGGCTCTCCTGGCTGATGGAGCCGGCCACGACGGCCCTCGAGGCGCACCACGAGCAGCTGGTGCCCGGGATCAGCTCGTTCACCCCGGCCGAGCGGACGGTCACGGACCTGGTCACGGCCGGGCTGACGAACCACGCCATCGCCACGCGGCTCGGCATCTCCCAGCGGGCTGTGGAGAAGCACCTGACCAACTGCTACCGAAAACTGGGGGTCACCAATAGATCCGCACTAAAGGCGGTTCTCAACCGGGTAGCGGGTAAATTGTCCGATCCACCCATCGAATAGCCTCGTTCGTCTCCAAACAACGGAAGATCACCGCGGGTAATAGTCACACCACTCAAAGCATTCATCGATACATCTCCGCGGCCGTGAACTCTCAAGTCAATGCTCAAATTTTTCGCAAGATCGATGTCCGCCAGTACGACCTACCCGACGGTCACAACTCGGCCCGAACCGGACTTCGGTCAGGATTCCGTTGCGCTCGGTGCCCTGATCCGGCTCCGGGGCCGGTCCGCCGGCCGTCCGGACATACGTTGACCTGCATGGATGGACCACCGCCGGCACCCATACGGAAACCTTGGCCACCCTGCGTCCCCGTCCGGCCACGCCGCGCCGCCGACTACGGTCCACCACACCGAACTAGGCGCACGCCTACCACAGTCTTTGCTGCCCGATTTGCTCGCGTTGACGCTCGCGGAAAGCCGTGCAAGGCTCCCGATGCGAGTTCAAATTTGGAGCATTTGGGAGACGTGTCGATGCTTCTGGTCGGTAACTTGAAGGCAGACGTTCAAGACGCAACTCGGACCGACCCGCTCCGCAGGCAAAACAGGAGTGAAACATCGTCGGAACAGTGCTGTCCATTTCCGCAGCCCCATCCGGCGCTCGTCGGCGCGAGCGAATACGGCGAGCTGTTTCTGTCCATTGTCGAACGGACCGGGGTCGGCCTCGCCGTCCTCAATCCACAACTGCGCATCCAGCAGACAAACGCAGCATTACTGGAGCACTGCGGCCAGCCGCGCTTCGACCTGCACGGATTCGACTTCTCCGAGCTGCTGCACCCGAGTGTGCGGCAGCACATGCGCCGACAGTTCGACCGGCTTCTCACCGGTCGCAGCGGACGATTCGTCGAGCATCTCGCCGCCATTTGGGCGACCCGCACCGCCTTCACCGGATCACTCACCGGAATGGCGGTGCAGGGCGACGCCGGGCAGCTGAAGACAATCGTCGTGCTGGTCGCTCCCGACAAGGGGGAGGACGATCGGCGGGTGCTCATCAGCCCCAACAAGATCTTGACAGAAATCAATGCCAAGATTCTCGAGGGAGTGGCCACCGGTGTCCCTACCGTACAACTGGCCGCAAAGCTGTATCTGAGCCGTCAGGGTATCGAGTACCACGTCAGCAACATGCTGCGGCAGTTCAAGGTGCCGAACCGGGCGGCACTGGTGTCGAAGGCCTACTCCATGGGCCTCTTCGGCGTCGGCTCGTGGCCGCCCAAGGTGCTCAACGAGTACGTGCGCCGCTGAGCGGGGCGCACCACCAGTCAGACGAACGGTGGCCGGGACGATGTCCCGGCCACCGTTCTGTTTACCCGCCGCCCGTCAGGTCAGGCCGAGCTCCCGGTCGATCAGGTCGAACATCTCCTCGTCGTCGGCCTCGTCCAGGCCGTCCGCCGCCTCGGCCGCCCCGTCGTCCCAGCGGCGCAGCAGACTCCGCAGCCGGTCCGCGACCTGCCGCCGGGTCTCCGGGTCGACGTCACCGCCGGGCAGCGCCGCCGCGAGCGCGTCCAGCGCCGCCAGCGGGCCGTCGCCGGTGTCCGGGACGAGCGCCGCGTCGAGGTGCCGGGCGAGCGCGGCCGGCGTCGGGTGGTCGAACACCACCGTCACCGGCAGCCGCAGCCCCGTCACGGCGGTGAGCTTGTTGCGCAGGTCGACGGCGGTCAGCGAGTCGAAGCCGAGCTCGCGGAACGGCCGCGACGCGGCGACCGCGTCCGGGGTCGCGTGGCCCAAGGTGCCGGCGGCGTGGCTGCGGACCAGGTGCACCAGCTCCCGCTGCCGCTCGTCGGCGGTCAGGCCGAGCAGCCGCCGCGCCGGCTCGGGCCGCTGCGACCCGGGCTCGTCCCCGGCCGCGGCCAAGGAAGCCGATGACCCGGCGATTCCCAGCTCGTCCAGCAGCGGGCGGTGCCTGGCCATCGAGTACAGGTCGGCGAACCGGGGCCAGTCGACCCGGGCCACGACCACCGCGGCCTCGCCGTGCTCGACCGCGTCCCGCAGCGCCGCGACCGCGTGCCGCGGGTCCATGCCGAGGATCCCGTGCCCGGCGAGCCGGGCGGACTCGCTCGCGTCGACCATGCCGCCCGCCGCCCAGGCGCCCCACGCGACGCAGGTCGCGGCCTGGCCGCGGTGCCGCCGGTGCCGGGCGAGCGCCTCGAGGTAGGCGTTGCCCGCCGCGTACGCCGCCTGGCCCAGGTTGCCCCAGACGCCGGCGCCGGAGGAGAACACGACGAACGCGTCGAGCGGCACGGCGGCCAGCAGCGCGTCGAGGTGCATCGCGCCGGCGGCCTTGCCGCGCAGCACCGCGGCCATGTCCTCAATGCTGGTGCCGGTCAGGGGCCGCTCGTCGCCGGGCACCCCGGCCGCGTGCACCACCGCGGTGAGCGGCGCGCCCGCCGGCAGGTCCGCCAGCAGCCGGCGCACCGCCTCGCGGTCGCCGACGTCGCAGGCCACCACGGTCGCCTCGGCGCCGAGGGCGGCGAGCTCCGCGACGAGGTCCGCGGCGCCGGGCGCCGCCATCCCGCGCCGGCTGGTCAGCACCAGTCGGGTCGCGCCGGCGCCGGCGAGCCAGCGGGCCACGTGCCCGCCGAGCGCCCCGGTGCCGCCGGTGACGAGCACCGTCCCACGTGGACGCCACGGGCGGCGCGGGCCGTCGGCGGCGAGCGGGGCCCGGACGAGCCGGCGGCCGAAGATGCCGCCGGGGCGGATCGCGACCTGGTCCTCGTCGCCGACCCCGGCCAGCACGGCGCACAGCCGCGCGGCCGCGGCGGCGTCCACCGTGGACGGCAGGTCGACGAGGCCGCCCCAGCCGTCCGGGTCGTCGAGCCCGGCGACGATGCCCATGCCCCACACGTGCGCCTGAGCCGGGCGGTGCAGCACGTCGCCGGCACCGACGGAGACCGCCCCGCCGGTCGCGCACCACAGCCTCGCGCCGACGCCGGCGTCGTGCAGCGCCTGCACGAGCCCGACGTTGCCGGCCAGCCCGGAGGGCAGCTCCGGCACCGTGCGGTGCGGCGTCTCGTCCCAGGCCAGCAGCGACAGCACCCCGTCGACCGGGCCGTCCGCCACGGTACTGAGCCGCTCGGCGATCCTGTCCCGGTCCGCCTCCCCCGCCGGCAGCCGCAGCAGCTGAGCCTGGGCACCGTGGGCGGCGATCGCGGCCAGCACCACGTCCGCCGGACCGTCGAGCGCGCCCCCGGCCGACTCGTCGCCGGCGGCCACGACCAGCCAGCGCCCGGCGAGCCGGGCCTCCGCCGGCGCGGCGAGCACGTCCCACCGCACCGCGTAGCGCAGCTCGTCGACGGCGGCCCGCACCCGGGACTCGTCGTGCCAGGTCCGCAGCGCCGGCAGGACCGCGGCGAGCGCCGCCGGGTCGGCCGACGTCGCGCCGGCCAGCCCGGTCACGTCGCCGCGCCGGACCGCGTCCCAGAACCGGTCGTCGGCGGGAGCGCCCACGGCGGTGCCGGCGGGCGGCGCGTCGAGCCAGAACCGGCGCCGCTGGAACGCGTACGTCGGCAGGTCCACGACCGTGCGGCCGGTGCCGATCAGCGGCGTGAAGTCCACCGCGCAGCCCCGCACGAACAGCTCCGCGACGGAGCGCGCGAAGCGGTCCGGCCCGCCGTCGCCGCGGCGCAGCGAACCGGCCACCACGTAGGCGCTGTCGGTGGCCGCGTCGGCGATCTCCTGGATCGGCACGGTCAGCACCGGGTGCGGACTGCACTCCACGAACACCCGGTAACCGTCCTCGACGAGCCGCTGCACGCTGTCGGCGAAGCGGACCGTCTCGCGCAGGTTGCGGTACCAGTAGCCGGCGTCCAGCTGCGGACCCGCGAGCCACTCCCCCGTCGCGGTCGACAGCATCGGCACCGAGCCGGGCACCCCACGGACCGGCGCGAGCGCCTCCCGCAGCACCGCCTCGATCGACTCGACCTGCTCGGAGTGCGACGCGTAGTCGACCTCGACGAGCCTCGCCCGCACCCCGTCGGCGGCACAGTCGGCCACGAACCGGTGCACGGCGTCGACGTCCCCGGCGACCACGACCGCCGTGGGCCCGTTCACGACGGCGACACTCAGGCGGCCCGGGCAGGCGGCGATGCGGTCCCGCACGGCGGCGACGGGCAGCGCGACCGACGCCATCGCTCCCCCGCCTGCGAGCGCGACGATCGCCTTGCTGCGCTCGGCGACGACCCGGGCGGCGTCGGGCAGGCTGAGCATCCCGGCGACGCAGGCCGCGGCGATCTCGCCCTGCGAGTGCCCGACGACGGCGTCAGGGCGGACGCCGTACGAGCGCCACAACGCGGCCAGGGACACCATCACCGCCCATGACGCGGGCTGCACGACGTCGACCCGGTCCAGGCCGGGCGCGCCGTCCTCGCCCCGCAGGACCGCGGTCAGCGACCAGTCGACGAACGGCGCCAGGGCCTCCTCGCACGCCCGCACCGACTCGGCGAACACCGGCGCGGCGTCCAGCAGCGCGGCGCCCATGCCGGCCCACTGGGCGCCCTGGCCGGGGAAGACGAACACGACCCGCCCGTCGACGTCGGCGACGCCCTGCACAACCGTGTCGGCACCGCCCGCGAGCGCGGCGAGCCCGCCCGCCACCTCGGCACGGTCCGAGCCGAGGACGACGGCGCGGTGCGGCAGCGCGGCCCGCGTGGTCAGCAGCGACCAGCCGACGTCGGCCAGTTCCACAGCATCGGCGTTGGCGGCGTCGGTACCGTGGTGCGCCCCGCCGATCGGCCCCAGCAGCCGGTCCGCCTGCGCGGCGAGCGCCTTCGCGCCGTGCGCCGAGACCACGATCGGCACCAGCCCAGCGCTGGGTGCCTCCGGAAGAGCAGGCGAGTCGTCGGCGGGCGGCGGCTCCTCCACGATCACGTGGGCGTTGGTGCCGCTGATGCCGAACGACGACACCCCGGCGCGGCGCGGCCGCCCGCCCGCCGGCCACGGGCGGGCCCGGTCCAGCAGTCGTACGGTGCCGGACGACCAGTCGACGTGCGGCGACGGCTCGTCGGCGTGCAGGGTCCTGGGCAGCAGGCCGTGCTCCATCGCCAGCACCATCTTGATCACGCCGCCGATGCCGGCCGCGGTCTGCGTGTGCCCGACGTTGGACTTCAGCGAGCCGAGCCACAGCGGGTCCGCCGGGTCGCGCCCGGCGCCGTACGTGGCCAGCAGCGCCTGCGCCTCGATCGGGTCGCCGAGCAGGGTGCCGGTGCCGTGGCCCTCGACCGCGTCGACGTCGGTCGCGGCGAGGCCCGCGGCGGCCAGGGCGGTGCGGATCACCCGCTGCTGCGACGGCCCGTTGGGGGCGGTGAGGCCGTTGGAGGCGCCGTCCTGGTTCACCGCGGTCCCGCGCACGACGGCGAGGACCCGGTGGCCGTTCGCCCGGGCGTCGGACAGCCGCTCCAGCACCACCATGCCGGCGCCCTCGGCGAGGCCGAACCCGTCGGCGCCGGCCCCGAACGCCTTGCATCGCCCGTCGCGGGCGAGGCCGCGCTGGCGGCTGAAGCCGACGAACTGGGCCGGCGTCGACATCACCATCGCGGCGCCGGCGAGGGCCAGGTCGCATTCGCCGCGGCGCAGCGACTCCACCGCCAGGTGCAGGGCGACCAGCGACGACGAGCACGCGGTGTCGACGGTGACCGCCGGGCCCTCCAGCCCCAGCACGTAGCTGATCCGGCCCGACGCGACGCTCGACGCGCCGCCGGTGACGAGGTACCCCTCAAGACCCGAAGGACCCGAAGCGCCGGCCTGCAGCCGGGAGCCGTACGCCTGATCGGCCATCCCGACGAAGACACCGGTCCGGCTGTCGCGCAGCGACGTCGGGGCGATCCGCGCGTGTTCGGTGGCGTCCCAGGCGACCTCGAGCAGCAGCCGCTGCTGCGGGTCCATGGCGACCGCCTCGCGCGGGCTGATCCCGAACGCCTCGGGGTCGAAGTCGGCGGCGTCGTAGAGGAAGCCGCCGTCCCGCACGTACGTGGTGCCGGCCCGGTCGGGATCGGGATCGTAGAGGGCGGCGAGGTCCCAGCCGCGGTCGGTCGGCATCGCCCCGACGGCGTCGACCTCGCCGGCGACGACCCGCCACAGGTCCTCCGGGCTCCGCACGCCGCCCGGGTACCGGCAGCCGATGCCGACGATGACGACCGGGTCGTCGCGGTCGGCGGCCGGGACCGGCGCGGCGGCCGGCGCGTCCTGGGCCTCGCCGAACAGCGACGCGCGCAGGAACCGGGCCAGGTGCGCGGGCGTGGGATGGTCGAACACGGCGGTCGCCGGCAGCCGCAGCCCGGTCGCGGCGTTGAGCGCGTTGCGCAGCTCCACGGCCGACAGGGAGTCGAAGCCGAGCTCCATGAACGCCCGGGAGCTCTCGACGGTGGCCGCGGACGCGTGCCCGAGCACCCGGGCGACCTGCCCGCGGACCAGGTCGAGCAGGACCCGGTCCCGCTCGGCGCCGCCCGCCCCGGCGAGGTCGCGGGCGAGCGTGCCACCGCCGCCCGTCGCGGCCGGTGACGGGGCCGCGTCCGCCAGGCGGCGGATCTCCGGCAGCGCGCCGATGAGCGGGCTGGGCCGGGCGCTGCCGAAGACAGCGGCGAAGCGCTCCCAGTCGACGTCGGCGACGGCGACGGTGGTGTCGTCGTGGTCGAGGACCTGCTGCAGGGCGTGCATCGCCGGCTCGGGGTCGATCAGCGGCACGCCGCGGCGGCGCAGCGTGTCGGCGAGGGAGTCGGCGATCATGCCGCCGCCGGCCCACGGGCCCCACGCGATCGAGTGCGCGGCGACGCCGTCGGCGCGCTGCTGCTCGGCGAGGGCGTCGAGGTGGGCGTTCGCGGCCGCGTACGCGCCGTGGTCGCCGACGCCCCAGACCGCCGCGATCGAGGAGAAGTAGACGACGGCGTCGAGGGCGGCCCGGTCCAGCAGGGCGTCGAGGTGCAGCGCCCCGGCGACCTTCCCGGCGGCGACCGACGCCATCCCTTCGGCGGTCAGGTCCGGCAGCGCGGCCAGGTCGGCGACGCCGGCGGTGTGCATGACGGTGGTGATCGGCTCGCCCCGCCCGGCGCAGTCGGCGACGAGCGCGGCGACGGCGTCCCGGTCGGCGACGTCGCACGCGACGACCCTCGCCTCGGTGCCCGCGGCGGCGAGCTCGGCGACGAGGTCGGCCGCGCCGGGTGCTTCGGCGCCGCGGCGGCTGGTGAGCACGAGCCGGCGGGCGCCGCCGGCGGCGAGCCACCGGGCCACGTGCCCGCCGAGGGCGCCGGTGCCGCCGGTGACGAGGACGGTCCCGGACGGCCGCCACGCGCGGGCGGGTGCGGTGGTGCCGGTGCCGGCGTGTGCCAGGCGCCGCCCGAAGACGCCGGTGGCGCGCACCGCGACCTGGTCCTCGCCGCCGAGCCCGTCGAGCCCGGCGAGCACCGCGCACAGCCTGGCCCCCGCACGGGCGTCCAGCGCCGTCGGCAGGTCGACGAGGCCGCCCCAGCTACGCGGGAACTCCAGGGCCGCGACCCGGCCGAGGCCCCACGTCTGCGCCTGCGCGGGTGCGGCGAGCCGCTCGCCGTCCACGGCCACCGCGCCACGGGTCGCGCACCACAGCGGCGCGGCGGTGCCGAGGCCGGCGAGGGCCTGCAGGAGCAGCAGGTTCCCGGCGGGCGTCGATTCGTCGGTACCGAGCAGCGACAGCACCCCGTCGACGGGCTCCGCCAGTGCGTCGCGCAGCGCGTCGGGGAGGTTCGCGAGGCCGGCGGCGAGGGTGCGCACGGTCGCGCCGTGGGCGGTCAGCGCGGCCTCGACCGGGGCGGCCGGCTCCGCCTCGGGGTGCACCACCAGCCATGTGCCGGTGAGGGTGACCGCGGACGGCTCGGGCAGCGCCTCCCAGCGGATCTTGTACCGCCAGCCGTCGACCAGGCCGCGCACGGCCCGCCGCTCGTGCCAGGTGCGCAGCGCGGGCAGCACGGCGCCGACCGTGCCGGCGTCGGTGGCGAGGACCCCGGCCAGCTCGGCCGCGTCCGAACGCTCGACGGCTTCCCAGAACTCGGCGTCGACGGTCCCGGCCGGCCCGGCCGCCGCGTCCTCCAGCAGGGGCGCGTCGAGCCAGTACCGCTGCCGCTGGAACGCGTACGTGGGCAGGGCGACGGTCCGCCGGCCGGGGCCGAAGACGCCGGTCCAGTCGACGGTCGCGCCGTGCGCCCAGGCGGCGCCGAGCGACGCGAGGAACCTGTCCCGGCCGCCGTCGTCGCGGCGCAGGGTCCCGGTGACGAACGCGTCCCCGGTGTGGCCTTCGAGGGTCTCCTGGATCCCGACGGTGAGCACCGGGTGGGCGCTGACCTCGACGAACGTGGTCACGCCCGCGTCGGCCAGGTCACGGACGGCGGCGGCGAACTCGACGGTGTGCCGCAGGTTGCGGTACCAGTAGTCCGCGCCGCCGACGGCGACACCGTCGAGGTCGGCGCGGACGGTGTGCCGCAGGTTGCGGTACCAGTAGTCCGCGCCGCCGACGGCGACACCGTCGAGGTCGGCGCCGACAGTTGAACGCAAAGGAACGGTGGCAGGCCCCGGGGCGACGGGGGCGAGCAGCTCCAGCAGCCGGTCCCGGATCGCCTCCACCTGCACACCGTGCGAGGCGTAGTCGACGTCGACGCGCCGCGTCCGTACACCCGCCGCATCACACACCGCGGTGAACTCGTCGAGCGCGTCGGGCTCCCCGGACACCACCGCGGAGGTGGTGCCGTTGACGGCGGCGACACCGAGCCGGCCGGCCCACGGCCCGATCCGCTGGGCGGCGTCGGCGGCGGGCAGCGCCACCGACAGCATGCCGCCCTTCCCTGCCAGGGCGGACAGCGCCTGGCTGCGCAGCACCACGACGCGGGCGGCGTCGTCGAGCGAGAGGATCCCGGCGACGTACGCGGCGGCGATCTCGCCCTGCGAGTGCCCGACGACGACGTCGGGTTCGACACCGGCCGCCCGCCACATCCCGGCGAGGGACACCATCACCGCGAACAGCACCGGCTGGACCACGTCGACCCGGCTCAGCGGCGCCGCGTCCGGTTCGCCGCGCAGGACGGCGGTCAGCGACCAGTCCACGAACGGCGCGAACGCCGCCTCGCACCGGGCGATCGACGCCGCGAAGCCCGGGTCGGTGTCGAGGAGCCGCACGGCCATGCCGGCCCACTGCGAGCCCTGGCCGGGGAACACGAACGCGACCTTGCCGCCGGGGCGGGCGACCGCGCCGGGCACGGCGCCGCCGGCGATCCGCAGCAGCTGCTCGCGGACGTCGTCGCGGTCGGCGCCGACGACGACCGCCCGGTGCGGCAGGGCGGCGCGGGTGCTGGCGAGGGACCAGCCGACGGCGCCGAGGTCGGGCCCGGGGTCGGCGTCGAGGAACCCGGCGAGGCGGCCGGCCTGGGCCCGCAGCGCCGCGTCCCCGCGCCCGGACACCACGATCGGCACCGGCCCCGACGTGGGCTCGGCGGGGTCGTCGGCGTCCTGCGGCGCCTCCAGGATCACGTGCGCGTTGGTGCCGGAGACCCCGAACGACGACACGGCGGCGCGGCGCGGGCGGCCGGTCTCCGGCCACGCGACCGCGTCGCGCAGCAGCTCGACCCGGCCCTCGGACCAGTCGACATGGGTGGAGGGGGCCGACACGTGCAGGGTCTTCGGCAGCACGCCGTGGTGCATGGCGAGGACCATCTTGATGACGCCGCCGACGCCGGCGGCCGCCTGGGTGTGCCCGACGTTCGACTTCAGTGAGCCCAGCCACAGCGGGTCGCCGTCGCCGCGGTCCCGGCCGTAGGTGGCGAGGATCGCCTGCGCCTCGATCGGGTCGCCGAGGGCGGTGCCGGTGCCGTGCGCCTCCACCGCGTCCACATCGGACGGTGACAGCCCCGCGTCGGCGAGCGCGGCGCGGATGACCCGCTGCTGCGACGGGCCGTTCGGGGCGGTGAGGCCGTTGGACGCGCCGTCCTGGTTGAGCGCGGAGCCGCGCACGACGGCGAGGACCCGGTGGCCGCGGGCCCGGGCGGTGGACAGCCGCTCCAGCACGAGCATGCCGGCGCCCTCACCCCAGCCGGTGCCGTCGGCGTCGTCGGAGAACGCCTTGCAGCGCCCGTCGGGCGAGAGGCCGCGCTTGCGGCTGAACTCCATCAGCACGCCCGGCGTCGACATCACGGTGACCCCGCCGACGAGCGCGAGCTCGCACTCGCCGCCGCGCAGCGCCCGCGTCGCCAGGTGCAGCGCGACCAGCGACGACGAGCAGGCGGTGTCGACGGTGACGGCCTGCCCCTCCAGCCCGAGGGTGTAGGCGACCCGGCCGGACGCGACGCTGGTGAGGCTGCCGGTCAGCAGGTAGCCGTGCATGCCGTCGGCGGGGCGGTGCAGCGCCGGGCCGTAGTGGGTGTAGGGCACGCCGACGTAGACGCCGCCGGGCCGGCCGGCCACCGACAGCGGGTCGATGCGCGCCGATTCGAGGGCCTCCCAGGCGACCTCGAGCAGCATCCTCTGCTGCGGGTCCATGCCGAGGGCCTCGCGGGGGCTGATGCCGAAGAACGCGGGGTCGAACTCGGCGGCGCCGTGCAGGAACGAGCCGTGCCGGGTGCAGCACTTCCCGACCGCGTCGGGGTCCGGGTCGTAGAGGTCGGTCCGCCAGCCACGGTCGGTGGGGAACGTGCCCACGGCGTCGGAGCCGGCCGCGACGAGCCGCCAGAGGGCTTCGGGTGTGTCGACGCCGCCGGCGTACCGGCAGCTCATGCCGACGATCACGACCGGGTCGTCGGCGCCGTCGGAGGCGGCCCGCGCGACCGTCACCTGTTCCTCGACGGTCGGGCCCAGCAGCGAATCGCGCAGGAAACCGGCGACGGCGGCCGGGGTCGGGTAGTCGAACAGCAGGGTCGCCGGGATGCGGACGCCGGTCGCGGCGGCCAGCTCCTCCCGCAGCTGGGTGCCGATCGCCCGGTACACGCCGAGCTGGCGGAACGCGAGGCCGGCGTCCACCGGCCCGGGCTTGCCGGTGGCGGCCACGACCGCCGACCGGACCACGTCGAGAAGTATCCGGTCCCGGTCGGCGTCGCCCACGGCGAGCAGCCGGGCGAGCAGGGACGGCTGGTCGTCGAGCGCCATGAGCGGCACCGCCTTCGCAAGAGGGGGTCTGGTGGAGGAGCGCTCAGGCGCTCTGGTGTTCCATCGCGCGGCGCAGGCTCAGCGGACGCATGTCGGTCCAGACCTCGTTGACGTGGGCGAGGCACTCGTCCCTGGCGCCGGTGAATCCGGCGTCCTTCCAGCCGGCGGGGATGTCGCGGCCCTCGGCCCAGATCGAGTACTGCTCCTCGTCGTTGACCACCACGGTGTAGCGGCGGGTCTCGTCGTCGGTCATGTCACTGTCCCTTCGAAGGCGAGTGTTGCAACAGGAAAGTCAGCGCAGGGCGAGCTCGTCGGCGAGCCGGCCGAGGACCAGCTCCGCGTGGCCGAGGACGGCGAAGTGGTCCCCGGGCAGGATCCGGCGGTCGAACCGGCCGGTGGTCACCGCGGCCCAGCCGTCGACGTCCTCCGCGCTGCTGACGGTGTCGCCGGCGCCGACGTACGCGCTGACGGGGCAGGTGAGCGGCGGGCCGGGTTCGGGGACGTACCCTTCGACCATCGCCATGTCGGCCCGCAGCACCGGCAGGTAGATCTCGGCGATCTGCGGGTCGTCGAGCACCTCGGCGGGGATGCCGCCGTGCCGGGCCTGCATCGCCCGGCCGAACTCGAGGTCCGGCAGGTGGCTGAGCGCCGGCATGCGGGCGGCGCCGCCCGGCGGTTTCGCCCCGGCCACCACCAGCCGGGTCGGCGACGGCAGGTGGTCGCGGCGCAGGTGCCGGGCCAGCTCGTAGGCGACGAGCGCGCCCATGCTGTTGCCCAGCAGCGCGAACGGCACGTCCAGGGCGGGCAGCAGCGCCTCGGCGAGGTCCGGGACGAGGTCGACGACGCCGGTCGGCAGCGGCTCGCCGAAGCGGGACTCGCGGCCGGGCAGCTGGACCGGGCACACCTCGAGGCCGTACGGCAGGTGCTGCCGCCACGTCCGGAACGCGGAGGCGGCGCCACCGGCGTGCGGGAAGCAGAACACCCGCAGCACGGTGTCGCTCGCCCGCCGCCGGTTCGGCAGCCAGGGGTTGGGCATGAGGTCACTCACCGGCGGTCACCGTCTTCGCTGGAGCTGGAGCTGAGGCGTTGCGGACATCGAAGGGGCGGCAGCAGCGGGTGCCCGGGTCGGCGACGACCTCGGCGAGCAGCGCCGTGTACCGCTCGGCGAGCCGGGCGACGGTCGCGTCGTCGAACAGGTCGACGCTGTATTCGAGCAGCCCGTCGACGCCGAGGCAGGCGCCGCCGGGGCCGAGCCGCTCGCGCAGCATCAGGTTGAGGTCGAACTTCGCCGTCGTCGACGGGGCCGGCTCGATCCGCATCCGCAGGTCCGGCAGCTCCAGCGTGCCGCGGCCGGTGTCGTCGGCGACGATCATCACCTGGAACAGCGGGTGCCGGGCGCCGGACCTGGCCGGGTTCAGCGCCCGCACCAGGTGGTCGAAGGGCACGTCCTGGTGGGCGTAGGCGTCGAGGTCGGCGTCGCGGACCCGGGCCAGCAGGTCGGTGAACGACGGGTCGCCGGACGTGTCGGTGCGCAGCACGACGGTGTTGACGAAGATGCCGACGAGATCGTCGAGGGCCGGGTCGGTCCGCCCGGCGGCGGGCGTGCCGAGCGGGATGTCGGTGCCGGCGCCGGCGCCGGTGAGCAGCGCCGCGAGGGCCGCCTGGGCGACCATGAAGACGCTGGCCCGGTGACCGCGGGCGAGCGCCGCCATGCCGTCGTGGACCTCGGCGGGGACGGTGAAGCGGACCCCGCGGCCGGCGGACGTCGGGACGGCGGGGCGGGGCCGGTCGAACGGCAGCGCCAGCTCCGCCGGGGCCTTCGCCAGGGCCCGCCGCCAGTACGCGGTCTGCCGGGACAGCAGGCTGCGGGTGTCGCGCGGGTTGCCGAGCAGCCGCTGCTGCCACAGCGTGTAGTCGGCGTACTGGGCCGGCAGCGGCTCCCACCGGACCGGGTCGCCGGCGACCCTGGCGGCGTAGGCGCGGGCGAGGTCGGTGGCGAGCGGCACCATCGACCAGCCGTCGCAGGCGATGTGGTGCAGCACCAGGCGCAGCACGTGCTCGCCGGGGGCGGCCGGCAGCAGCCACGCGCGCAGCGGCAGGTCCTGCTCCAGGCGGAAGGTGGTGGCGAGGGCGTCGTCGAGGTCGCGGGCGCCGTCGACGACGGTCAGCTCGACGCCGGCGTCCGCCGCCGGCACGATCCGCTGGGCGGCGACGCCGTCGATCTCGACGACCGTGGTCCGCAGGCTCTCGTGCCGGGCGACGACGTCGCGCAGCGCCCCGGCGAGCGCCGCGGTGTCGAGGGCCCCGGTCAGGTGGATCGTCAGCGGCACGTTGTAGGTGGCGCTGGGGCCGGTCAGCCGGTACAGGAACCACAGCCGCTGCTGGGCGAAGGACAGCGGCACGGCGTCGGGGCGCGGCGCCGGCACCAGCGGCGGGCGGGTGCTGCCGGTCGCGCCGTCGACGAGGGCGGCGATCCCGGCCGGGGTCGGCGCCTCGAACACCGCCCGGACCGGCACCTCCACGCCGAGGTCGGCGCGGAGGCGGGCGACCAGGCGGGTGGCCAGCATCGAGTGGCCGCCGAGGGCGAAGAAGTCGTCGTCGACGCCGATCCCGGGCCGGTCCAGGACCTCCTCCCAGACCCGCAGCATCGCGGCCTCGGCGGCGGTGCGCGGCGCCACGTAGGTCGCGGCGACGGGCCGCACCGGCAGGTCGGCGAGGGCCCGCTCGTCGGTCTTGCCGCTGGTCAGCTCCGGCAGCGCGGGCATGAGGACGAGGAAGGCCGGCACCATGACCGCCGGCAGGACCGCCCGCAGCCGCTTGAGCAGCCCGGTGGCCTGGGGTGCCGGGGCGGCGCCGTGGGCGACGTAGCCGACGAGCGCGGGTTCGCCGTCGACCGGCCGCACGAGGACGGTCGCGTCGAGGACGCCGGGCAGCTCCCGCAGCGCCGCGGCGACCTCGCCGGGCTCGATCCGCACGCCGCGCAGCTTCACCTGGGCGTCGGCGCGGCGCACGAACAGCAGCTCGCCGTCGCCGGTCCAGCGGACGAGGTCGCCGGTGCGGTACAGCCGCCCGCCGGGCGGGCCGAACGGGTCGGGGACGAACGCGGCGGCGGTCAGGCCGGGCCGGTCCAGGTAGCCGTGGGCGAGCCCGGCACCGCCGAGGTACAGCTCGCCGGTCGCGCCCGGCGGGACCGGGCGGAGCCGCTCGTCGAGGACGTAGGCGCGGGCGCCGCGGATCGGGCGGCCGATCGGGACGTGCCGCGGCAGCTCACCGCGGCGGGTCCGCCAGGCGGTGGCCTCGATCGCCGTCTCCGTCGGCCCGTACAGGTTGAGCAGCTCGACGTCGAGCAGGTCCAGGCACCTGCCGGCGAGCTCCGCGGAGAGCGCCTCGCCGCCGCAGAGGACGCGGCGCAAGGTCGTACACCTGCCGGCGCCGACGACGTCGAGGAACTGCCGCAGCGTGGTCGGCACGAACTTCGCCGACGTCACCGCGAACTCTTCGATCGCGCGGACGAGGTAGTCGGGGTCGCGGTGCCCGTCCGGATCGGCGAGGACGATGGTGGCGCCGGCGGCGAGGGTGCCGAAGAGCTCCAGCAGCGCCGGGTCGAAGGTGAGCGGGGTCTTGAACAGCACCCTGTCCGACGGCGTGACCGGGGCGGCGTCGACGTACCAGCGCAGGGTGTTGACGACGGCCGCGTGCGGCACGACGACGCCCTTCGGGCGGCCGGTGGAGCCGGAGGTGTACAGCACGTACGCCTCGTCGCCGGGCAGCGCCTCCGCGAGGGCCTCCATGAGGGCCGCGGGCGCGGGCGGGTCGTCGGTGCCGTCGACGCCGTCGACGCCGTCGATGAGCAGGACCGGCACGTCCGGCAGCAGGTCGCGGTGCGCCGCGTCGGTGACCACGACGGCGGGGCGGGCGTCTTCCAGCAGCCGCGCGATGCGGGCCGCCGGGGCGTCGAGGTCGACGGGCACGAACGCGGCCCCGGCCTTGCCGGCGGCGAGCGCGGCGGCGACGAGACCGGCGCCGCGGGGCAGCGCCAGGGCGACCCGCCCGTCCCGGCCCGCGCCGGCCGCGCGCAGCCTGGCCGCGAGCGCACCGGCCCGGGCGTCCAGCTCGGCGTAGGTGACCGTGCCCTCGGCACCGTCCAGCGCCACGGCGTCCGGGGTCCGCCGGACCTGCGCCTCGACGAGCGCGGGCAGCGTCGCGGGCGCCGGCGCGTCCGGGGTTTGCCGGACCTGCGCCTCGACGAGCGCGGGCGCCGCCGACGAGGGCGAAGTCGCGCCGGTCCAGCGGTGCAGCACCAGGTCTCGTTCGGCGTCGTCCATGACGTCCAGGTCGGCGCAGCGCGTGTCCGGGTCGGCGGCGGCCGCGGCCAGGACCCGCAGCAGGCGGGTGGTGAGCCGGGTGGCGTCGGCGTGGTCGAAGCGGTCGGTGCGGTAGCGCAGGTCGGCCCGGATGCCGTCGCAGCGCCCGCCGGGGCCGTGCCGCTCGCGCAGCACCAGGACCAGGTCGAACTTCGCGGTAGCCGCCGCCAGGGGCTCCTCGGTGACCCGCAGGCCTGGCAGCTCGGCGTGCACCTGCTCGGTGCCGTCGGCGACGAGCATCACCTGGAAGAACGGGTGCCGGTCGTCGACGCGGGGCGGGTTCAGGGCGAGGACGAGGTGCTCGAACGGCACGTCCTGGTGGGCGAACGCGGCGAGGTCGGTGTCGCGGACCCGGTCCAGCAGCTCCCGGAACGTCGGGTCGCCGGAGGTGTCGGTGCGCAGGACGAGGGTGTTGACGAAGAAGCCGACGAGGTCGTCGAGCGCCTCGTCGAGGCGGCCGGCGACGGGGCTGCCGATCGGGATGTCGGTGCCGGCGCCGAGCCGGGTGAGCAGCGCGGCGAGGGCCGCCTGCACGACCATGAAGACACTGCCCCGCGCGTCCCGGGCCAGCCGGGCCAGGCCGGCGTGCAGCGCGGCGTCGACGGCGAAGCCCACGCCCGCGCCCGCACTCGACGCGTCGGTGGTGTTGCCGTTGCCCGGGATGTCCAAGGCGGCGGGCGCACCGGCCAGGACGGCCCGCCAGTGCGCGACCTGCCGGCTCAGGACGCTGTCGGGGTCGGTCTCGGCGCCGAGCAGCCGCTGCTGCCAGAGGGTGTAGTCGGCGTACTGGACCGGCAGCGGCGCCCACCGTGGCGCTTCGCCGTCGCGGCGGGCGGCGTAGGCGGCGGTGAGGTCGCGGGCCAGCGGCGCCATCGACCACGCGTCGGCGGCGATGTGGTGCAGCACCGCGACGACGACGTGCTCGCCGGCGCCGAGCGCGAACAGGTGCACCCGCAGCGGCAGCTCGGCGGTGAGGTCGAACGGCCCGTCCGCGGCGGCGGCGACCGCGGCCGGCAGGTCGGCGGGGTGGACCGACGAGGTCAGGAACGGGACGCGTACCGCGGCGGCGGGCGCGACCTGTTGCACGGCGGTGCCGTCGACGGTGCGCACCGTCGTGCGCAGCGTCTCGTGCCGGGCGACGACGTCGTGGAACGCGGCCCGCAGCGCGTCGCGGTCCAGGGGGCCGGTGAGCCGCAGCGCGAGGGGGATGTTGTACGTCGCGGCGGGCCCCTCGAACTCGTGCAGGAACCACAGCCGCTGCTGCGCCGGCGACAGCGGCACGGCCGGCGGGCGGATGGCCGCGGCGGTCAGCGCGGGCCTGACCCCGGCGACCACCCGGCCGCGGCCGGCGTCAAGCGCGGCGCCGAGGGCCGCGCCGATGCCGCGGGCCAAGCCGGCGATCGTCGGCGTCTCGAACAGCGCCCGGATCGTCAGCTCCAGGCCCAGCGCGGTGCGGACCCGGCTGACCAGCCGCGTCGCCAGCAGCGAGTGCCCGCCGAGGGCGAAGAAGTCGTCCTCGACGCCGATCCGCTCGCGGCCGAACACGTCGGACCACACGCCGGCGAGCCGCTGCTCCAGGTCGGTGCGGGGGGCGACGTACTCGCGCCGGGCGACCTGGACGCCGTCGGTGCCGCGGGCCAGCAGCGCGGCCCGGTCGACCTTGCCGTTGCGGCTGGCCGGCAGCGCGTCGTGCAGCACGTAGCCGTCGGGGACCATGTAGCGCGGCAGCCGCCCGCCGAGCTGCTCGTGCCAGTCGGCGAGCTGTCTGCCGGCATCCGGGTCGCCGGTGGCGACGTGGGCGATGAGCCGGTCGTCGCCGTCGGTCTCGCCCCGGTACGGCAGGACGACGACCTCGGTGGCGCCGGTGACCGCGCGCAGCGCCGCCTCCACCTCGCCGAGCTCGATGCGGTAGCCGCGGATCTTCACCTGGTGGTCGCGGCGGCCGAGGTACTCGATGGTGAGGCCGTCGCCGCGGCGGCGGTAGCGGGCCAGGTCGCCGGTGCGGTACAGCCGCGCGCCCGGCGCCGACGGGAACGGGTGCGGGACGAATGCCGCCGCGGTCAGGTCCGGGCGGCCGGCGTAGCCGCGGGCGAGGCCGCCGCCGACGTACAGCATGCCGGGCACGCCGACGGGGACGGGCCGCAGCTCGACGTCGAGCACGTACGCCTCGGCGTTGGGGTACGGCCCGCCGATGAGGCACAGCGCGCCGCCGTCCGCCGCCTGGTCGTGCACGAGGTAGGTGCTGTCGATCGTGGCCTCGGTCAGGCCGTACGAGTTGACGACCTCCCCGCCCGGGCCGAGCAGCGCCCGCATCCTGACGAGGTCGTCGGCGTGCACCAGGTCGGAGCCGACGATGAGCAGCCGCAGTTCGGGCAGGCGCGCGCCGGTCGCGGCGGCGTGCTCGGCGAGGCGGCGGGCGACCAGCGGCACGAACTCGGCGCAGTCGACCGCCTCCCGCCGCAGCAGCTCCAGCAGCGGCTCGGGCTGCAGCAGCAGGTCGCGCGGGCACAGCACGAGCCGGGCGCCGTTGCACAGGGCGCGGGTGAGGTCGCCGACGAAGACGTCGAAGCCGAAGTTCGCCATCTGCAGCACCGACGTGACGCGGCCCGGCAGCCGGTACGCCTGGTCCCAGCCGCGCTGCACGGCGAGCAGCGCGTCGTCGGCGACCATGACGCCCTTGGGCCGGCCGGTCGACCCGGACGTGTAGACGACATACGCGAGCGCGCCCTCCGGCCGCCGGAGCTTCTCAGCGGCGCCGTCCACGGTGAGGTCGTCGACGTGGACGCTGGTGCCGTCGAACTGTGCGGCCAGGGCGGCGGTGGTGACCGCGACGCGGACCCCGGCGTCGGCGGCGACGGCGGCGCGGCGGGCGGCGGGCTGGTCCGGGTCGAGGGCGACGAACGCCGCCCCGGCCTTCCACACGCCGAGGACCGCGACGACCAGGTCGGTGCTGCGGGGCAGGAGCACGCCGACACGGTCCTCGGCCCCGACGCCCTCGCGGCGCAGCCGCCCGGCGAGGGCCCCGGCGCGGGCATCGAGGTCTACATAGGACAGTCGCTCGGCGCCGTGCACGACCGCGGTCGCGTCCGGGTTCGCCGCCGCCTGCCGCTCGATCAGCTCCAGGACGTTGCGGGCCGCGACCGGCGCCGTCATCGGGCCGCGACCGGCGGCGAGCAGCTCCCGGCGCTGCCCCGGCGGGGTCAGCTCCAGGGTGTCGACGCGGTCGCCGGGGCGGGCGGTCAGGCCGCGCAGCACGTGCTCGTACATGGCCGCGAAGCCCCGCACGGTCACCGCGTCGAACAGGGCGGTGTCGTACTCGAAGACGACGGTGAGGTCGCGCTCGACGACGAGCATGTCGACGAACAGGTCGACCTTCGCCACGGCCGCGGGCGGGGTCACGACGGAGGCGTGCAGCCCGGTCGGGTGCGGCATGACCCGGGCCCGGTCGAGGTTGAAGAACGTCCGCAGCAGCGGCGCGGGGTCGGCGCCCTCGCCGCGGAGCAGCTCGATGCTGAAGTCGGGGTGGTCGTAGGCGCCGACGAGCGCCTGCTGCACGGCCCGCACCTGCTCGGCGAACGTGGCGGCGCCGTCGCGGACCAGCCGGACCGGCAGCACCGTGTTGCAGTGCCCGACGAGCACGTCCGCGCCGGGGTGGTCGCGGTGCGCCACCGGGATGCCCACGACGATGTCGTCGTCGCCGGTGAGCCGGTGCAGCAGGTGCGCGTACGCGGCGAACAGCACCGTGAACAGAGTGGTGTGCAGCTCGCGGGCCCGGGTCGCGGCGAGGCCGGCGACGGCCGGGTCCAGGGGCAGGTCGATGCGGGCCGCGCGGCCGGCGCCGCGGGCGGGCCGGGGCCGGTCCAGCGGCAGCTGCAGCACGGGCCGCGGCCCGCGGAACCGTTCGGTCCAGTACGACGCCGCCGCCTGCCCGGCCGGGCCGTCGCGGCGGGCCGCCTGGCGCGCGACGTGGTCGCGGTAGGCCGGGGCGGGCACCAGTCCCGCGGAGACGCCGGTGCGCAGCTGCTCGTACAGGCGCAGCAGCTCGTCGATGACGACCACGAACGACCATCCGTCCACGACGCTGTGGTGGACGAGCAGGTGCAGCTGATGGTGCTCGGGCGCGAGACGCAGCAGCGCGGCGCGCAGCAGCGGCCCCCGGGTCAGGTCGAACGTCTCCTGGACCCGGCCGTCGAGCCACTCGGCGCGCCCGGTGCCGGCGTCCACGACGGGCAGCTCCACCGGCGCGGGCGGGAGCACCCGCTGCCAGGACCCGTCCGCGGCGAACACGGTGCGGAGGCTGTCGTGCCGCGCCACCACCGTTTCCAGCGCGCGACGCAGCGTGTCGGGGTCGAGCGGCCCGGCGAGGTCCAGCAGCACGGTCTCGTTGTAGGCCTGCGAGGAGGCGTCGCCGAGCTGGTCGAGGAACCAGATCTCCCGCTGCGTCGACGACAGGGGGTAAGGCGCCTCGTGTTGCGGCGGCGGCTGCTGTACGGCCGGCGCTTCGGCTGGTGCCGCGACCGGCGCCTCGAATGCCGCCTCGAACGGTGCTTCGAATGGTGCTTCGAATGGCGCTTCGAATGGCGCTTCGGCCGGTGCCTCGCTGATCAGCGCGTACACGTGGGCCATGACGCGCGCGTGCACGTCCAGCAGCCGCTCGACCGATGCTTCCAGCTCGGTCCGTAACGTCCCGTCATCCGTCGGCCGCACAGGTCCCCCGTCTCGATGGTGCCCGCGACTGACCGTAGGCGGTGGGTATTAACAAGTTCCCTAGTCCACGTCGTGTTGCCTGTCTGCAGACGTGGCGTGCCGGCGCCCCGCGCCGCGACGGAGGGGACCCCCGATGAGCACCAGCACCAGCCCGGAGTTCCTGTCGACCGACGTGCGGACCCTGGTGGAGCAGCGGCTGGCGCGGCTCACCGCCGGCCCGCCGAAGGCGGCGATCACGCCCGGCAGCGGGCCCCGCCCGGCCTCCCCCGCCCAGCAGCGCCTGCTCTTCCTCGAACAGCTCGACCCCGGCACGCCGACCTACCACGTGATCTTCACGCTGCGCATCGACGGCCCGCTCGACCCGGACGCCGTGGAGGCGTCGCTGCGCGGCATCGAGGAGCGGCACGAGGTCCTGCGCACGACGTACCGGCGAATCGGCACCGGCGAGGAGCAGGTGACCGAGCCGGTCGGGCTCCGGCTGCGCCGCCTGGACCTGCCCGGCGCCACCGACGCGCGGCTCGACGAGCTGACTCGCGACGAATACGAGCGGCCGTTCGACCTCCGCGAGGGACCGGTGTGGCGGGCCGTGCTCGCCCGCACCGCCGAGGACCGGCACCACCTGGTGCTCACCGTGCACCACATCGCCTTCGACGGCTGGTCCGTCGACGTCTTCGCCCGCGAGCTGTCCGCCGGCTACGCCGCCGCTCTGGGCACCGGCCCGGCGGTCAAGGCCCCGGCGGTCCAGTACGCCGACTACGCCGCCTGGCAGGCGCACCGCCTCGCCACCGGCGGCTTCGACGGCCAGCTGGCGTACTGGACCGGCCGGCTCGCCGACGCCGCCCAGCGCATCGAGCTGCCGTCGCCGGGCCCCGGACCGGCCGGGGACACGGGCGGCGGCCGGCTTCGGGCCAGGGTCGGCGCCGACGTCACCGCCGCGGTCCGGGCCCTCGCCCGCGCCCACGGCGCCACCCCGCACGTGGTGCTGCTGGCGGCCCTGCACGCGCTGCTGCACCGCTACAGCGGGCAGCGCGACATCCTCGTCGGCACCCCCGTCGCCAACCGTGCCCTGCCGGAGGTCGAGCCGCTCATCGGCCTGTTCGTCAACACGGTCGTGGTCCGTGCCGACGTCGCGCCGCGGCTGCCGTTCGCGGCGCTGCTGGACCAGGTCCGCGACGCGGCCGCCGCCGCGCAGGCCCACCAGGACGTGCCGTTCGAGCAGGTGGTCGCGGCGCTGCCGGTCGGCCGCGACACCGGCGCGACCCCGCTGGTGCAGGTCATGTTCGACTGGAACAGCTCCGCCGCCCGGACCGGCACCACGGTGCGGCTCGGCCCACCCGACCGCGCGGCCCGGATGACCCTGGTCGAACGGTTCCGGCCGGACACCGCGAAGTTCGACCTCGTCGTCGCGGTCAGCGAGCTCGCCGACGGCCTCGAGGTCGAGCTGGAGCACCGCCACGACCTGTGGGACGAGCCGGCGGCGCGCCGCGCGATGCGCCACTACCTGACCCTGCTCGCCGCCGCGGCCGCCGACCCCGGGCTGCCGGTGGACCGGCTGCCGCTGCTGGACGACGCCGAGCGCGCGCTGGTGACCGCGGCGTGGCAGGGCCCGGTCAAGGCGCACGCCGACCGGCCCGACCTCACCGCCCGCATCGCCGCCCGCCGCGACAGCGACGCCGTGGCGCTGGTGCAGAGCGGCCGCCAGGTCACCTACCGGGAGCTGATGGCCCGGGTCGACCGGCTCGCCGCCCACCTGCGCGACGCCGGCGCCGCCCCGGACCGGCCCGTCGGCGTGCTGCTGCACCGCGGCATCGACCTCGTCGTCGCGATCGTCGCGATCGTGCGGGCCGGCGCGCCGTACCTGCCGCTGGACCCGGACCACCCGGCCGACCGCACAGCGACCGTCGTGCGGGACGCCGGCGCCGCCCTCGTCGTCACCGACACCACGCTCGCCGGAATCCTCGCTCCTGACGTCACGGCCGTCTGCGTCGACGCCGAGCGCGAGCGGATCGCGGCCCGGCCCGACCGGTGCCCCGACCCGGACATCCTGCCCGAGCACCTCGCCTACGTCTTCTACACGTCCGGCTCCACCGGCCGGCCCAAGGGCGTCATGGTCAGCCACCGCGCCGCCCACAACCAGGTGCACTGGCAGGTCGACCGGTTCGCGCTCGGCCCCGACGCGACCGTGCTGTTCAAGACCAACGTCACGTTCGACGACTCGGTGGTGGAGGTCTTCGCCGCGCTGAGCAGCGGCGCCCGGCTGGTCATCGCCGAGCCCGGCGGCCACCGCGACCCGGCCTACCTGCGCTCGCTGCTCGCCGCCGAGCAGGTCACCTACGTGCGGTTCGTGCCGACGATGCTCGCGGCGCTGCTGGCGTACGGCGGCGACACCCCACTGCCCGCGCTGCGGGTGGTCAAGAGCGCCGGCGAGGCGCTGACCCCCGAGCTGCGAGCCAGGTTCCTCACGTCGCTCGGCGCGGAGCTCTACAACGCCTACGGCCCGACGGAGACCGCGGTCAACGTCACCGCCGACCGGTGCCGCCTCGACGGCGACCCGCGGGTGCCGATCGGCGCCGCCACCACCAACGTGCGCTGCTACGTGCTGGACGCCGACCTCCAGCCGCAGCCCGTCGGCGTGCCCGGCGAGCTGTGCGTCGGCGGGGTCCAGCTGGCCCGCGGCTACCTCGGGCGGCCCGACCTCACCGCCGACCGGTTCGTGCCCGACCCGTACGGTCCGCCCGGCGGCCGGCTGTACCGCACCGGCGACCTGGTCCGGTGGCGCGACGACGGCCTCATCGACTTCCTCGGCCGGCTCGACCGGCAGGTGAAGCTGCGCGGCTTCCGGGTCGAGCTCGGCGAGATCGAGTCGGTGCTCACCGAACGCGTCCGGCACGCCGCCGTCGTCGCCCGCGACGACCGTCTCGTCGCGTACGTGACCCCGGGCGACACCCCGCCCGACCCCGCCGACCTGCAGCGCTGGCTGCGGACCCGGCTGCCGGAGTACATGGTGCCCGCCGTCATCATGGTGCTGCCGGCGCTGCCGCAGCTGTCCAGCGGCAAGGTCGACCACCGGCAGCTGCCCGACCCGCCGGACGCGGCACCCGACCCCGTCGCCTACGCCGCCCCGCAGGGCGACACCGAGACGGCGCTCGCCGCGCTGTGGGCGGAGGTCCTCGGCCTCGAACGGGCCGGCCGCGACGACGACTTCTTCGCCCTCGGCGGGCACTCGATCCTCGCGGTGCGGCTCCTCGCCCGGGTCCAGCAGACCCTCGGCGTCGACGCGCCGCTGAAATGGGCGTTCGACGCGCCCACCCCGGCCCGGTTCGCGGTCCTGCTGGACCGGGCGGCCGCCGCCGGCCCGCCACTGCCCGCCGTCACCGCCGCGACCGGCCCGGTGCCGGAGCTGTCCGCGACCGAGGCCGGGATGTGGCTCGTCGACCAGCTCCACCCGGCCGACCCGTCCTACGTGGTGCCGGTCGTCAGCCGGCTCCGCGGCCCGCTCGACGCCGACGCGCTCGTGGTCGCGCTGACCGCGCTGCCGAAGCGGCACGAGGCGCTGCGGACCGCGTTCACCGCCGACGGCGGCACACCCCGCCGGGTCGTCGCCGACCGGATCGACGCCACCGTCCACCGGCACGACCTGCGGCACCTGCCGGAGCCGGACCGGGCGGCCGCGCTCGCGGCGCTCGTCGGCGACGTCACCGGCACCGGGTTCGACCTGGCGGCCGCGCCGCTCATGCGGGCGGCCCTGATCGCCGTCGCCGACGACGAACACGTCCTGGCGCTCGCGTTCCACCACGCGGTCGTCGACGCCTGGTCGATGAACGTCCTGCACGACGACCTCGTCGCCGCCTACGAGGCCGCCGCCGAGGGCCGGCCGCAGCCGCCGGTGCCGGCCCGCCGCACCCCCGCGGACTACGCGCGCTGGCAGCAGGGCCTCGCCGGCGGCGACCGGCTCGGCGCGGAGCTCGCGTACTGGCGGGACCGCCTGCAGGACCTGCCCGCCGGACCCGACCTGCCCGCCGACCGGCCCCGCACGGCGACACTCGACCCCGCCGGATCCGCGCACCGCTTCACCGTGCCCGCGCCGGTCGCGACCGCGCTGCGGGACCTCGCCGCGGCCGAGGGCGGCACCCCGTTCATGGTGCTGCTCGCCGGCTACGTGACGCTGCTGCACCGGTGGACCGGCAGCCGCGACGTGGTCCTGGCGATGCCGGTCGCCGACCGGGCCCGGCCGGAGCTGGAGCAGGTCGTCGGCGCGCTGCTCAACACCGTCCTGCTGCGGGTCCAGGTGTCCGGCGCGGGGACGTTCCGGGAGCTGCTGCGCGACGTGCGGGCCGCGGTCGTCGAGGCGTACGAGCACCGGCAGCTGCCGTTCGCCCGCCTCGTCGAGGCGCTGCGGCTGGACGCGGCGGCGCTCACCCGGTACACCGTGACCATCGACCAGGCGCCGGCCGTCGCGACCCTGGCCGGAGGGGTGACGCTGCACCCGGAGCCGTTCGTGCCGTCCGCGGCGAAGGCCGAGCTCAACCTGTCCTTCGAGGACGGGCCCGACGGGCTCGCGGGATCGCTGGTGTACCAGACGGCCCGCTTCGACGCCGACCGCATCGCCCGCACCGCCGGGCACCTGCTGACGCTGCTCGACCGCGCCGCCGCCGACCCCGACACGCCCCTGTCCCGCCTCGACCTGCTCGACCCGGCGCAGCGCGAGGCGCTCACCGGCGAGGAGCCCGCGGAGCGGCCCACCCCGACCTGCCTGCACACGCTCGTCGACGACGAGATCACCCGCCGCCCCGACGCCGTGGCCCTGCGCACGGCCGCCGGCGCGGTCACCTACCGGCAGCTCGGCGAGCGCGCCGCCGACCTCGCGGCGCGGCTGCGCGCCCGCGGGGTGCGGGGCGGTCACGTCGTCGGCATCGCGCTCCCCCGCGGCGCGGACCAGGTCGTCGCGGTCCTCGCCGTGCTGCGGACCGGCGCCGCGTACGTCGCGCTCGACCTGCGCCACCCCCAGGCCCGCCGGGACGCGGTCCTGCGCGACAGCGGCGCCCACAGCCTCGTCACCGAGGGCCTCGCCGTGCAACGCCTCGACCCCGCCGCCCCCGCCCTGTCCGGTGACGGCCGGCCGAGGCCGCGGTCGGTGGCCTACCTCGCCTACACCTCCGGCTCGACCGGAACGCCGAAGGGCGTCCGTACCCCGCACGCCGCCGCGGCCGGCTACCTCACCGGCTACCTGCTGCCGACGTCCCGGCTCGGCCCCGGCGACACCGTCCTGCAGCTGCCGGCGCTCGCGTTCGACGCGTCGGTCCGGGACCTGCTCGGGCCGCTCGCCGCCGGCGCCCGCGTCGTGCTCCTCGCCGACGAGCAGGCCACCGACCCGGCCGCCATCCTCGACGCGATCGACCGCGACGGCGTCACCTGCCTGCTCAGCGTCGTGCCGACGCTGCTGCGGGCGCTGCTCGCCGAGGCCGACTCCCGGCCCGGCACCGGGGAACGGCTGCGGCTGGTCCTCACCGCCGGGGAGGTCCTCGACCGGCACGACGCCGCCCGCACCCGGGTCCTGTTCGCCGGGCGGCCCGCGGTCGTCAACCAGTACGGGCCGACCGAGGCCACCATGACCACCACCTGGCACGCGGTCGACGCCGAGCCCGGCGACCGCGGCAGCGCCCCGATCGGCCGGCCCGCGCCCGGCGCCCGGGTGTGGCTCGTCGACGCCGCCGGCGACCTCGCCGCCACCGGCGTCCCCGGCGAGGTGTGGATCGGCGGCGACCGGCTCGCCGACGGCTACCACGGCCGACCGGACCTGACCGCGGCGAGCTTCGTGCCCGACCCGTTCTCCGGGGTGCCCGGCGCCTGCGCGTACCGCACCGGCGACACCGCCGTCCGCGACGCCGATGGGGTGCTGCACTTCGTCGGCCGCGACGACGACCAGGTGAAGATCCGCGGCAACCGGGTCGAGCCCGGCGAGGTCGAGGCGGTCCTGCGCGGCCTGCCCGGCGTCGCCGAGGCGGCCGTGGTGGTCACCGGTTCGCCGGCCCGGCTGGCCGCCTTCGTGGCACCCGCCGGGGTCGACGCCGCCGCCCTCCGGGCCGCGCTGCGCGAGCAGCTGCCGGAGCACCTGGTGCCCGCGACCCTGCACGCCGTCGCCGCGCTGCCCCGCACCACCAACCAGAAGGTCGACCGGAAGGCCCTGGCAGCGGTGCCGCTCCCGGCGCCGGTCGCCGACCCGCCGCGGACCGAGACCGAGCGCCGGGTCGCCGCCGTGTTCCAGGAGGTGCTCGGCACCGAGCTGCCGGACCGCGGGCCGTGCGGGCGCGACGACGACTTCTTCGCCCTCGGCGGGCACTCGCTGCTCGCCGCCCGCCTCGCCGCGGCGCTGCGGGCGGCGTTCGGCCGGGACGTGCCGCTGCGGGCGGTCTTCGACCTGCGCACCGTCGCGGCGATCGCGGCCGCGATCCCGTCGGCGTCCACTGTGGACACGTTCGGCTCCACTGTGGAGAGCGGCACCGGCCGGCCGACCTTGGCGCAGGAGCACATGCTGCGGCACAAGGACAGCGGCGCGGCGTACCACATCGGCTTCGCCGCCCGGCTGCACGGCGACCTGGACGCCGTCGCCCTCGTGCGCGCCGTCGACGCCGTCGTGGCCCGGCACCCCGCGCTGCGCACCAGGTTCCCGGTCACCGGCGGACACCTGAGCACGGTCGTCGAGCCGGCGCTGCCGGCCGAGATCACGGTCCACCAGACCGGCGACGCAGCCTTGCTGGAGGCCGATCTGCGCCGCCCGTTCGACCTCCACGACGGCCCCATGGTCCGGGCCACCGTCGTCCGCGGCGGCGACGGCACGCACCTGTTCGGCATCGCCGTGCACCATGCCGTCGCCGACGGGTGGTCGCTCAGCGTCATCCAGCGCGACGTCGCCGCCTACTACGCGCACTTCACCGGCGGCGCCCGGCCGGCGCTGCCCGCGGTCGCGGGCTTCTCCCCGCACGCCACCTCGGACGTCGCGTTCTGGGACGACCGTATCGGCGGGATCCCGGTCGACGTGGCCGCCGCGCCCGACCGGCCCCGGACCGCGACCTGGTCGCTGGCCGGCGCCACCCACCGCTTCACGCTCCCGGCCGAGCTGTCCGCGGCCGTGCGGGCGGCGGCCGACGCGACCGGCGCCACCACCTTCATGGTGCTGTTCGCCGCGGTACAGGTGTGGCTGGCCCGGCAGTCCGGCGCCGAACGGTTCCTGATCGCGGTGCCCGTCGCCGGCCGGGACGCGGCGACGCAGGACGAGGTCGGCCCGTTCGCCGATGTCGTGCCGGTGCCGGCGGACGTCACCGGGGCACCCGCGTTCCCGGAGCTCGTCGCGCGGGTCCGCGCCACGATGCTCGCGGTCTGGGAGCACCAGGGGACCCCGTTCGAGGTGCTCGCCGACCGCCACGACCCGGCCGCGCGCGCCGGGGACCGGCCCCCGCTGTGCCGGTTCATGTTCGCGATGCAGAACCTGCCGCCGGGCGCGGAAGACCTGCCCGGGCTGCGGCTCGAACGGGTCTCCGTGCACCGCGGCACCTGCCGCTACGACCTGCACCTGCGCTGCCGCGAGACCGCGGACGGCATCAGCGGCTGGATCGAGTACAGCACCGCGCTGTACGACCCCGCGACCGTCGAGCGCCGCCTCGCCGACCTGCTCCAGCTGCTCGCCGATCTGACGGAAGGTGCCTGACATGCGGCTGTTCCACGTCCTCTGGGCGGGCCAGGCCGTCTCCCTGATCGGCTCGTCGGTGACCGCGTTCTCGGCCGGCATCTGGGTGTACGACCGGACCGGTTCACCGGCGGCGTTCACGTTCATGGTCCTCGCCGCGACGCTGCCCGGGATCGTGCTGCTGCCGCTCGCCGGCGCCCTCGTCGACCGGTGGGACCGCCGCCGGGCCATGCTGCTCAGCGACGCCGGCACCGCCGCCGTCACGCTGGTCGCCCTGATCCTGGTCAGCACCGGCATGTTCGCGATCTGGATGGTGTACGTCGTCGCGGTCCTGCTGTCGGTGTTCAAGGCGATCCAGTGGCCGGCGTTCTCCGCGCTCGTCGCCGAGATCGTGCCGCGGGAGCACCTGAGCAAGGCCAACGGCCGGGTCGGGCTCGCCGAGGCCGTCGGCGAGGTCCTCGGCGCCGTCATCGCCGGCAGCCTGTACGGCGTGCTCGGGCTGCGCGGCCTGCTGCTGCTCGACGTGCTCACGTTCACGGCCGCGCTCGGCACGATGCTGTGGTCGCTGCGGCGGATGCCGCCCCCGCCGGCCCGGGAACGCCAGGCGAAGCTCACCGGCGAGCTCAGCGCCGGGTGGCGGTACATCCGGGCCCGCCCGGGCCTGTCCGGCCTGCTGCTGTTCTTCGCGGTGCACAACTTCGGCATGCAGTGGGTGATCGTGCTGGTCCCGCCGCTGGTGCTGAGCCTCGCCGGGGCGGCCGCCTACGGGATCGTCGAGGCCGTCGGCTGGGCCGGCATGGTGCTCGGCGGCGTCGTCATCAGCGTCACCCGCGAGCCACGGCACCGGATCCGGGCCGTCCTCACCGTCGCCACCGTGCAGGCGGTCCTCGTCGTCGCCATGGGCGCCGGGCACGCCGTGTGGACCGCCGCCGCCGGCATGTTCGGCATCCTCGCCGGGTACGCCGTGACGAACGCGGTCACCGCCACCCTGTGGCAGCGCAAGACACCGCAGGAGGTGCAGGGCCGGGTCTTCGCCGTCCGGCGGATGATCGCCTGGTCCGCGCAGCCGCTCGCGTACGCGACCGCCGGCCCGCTCGCGCAGTACGCCGCGACGCCGCTGGTCGACCCGGGCGGCCCCCTGCACGGGACGTTCGGGCAGGTCACCGGCGGCGGCACCGCGGGCGGGATCGCGCTCGTCTTCCTGGCCGCCGCGCCGCTGCTGCTGGGCATCGTCGCGTTCACCGCGCTGCGCCCGCGGGTGCGGCTCCTCGAACGGGAGCTGCCCGACGCCCCCGCGCCCGCGCCTTCGCCCTCGCCTTCGCCTTCGCCCTCGCCCTCGCCATCGCCTTCGCCTTCGCCTTCGCCTTCGCCTTCGCCGGAGCCTTCGCCCGAGCCGCAGCCGGCGGCGGCGTGACCGGCAGCGACCCCGAGACCGGGGAAACCCCCAGACTTCGTCTGAGTGCGGCGCCGACCCGCGACACCTGCCGCAGGATGGCAGCACGCGCTGAGGAGGCCGTCATGCACTCGACCGGACCCACCCGCGATCCGGCGCCGCACGCGGTGGTGTTCGGTGCGACCGGGTTCGTCGGGCGCAACGCGAGCGCGGCGCTGCTGGACGCCGGCTGGCGGGTCACCGCCGCCGTCCGCGACCCCGGGACCGCCGGCGAACGGCTCCAACCCGGCTGCCGGCCCCTGCCCCTGGACCCGGTCCGCGACCGCCCCGAGGACCTCGCCGCCGCGCTGCGGGCGGCCGCGCCGGACCTCGTCGTCAACGCCGCCGGCGCGCTGTGGGGCGCCGACGGCCGCGACGAGCGCCGGCTCCACGACGGCAACGTGCTGCTGGTCGAGCGTCTCGTCGGCGCCCTCGCCGGCCGGGCGGGCGTCCGGCTGGTGCACATCGGGTCCGCGTACGAGTACGGCGACCAGCCGTCCGGCACGCCGCTCACCGAGGACCTCGCCGAGCACCCGGTCAGCCGTTACGCGCAGACCAAGCTGGCCGGGACCCGTACCGTGGCAGCCGCCGCCGACGCGGGACGCCTCGACGCGGTCGTGCTGCGCATCTCCACCGCCGTCGGTCCGTGGGCCCCCGCGGACAGCCTGCTCGGCGGGGTCGCGCACCGGCTCGCCGCCGACCCTTCGGGTGTCGTGCTGCCACCCCTGGCCGGACACCGCGACTTCGTCGACGTCCGCGACGTCGGCGACGCCGTCCTGTGCGCCGCCACGGCCCGCCGGGTGCCGTCCGTCGTCAACGTCGGCGGCGGGCGGCTGACCGCCGTCACCGACCTGGTGGACCTGCTGCTGCGGTGCGCCGGGGGCACCGCCCGGGCGGCAGGTCCGGCCGCGCCGGGCGAACGCCGGGACGCGGGCATCACCGCACAGCCGCTCGACCTCCGCACCGCCCGGCGCGCTCTGTGCTGGGAGCCGACCCGGCCGCTCGCTGACGCCGTCGCCGCACTGTGGCTGCAGGCGCGGGCGCACGCGACCGCCTTCCATTGAAGCTCTGCACCGAACGGAGATCCCACGCATGGCTGACGAGGTCAAGCAGCTCATCCTGGAGCAGACCCGCAAGCTCCACCGCGACCGGGCGGCGGCCGATCAGGGCTTCGTGCCGGGCGTCACCCACATCATGCCGTCCGGCGCGGTCCTCGACGAGGACGACCGGGCCGCGCTGGTCGAGCAGGCGCTGGAGATGCGCATCGCCTCCGGCGCGACCGCGCTGCGCTTCGAGCGGCTCTTCGCCCGCACGATCGGCGTGCGCAAGGCCCACCTGACGAACTCCGGCTCCTCGGCCAACCTCCTCGCCGTCGCGTCGCTGGCCGCACCGGAGCTCGGCGACCGGCGGCTGCGGCCCGGCGACGAGGTGATCACCGTCGCGGCCAGCTTCCCGACGACGGTCAACCCGCTGCTGCAGCACGGCCTCGTCCCGGTCTTCGTCGACGTCGACCTCGGCACCTACAACACCACCGTCGAGCGGGTCGAGGCGGCGCTGAGCCCGAAGACCCGCATGGTGATGATGGCGCACACGATGGGCAACCCGTTCCCGGTCGCGGAGATCCGGCAGCTGTGCAAGGACCGGGGCCTGTTCCTGGTCGAGGACAACTGCGACGCGGTCCTGTCCACCTACCAGGGGCAGACCACCGGCACGTTCGGCGACTACTCGACGGTCAGCTTCTACCCCGCGCACCACCTGACGATGGGCGAGGGCGGCTGCATCCTGACCGACAGCCTGGAGCTGGCGCGGATCACCGAGTCGATGCGCGACTGGGGCCGGGACTGCTGGTGCGAGCCGGGGCAGGACAACAAGTGCCTCAAGCGGTTCGACTACCAGATGGGTGACCTGCCGTACGGCTACGACCACAAGTACATCTTCTCCCACGTCGGCTACAACCTGAAGGCCACCGACATCCAGGCCGCGCTGGGCCTGACCCAGCTGACGAAGCTCGAGGACTTCGTGGCCGCCCGCCGGCGCAACTGGCAGCGGCTGCGCGACGGCCTCGACGGCACGCCGGGCCTGCTGCTGCCGGAGGCGACGCCGGGCAGCGACCCGAGCTGGTTCGGGTTCGTCATCACCCTCACCGCCGACGCGGGCTTCGAGCGGCGGGCGCTGGTGGACTTCCTGCAGTCACGCAACATCGGCACCCGCCTGCTGTTCGCCGGCAACCTGGCCCGCCAGCCCGCATACCGCAACGAGCCCTACCGCGTCAGCGGCACCCTGGAGAACAGCGACGTCATCACCGAGCGCACCTTCTGGATCGGCGTCTTCCCAGGCGTCACCGCCGAGATGATCGACTACATGGTCGCCTCGATCCGCGAGTTCGCCGAGCGCCGCCACTGACGGCGGCCAAACCGTTTGCGCGGGTGGCCGGTCACCGGCTACCAACGTCGCCGTGGACACGACGTGGGAGACGCGACTGGGCTGGACCGCCGGCCTGGTCGCCGACGACCCCGTCGTGCGCCGGCGGGCGCGCCGCCGGCTCGTGGCCATGCGGCGGCTCATGCACGCCTCGCTGCGGCGGCGGTGGACCTGCCGGACTTCCGGCAGCGGCTCGTCGACGTCGACGACGGCTCCTCGTCGATCCCGGCGAAGCGGGCCCGGTTCCTGCTCTGGCTGCTCGACCACCCCGAGGCGCCGCAGCTGCGGCGCACCCACTGGCACTACGGCCGCTATCCCCAGCCGCGCAAGCGCAGACGGCGTTAGCCGGCGGCCAGCTTCTCCAGGCGGGGCAGCAGTTCGACGGGGGTCGGGCGGTTGACGGCTGACCGACGCAGGCTGGCCGCGGCCCGGTGGTGGCGCTCGTCGTCCAGCAGCGCGGCCACAGCGGCGCGGATCGTCGCCACCGTGGCGGTGTGCCCCGGCAGGTGCAGGCCGGCGCCCGAGGTGGCGATCCGGGTGGCGAGGCAGGCTTGTTCGCTGGCGAACGTGATGGCCAGCTGCGGGGTGCCGCTCACCATCGCGGTCATGGCGCTGCCCGCGCCGCCGTGATGCACGACGGCGTCGCAGTCGGGCAGCAGCGCGTACAGGGGGCAGCGCTCCAGCAGGCGCACACCCGGCGGGACGGGGCCGAGCGCCTTGGCGTCCTCGCGGGTCGCGGTCAGCACCGTCTCCACGCCGAGGTCGGTCAGCGCCTCGACGATTGCCGGCAGTGCGTAGGAGCGCGGGCCCGTCATCGTGCTCAGCGCCGTGGACCACGTGACGCAGACCCGCTTGCGCCCGCCACGCGGCTGCCGGGGCGGTGGGACGCCGGGGCCGTTGTAGGGCACGTACCGGACGGGGAGCCGCTCGCCGCCCACCGGCGGGGCCACCTCGTCCGGGCACGGGTCGAGCACGTGCCGGATCAATTCGGGGCCGAACGGTCCGAAGCCGTGGCGGGCGAACGAGTCGCCGAGGTCGTCGGGCAGGATGCGGACCGGCGGCGCCTCGTGGGTGCCGACCGGGCCCCAGAGGGCGAGCAACGCCGGTACACCGGCCGCCAACGCAGCGAGAAGGCCCTCGGTGCTGACCGGGTCGTGGACGACGAGGTCCGGGCGCCACTCGCGGGCGAACGCGACGGCGGCGTCGTGGCCGGCCGCGGACGCCTCGGCGAACCGGGCGCCGTCGGTGCGCGCGTGAGCCTCGGTGTCGAAACCGTCCAGTGTGGACATCTGCGCGCCGGTGACCGGGTGCAGGGGTGTCCACGGGTACGGCCACTGCCCGGCGAGCGCCTCCCGCACGTAGGACAGTCGATTGTGGACGGCGACCTCCATCCCGCCCAGCAGCGGCACCGGCGGCAGTCCGGCCCCGGCCACCGCAGCGGTCTGCGACGGCGCGCACAGCACCCGCAGCTCGTGCCCGGCGGCCTGCAACGCCCAGCCGAGCGGCACCATCGACGAGTAGTGCGTGGGCCACGACGACACGGAGAACAGCACGCGCATCCGCTCAGGATGCCGCAGCGTCTGGTCACGGGCCGGACACGACGCAAGAACCCGGGAAACCCCCAGACTTCGGGTGGATCGAGGGACCTGGGCCCGGCCGGTGCTGGATAGTGACCGTCGTCCGCGGGTGCCTTCCCAACGCTCGAACGGCAGGAGTCGCGATGCCTGAACCGACCGGCACGCTCACGTACCCCGGCGGGATCGCACCGGCCGGATGGCGCCGACCCGTACGGCCGCGCGTCGGGCACATCGAGTTCCTCAACTGCGTGCCGCTGTTCTGGGGGCTGGCCCGCACCGGCAGCCTGCTCGACCTCGACCTGCGCCGGGACAGCCCGGACGGGCTCAGCGACGCGCTCACCGCCGGCACGCTCGACATCGGGCCGATCAGCCTGATGGAGTTCCTGAAGCACGCCGGGGACCTGGTCGCGCTGCCCGACATCGCGGTGGGCAGCGACGGGCCGGTCATGTCCTGCCTCATCGTGAGCAGGGTGCCGCTCGACCAGCTCGACGGCGCGCCGGTGGCGCTCGGCTCGACCAGCCGCACGTCGGTCCGGCTGGCCGCGCTGCTGCTCAGCGACCTCGTCGGGGTGCGGCCGAGGTACTTCACGGCCGCGCCGGACCTGGACGTCATGCTCCGCGACGCGCCGGCGGCGGTGGTCATCGGCGACGTCGCGCTGCGGGCCGCGCTCGCCGACGCGCAGCGGCTCAACCTGCACGTCTACGACCTCGGCGAGATGTGGCGGGAGTGGACCGGCCTGCCGTTCGTCTTCGCGGTGTTCGCCGCCCGCCGCGACTTCGTGGCCCGCGAACCCGAGACCGTCCAGCGGGTGCACCGGGCGTTCCTGGCGTCGCGGGACCTGTCGCTGCTCGAGGTCGACGCCGTGTGCGAGCAGGCGGCCCGCTGGGAGCCGTTCGACGCGGCGGTCCTGCGCCGCTACTACATGACGGCGCTCGACTTCAGCCTCGGCACGCGGCAGCTGGCCGGGATCGCCGAGTTCGCCCGCCGGGTCGGCGGGCCGGACGCCGGCTTCCCGCCGGACGTCGAGGTGCGCCTGCTGTCAACGCCGTGACCCACTTCATGAAAGGCTCTGCCATGCTCCGATCTGCCAGCGCGGTGCTCGACCGAGCCGCCGCGGGCGAACGCATCACCCCCGAGGAGGCGCTGGAGCTGTACCGCTCGGCGCCGTTGCACGCCCTCGGCGCCGCGGCCGACACGGTGCGCCGCCGCCGGTACGCCGGTGTCGAGCACATCGCCACGTACATCATCGAACGCAACATCAACTACACCAACGTCTGCGTGACGGCGTGCAAGTTCTGCGCCTTCTACGCCCCGCCGAAGAGCGACAAGACGTGGGAGCGCGACCTCACCGACATCCTGCGCCGCTGCGCGGAGACCGTCGAGCTCGGCGGTACCCAGATCATGTTCCAGGGCGGGCACCACCCGGAGTACGGCGTCGAGTACTACGAGGGCATGTTCAAGGCCATCAAGGACGCCTACCCGTCGCTGGTCATCCACTCCCTCGGCGCGTCCGAGGTGCAGCACATGGCAAAGGTGTCCGGGGTCAGCCCGGAGGAGGCGATCCTGCGGATCAAGGCCGCCGGCCTCGACTCGTTCGCCGGTGCCGGCGCGGAGCTGCTGCCGGCCCGGGCCCGCACGGCGATCGCCCCGCTGAAGGAGAGCGGCGAGCGCTGGCTGGAGATCATGGAGATCGCGCACGGTCTCGGCGTCGAGTCGACGTGCACGATGCTCATGGGCACCGGCGAGACCAACGCGGAGCGCATCGAGCACCTGCGCATGGTCCGCGACGTGCAGGACCGCACCGGCGGGTTCCGGGCGTTCATCCCGTACACGTACCAGCCGGAGAACAACAAGCTGCAGGGCCAGACGCAGGCGACCTCCCTGGAGTACCTGCGGATGATCGCCATCGCCCGGCTGTTCTTCGACAACGTCGCGCACATCCAGGGCTCGTGGCTGACCACCGGCAAGGAGATCGGCCAGCTGTCGCTGCACTACGGCGCCGACGACCTCGGCTCGGTGATGCTGGAGGAGAACGTGGTCTCCTCGGCGGGCGCGAAGCACCGCTCCAACCTGCTGGAGATGATCCACCTGATCCGCGCGTCGGGGCGCGTCCCCGCCCAGCGCAGCACCACGTACGAGCACCTGCGGGTGCTGGAGGACCCGGCGGACGACCCGGTCGACGACCGCGTAGTCTCGCACCTGTCCTCGACCGCGGTCGATGGTGGCGCCCGGTCGCAGGCCGACGGCCAGCAGCGCGTTGGCGAGGCGGCTCGCGCGCTCGTCGAGGGCGGCGTAGGTGAGCGTGCGGTCGCCGTCGATCAC
>NZ_JBFANF010000018.1:0-184552 GCF_040674675.1 Dactylosporangium sp. NPDC049742 | reverse complement strand
GTCTCCCGGGCGGTGGTCGCGTCGGTCAGCTGCTTCTGCAGGTCCGCGACCGCCGGGTCGTCCTTCGACAGGGCGGCGATCTGCGCCTTCAGACCAGTCTGCACGTCACCGAGCTGCGCGTACGTCTTCCCACCTGCGATCGACTTCAGGTGCAGGCCGATGAACTCGTTGGCGTAGCACTCCGCCTGCTTACCCGTGGTCAACTGTTGACCGGCGTACTGCACCAGGCACGCCGACTTCTTCTCCTCCGCCGTCATCGTCCCGGCGGCCTTGAACGTGATCTGCTGCTGGCTCAGCTGGCTCTTGACGTAGTCGTTGGCGAAGTTCGCGTTGCTGGTCAGCACGATACCGGCGACCAGCAGCAACCCGGCCAGGACAACCAGGCCGAGACCGACGAGGATGTCGAGCGTCTTGCGCTTCATGGCGTGCCCTCCGGGGCTTCAGTTGGTGCGACTCTGTGATGCCAACAGCGTCAGGCACCGGCACGGCCACGCCGCAGAGGACAATCACACTTCTCGACGGGACTTTCGACCCCTCCGCCACGGGATCTCCGGGTCAGCGCCGCCGGCGGGTGCCAACTCGTCGTTGCCGCCGCTCGGCGCCACCTGCAGTTCGATGTCCTCAACCGCATATGCCTTCTGCCGGTTGTTCCGACGCGACGTTACCTTCGGCCCTGGTGTTCGGCGCACCGTGACGGTGGAGGAGGTGAACTCGATGAGACTCAATCTGCGTGGTCGCGTGACGACGTTCCGCCACGCGCTGCGCCATCCGACAGCGGTTCCCGTCGCGGAACGACTGCTCGAAAGCACAAGGATGAACTGCCGCCGCGACTGTACGTCAGCTGATCGCGTCCGGCAGACGGCTCGCTGTCTGTCCGTGTGATCTCTCGGCCCAGCCGGATCCGCCCGATCCTGCGTCCGGCGTCCTGACGGGTGCGGCGGCAACGCCCGTCAGAGCATCACGTCGGCCCGTCCTCACAAATGAGGGATTCGCCGGCACGGAACCGCGGTCCGGCTCCGGTAGGTGTTCCCACGCCACAAGAGAGGACTTCCGGCACTATCGACCCCGCTGCCACCACGAGACGGTGATGACAGCTGATGTACCGGAGGTGAGCGACATGACGGCAGGACTGATCGTCTTCTGCGTCGTCCTCGGCGTGTACGGCCTGGCGGCCCTCGTAGCCCTGGCCACGGAGCGGCGGCTGCGTCCGCAGGAAGCCGTTCCGATCAACCGCAGGCTGGCCGGTCGCGAGAGCGACGCGGCTCGGCGGTTGATTGACGGCAGCCTTGATCGGGCCGCCTACCACGCGAGCATGGCCTCGATCGCGGCGCAGGACGCCGCCGAACATCCCTTGGACGTGCCGAAACTGCGACAGTGACGCGGCGGCGGGCGTCTCCCGTTCAGGGTGACCGGCGTCAGCGGGCGGCGCGACATCGCCGCGCACTGATCCGCCCGGGGTGTTCACTGCCGTCCTGCGATCGGAGGCCGCGATGACAACGGTCTCGACAGTCCTGCTACCGGACGCGAGGATTGGCACATCCGGAGCGGGAGGGTGGGCCGGCGTGCAGGAGTTCGTGGATTTCCTCGGCCGGCAGGCGCCGTTCGACGCGCTCGACGCCGACGACCTGGCGCGGCTGGTCGCGCGCGTCGAGGTCGAATACTTCGCGGCCGGGGCGACCCTCGTCACCGAGGGTACGCGGCTGGAGCACCTGTGGGTGGTCCGCACCGGCGCGCTCGAGGTCCTCGACGGCGACCGGGTCGTGGACCTGCTGGGGCCGGGCGACATGTTCGGCCACCTGTGGCTGCTGTCGGGGCTGCCGCCGACGGTACGGGTCCGGGCGCACGAGGAGAGCCTGTGCCTGCGGATCCCGGATCCACGCACCTTCCTCGCCCGGCCCGACCGGCTACGGTTCGCCGCGGTGCACCCCGGGTCCGCCCGGTCGCGGCTCGTCCAGGACGCCGGCCTCGGCCGGGCGGTGCAGCCGTTGGCTCGTCTCGTCCGCCCGATCGTCTGGTGCGCCGAGACGGACCGGGTCCGTGACGTCGCCGACCAGATCAGTGCGGCCGGGCTGTCGTGCGCGCTCGTGCGGGGCGATGGGCGGGTGGGCATCGTGACCGATCTCGACTTCCGCCAGAAGGTGGCGACCGGTCAGGTCGGCATCGACGCCCCGGTCACCGCGCTCGCCACGGTGCCGGCGCTGACCGTCGAGGAGGGCGCCACCCAGGCGCAGGGGCTGCTGCGGATGATCGAACGCGGCGTGCACCACCTCGTCGTGGTCGACCGCGCCGGGCGGCCCGTGGGCGTCCTGCGGGCGGTGGACCTGGCCGGCGCCGAGGTCCGCGACCCGTTGCTGATCCGTTCGGCGATCGACGAGGCCCGCGACGTCGAGGAGCTGGCCGCGGCGTGCCGGCTCCTGCCAGGCATGCTCATCGAGCTGTGCGGCGACGCCGTGCCCGCCACGCACATCGGAGCCATCCACGCCGCGGTCGTCGACGCGGCGATCCGGCGTACCCTGCGCCTACAGGACCATCCGTCGCTCGACGGCGTGCGGCACTCCTGGGTTCTGCTCGGGTCGCTGGCCCGCCGGGAGCCGCTGCCGCTGTCCGATGTGGACACCGCGCTGGTGTGGGCCGACCCGCCCGCTGACGTTCCTGGTCGCGGCCAGGACCCCGCCGGTGAGTTCCGGGTCGAGGCGCGGGAGGTCCTGCGCGGGCTGCAACGCTGCGGGTTCACGCTCTGCGGCAACGGCGCGAACGCGCACAACCCGGTCTTCAGCCGGGCGCGGTCCGGATGGATCGCGGCGGCCCGCGGCTGGCAGCACGACCCGACCCAGGACAACGCCCTGCTGCTGTCGGCGATGGTGGCCGACAGCCGGCCTCTGACCGACCCGGAACTGGGCGGCGCACTCAGCCAGAGCATCCGGTCCCACACCCGCACCAGCCAGTTCCTGCGCGCGCTGCTCGACGAGGCATTGAGCTGGCGCCCGCCCGCCGGGTTCGTCCGGGACTTCGTCGTGCACCACAGCGGCGAGCACCGCGGCCAGCTCGACCTGAAACCGGGCGGCCTCACCCCCGTCGTCGCGCTGGCCCGGTGGATCGCCATCGCCGCCGGCGACGCCAGCGGCACCACGATCGAGCGGCTGCACCGCGGCGCCGCGCTCGGCCTGCTCACCACCGACGAGGCGGACACCCTGGCCGGCGGGTTCGAAAGCGTCTACGGCCTGCTGCTGCGCCACGAGGTCCAGGCGCTGCGCGCCCACGGCATGCCGTCGACCACGTTCATCGCGCCGAACGAGCTGGACCTGCTCACCCGCCGGCACCTGCGCGAGACGTTCCGGGCGATCGCACTCGTCCAGTCGCGGGTGGACCGGGCCTGGCTCACCCGGCTGCCCGGGTGACGCGCGGCGCGATACGACTGCGCCGCCGGGTGCCGCTGCCCGGCCCCAGTCCGCACACGCCGTGGCGGGAGGCGGAGTTCTGCGTCGTGGACCTGGAGACGACCGGCCTGGACCTGCGCCGCGACGACGTCGTCTCCTACGGGGCGGCGATCGTCAGGCACGCCCGGATCTCGTGCGGGCAGACGGTGTACCGGCAGCTACGGCCGGACCGCCCGATCTCCGTCGCCGCCATGACCGTGCACGGCCTGCGCAGCGCCGACCTCGCGGATGCCCCGCCGATCGGCGACGTCCTGGACGAGCTCATCGAGCTACTGGCAGGCCGCGTGCCAGTAGCGCACGCGGCCTGGGTGGAACGGGCCTTCCTCGACCGGGCCCTGCGGCCCCGCGGGCGCCGCCTGGGCCGGATGATGATCGACACCGCCGCGCTCCTGCGCGCCTGCCGCCTCGCCGATCCTGCGGCCGGGCACGAGCCGAACCTGGAGGCCGCCGCGAGACGGCTGGGGCTGCCGGTACACACGCCGCACCACGCGCTGGGCGACGCCTTCACGACCGGCCAGCTCCTGCTCGCGCTCGCCACGCGGCTGGAGCACGCCGCGGGCAGACGCCCCGGGCCACTCACGGTCGGTGACCTGCACGCCTTGTCGCGGCACCACCGGATCTGACACCGGGATCCCCTCGGACCGCTTACGGGTGCTGGAGACGGGGCCGCCGGCGGCCTGACCGGCGGCCCCGCGCACCGGCCGCGTCACCCGCTCCACATCGGGTGCTGCGCCCACACCGCGCGCATCGCCTCGAGCAGCGTCGTCGCGGTGAACCACCCGACCGCGAGCACGCCCACGGTCAGCAGGCACGCGCCGATCAGGGTCGCGGCACCCGGCGGGCGCGGCGGCGACAGCAGCCACCACACCACCGTCAGCACCAGCAGCAGCAGCGCCAGCGACGCGAGGCTCAGCGCGTCGGCCTGGGCGGTGTGCGCCCGCACCGCCGGCGGCAGCGCCTGCCCGGCGGCGTCGGCCCGGCCCCGCAGATCGTCCAGCAGCCGCACGCCGGTCGTCCCGGCCGCGTACGCCAACCCCGCGTTCACCGCGCTGACCACGACGAGCGGCCAGCGCATCCCGGACCGCACGCCTGGCAGCCACGCGTAGCACAGTGCCAGCACCGCGGCGAGCGGGGCGGTGACGACGACCAGGTGGCCCATCACGACATGCGTCGGCACAGTGCTCACACCTCCTGTCCGCGCTGTCCGCGCAGCGGGCCCGCCAGTTGTCGGCCCCAGTCCGCGGCGCGCTGCTCCTCACCGTCGGCCAGCGGTCCAACGGTGCCGGTGACGTAGAAGCTCGGGCCGCGCTCGGTGCCGCGGAACCCACGGCGGGTCAGCGCCTTGGCCGCGGCCTTCGACGCGGAACCGAACGAGAACCTGCTACGCACCGACGTGTCGAACGTCGCCACCCGCAGGTCCGACCTCGCCGCGACGCGCTGAATCCATTCCCGGACGCCGCTGCTGTCCCCGGCGGTGGCGCCGAGCTTCGCCGCCTGCTGACGGGTCTGGTCCTTCGGCAACGAGTAGTCATGGGTCGGCGCGCCCACGACCAGCAACCGCACCGCTGCCGGGATCTCCTCGGGCGCCTCGCCCGGGCGTACCACGGTCACCGGGCCGGCCGCAGCCGTCTCGCTCAGACCGGCCGCGACGGCCTGAGCGACCGTCAGGGTGTTGCCGAACGCCGATTCCACGACAATCAGCACGCTCATCGCGCCACCCCGTCCACGCGGGCGGCCGCCGGCCGCAGGCCGGTCCAGTGCTCCTTGACGTAGACGAGACAGGCCGCCCGCGGGCCGGACGGCCCGGCGGCCAGCCAGCCCGGTGGCACGGCGACGAACCGCGGCCAGAGGCTGTACTGACCTTCGCCGTTCACCAGCACGGTGTAGCCGCCGTCAGGATCTTCGAATGGTGCGGTCATGACGCCCGTCCTTCCCATCGTGTGTCGTCGAGCGCGTCGATGTCTGTCATCTTCGCCAGAAGCAGGGCCTCGATGTCGAGGTCGTCGATGTCGGCGTGGTCCGGCGCGTCGTCCAGCGCGACCGGCGGCGCGGAGCCGGAGTCCGTCTCGTCGGTGCCGGCCGGAGCCTGGTCCGCAGCCTCCCGGGCGGTGCCCGCCGACGGCTGCGCCGGTGTCCCGTCCGGGTGCGTCAGCGCGACGCCCATACGCTCGGCGAGGAACGGCACGATCGCGGCCACCGTGGGATAGCGCCAGGCGAGCGTCGCGGGCAGCTCGACGCCCAGCGTCGCCTCCAGACGCTTACGCAGGTCCAGGGACATCAACGAGTCGAAGCCCAGGCCCGCCAGCGGCGCGTCGTCGTCGACGTCGGCCGGGTCCAGCTGCAGCACCTGCGCGATCGTCTGCCGCAGGTGTGATGTGAGGATGTCCCGTCGGCGCCGGCCGGGTTCCACCGCGAGCAGCCGGTCCCGGATCTCCGCCGACCGGCCGGCCGCGGCGGCGGCGCCGGCAGCCTGCGGGCCGCCGGCCAGATCCGCCAGCAGTTGCGGCAGCAGCCCGAGCGCGGCGGCCGCGCGCAGCCTCGGCCGGTCCAGTGTGAGGACCACAACCTGCGCCGCGCCCGAGCCGAGCACGGCGTCCAGCGCGGCGACGCCGTCGCGCGAGGCGATCCCGGCGATCCCGCTTTCCGCGAGCTGACCGGCGCGGTCCGGCCGGGCCGCGAGTCCCTCCTCCGACCAGGGACCCCAGTCGATGCTGAGGGCCGGCAGCCCGCACGCCCGCCGATACGCCGCCAGCCCGTCCAGGAACGCGTTGGCCGCCGCGTAGTTGCCCTGGCCCGGTGAGCCGACCAGGGCCGCGGCCGAGGAGTACAGGACGAAGCAGTCGAGCTCGCGGGCCATCGTGGCACGGTGCAGGTGCCAGCCACCGTCCACCTTCGGCGCCAGGACCGCCCGCAGCCGTCGCCGGTCCAGGCCGCTGAGCAGCCCGTCGTCGAGCACCCCGGCGGCATGGACGACCCCGCGCAGCGCCGGCAGGTCGCGGTCGATGAGGTCCATCACCGCGGCCACGTCCGCGGCCCGCGCGGCGTCGCCGCGGAACACGGTCACCCCGGTCCCACCGGCCCGCAGTTCGTCGAGGTCCGCGAGCACCGCGGCGGCCGGCTCGGAACGGCTCATCAGCACGATGTGCCCGGCGCCACGGCCGGCGAGGTACCGGGCGGTCCGCCGCCCGAGGGCACCCAGTCCCCCGGTGACGAGATAGGTGGCGTCGTGCCGCACCGGCATCCGCCCGTGCGTGGCCGGCACCGTCTCCTGCCCGGTGCGGCGCAGCACGAGCTTGCCGATGTGCCCGGCCCGCATCATCATCGTGCCCGCCGTCGCGGCCTCGGACAGCCCGAACACGGTCGACCGTGGGGCGGTGAACGCACCGGACGCCAGCCCGTCGCCGAGCCGCAGGAACAGTTCGGCCACGTGTGCCGGTTCGTCGGCGAAGCACGCCTCGAGGTCGACGGCGAAGAACGACCGGTTGCGTTTGAACAACTCCAGGCCGAGATGACTGTTGGCGTAGATGTCCTGCTTGCCGAGCTCGACGAACCGGCCGCCCGGCGCCAGCACCGCGATGCTGCGGCGCAGCGCGGCGCCACCGAGGGAGTTGAGCACGACGTCGACGCCGCGGCCGCCGGTGTCCCGCATGATCTCCTCGGCGAAGCGCAGCGACCGGGAATCCATCACGTGCCGGACACCCAGCGAACGCAGCAGGTCCCGCTTCGCCTCGGTGCCCGCCGTCGCGTACACCTCGGCGCCGGCCCGCGCGGCGACCTGCAGCGCGGCCAGGCCGACACCGCCTGCCGCGGAATGGATCAGGACCCGCTCACCGGGGCGGAGCCTGGCCAGGTGCTCCAGGGCGTGCAGGGCGGTCAGGAACGCGATCGGGCACGCTGCGGCCTGCTCGTGGCTGAGGCCCACCGGCCGGTGCACCACCAGATGCGCCGCCGTGGTGGTGTACGCGGCGAAACTGCCTGCGGCGACGGCCATCACGAGGTCCCCGGGACGGTAGCCTTCGACGCCGGCGCCGACCACGGCCACCTCGCCCGCGCACTCGGCGCCCAGCGCGACGCCGCCCGGCGCGGCGCTCACACCGGGGTACAGGCCAATCGCCTTGAGCACATCGCTGAAGTTCAGCCCCGCCGCGTGCACCCTGATCTGGATCTCACCGGGCCCAGGCGGGCGCCGGTCGCACCGTGACGGCAGCAGGCCTGACAGCCCGGACGCGCCGGCGACGACGTGGAAGTTGCCGTCCGCAGCCTCGTCGAACGGCCGCCGGTCGGCGGCGCCGTCCGCGGCGGGACCGTGCCCGTCCGCCGCGCGGCGGACCAGGGCGGGGTGCAGGCGCCGACCGGCCCGCAGGCACACCTGCCCGTCCCGCTGCCCCGGATGCGCCCGGAGCGCCTCGGCGACGACCTGGTCGGTCTCATTACCAGCGGGCAGGGGGTCGAGGTCGACGATCGCCGGGTGCAGCTCGCCGTGCTCCAGCGCGATCACACGGGCCAGACCCCACAGCGCGGACTGCGCGACGCTCGGCACCCCGTCGTCGTCGGTGGCGCGCTGCGCGCCCCGGGTGAGCAACAGCAGGCGGGACACGCCGCCGAGCCCGCCCGCGGCGAGCTCCTGCACGAGGTGCAGGACCGAGCCGCAGCCGAGGTCCTCGACGGCGGGCAGCCGCAGTGCCGTGCCCGCCGCGTCGAGGCGGTCGTCGAGCGCTGCGTCCAGCGCCCAGCCGTGCACTACGCCCCGCCAGGCGTCCGCGCTGCCGTCTCGCAGCTGCCGGCACAGCGCCGCGAGGTCCTCGCGGCTGCCCGGATCCGCCTCGAACCGGCTGGCGTCGAGGCGGCGCAGCGACCGCCCGGCGCGCACCGTGACACAGCTCGCGCCGCGCGCGGTGAGGGCCGCTGCCACCCCGTCGGCGAACCCGCCGGCGTCGGCGAGGACGAGCCATCGGCCGTCGGCCTCCAGCAGGCCGGCGGCGGCGTCCGGTGCCGCCTCGGCCCAGCGCACGTCGAAGGTGGTGCCGGCGGGCCCGTCGTCGCCGGTGCCGTCGAGGCGGCGCAGCAGCACACCGTCGACCTCGCCCGCCCACGAACCGGTGTCGTCGAACAGCACCACCCGCCCGGTGAACGTGGCACCGGGCGACGTGGCGGTGCCGGTGACGCTCGCCGAGACCCACCGTGGCCGGACCCGGCCGGCCGCCAGCGAGCAGCAGCGCACGGCGACCGGGACGTACGTGTCCGGGCCGCCGATGCCCGCGGCCGCGGCCAGCACCTGCAGGCAGCTGTCCAGCACCGCCGGGTGCACCGCGTACGGGTCGTCCCCGGCGGCGGGCCCGGCCGGCACGCGGAGCCGGGCCACGGCCTCCCCCGGTGCGTGCCACAGCTCGTCGATGCCCCGGAAGGCACCGTCGTACTCCAGTCCGGCCGCCGACAGCCCGGCGTAATGCGCGGCAACGTCCTGCGCGCCGGTGCAGCGGGCCCGGGCGGCGTCCAAATCGCCGGTGGGTGTCCCCTCCGGTGCAGCGCCGTACGCTCCCTTCGCCAGCGGGCTCCAGGCGGTGCCGCCGGCGTCGCCGTCCCGGTCGAACAGCTCGAACGACCCGCCGGTGCCCGCCTCCGGGGTCAGCACCAGCTGCAGGGTCTCCGTCGCGGCGTGCTCCGCCACGGCCGCCATCCGCACGAACTCGACGTCGTGCAGCGTCACCGCATCGTCGCCGAGGACCCGCCGGGCCGCGACCAGCGCGGCGTCCAGCACGGCGGCCGCCGGCAGCACCGCGATCCCACGGACCTGGTGGTCCCGCAGGTACGGCAGTTCGGCGAGGTCGACGCGGGCCGACCAGTGGTGCGCCTTCGGTTCGTCCGCGGCCAGCAGGTGCCCGCGCAGCAGCGGATGTTCCCCGGCGGCACGGCGCGGACGCACGGCGGCGTCCTGCAGCCAGTACCGCTCCCGCTGCCACGGGTAGGCGGGCAGGCCCACCATCGCCGTGGCGGGGCCGTGGACGCGGTGCCAGTCCACGGGGAACCCGGCGCAGTAGAGCCGGCCGAGCTCGGCCAGCAGCTCCGCTCGGACGTCCCGCTCCCGGCGGATGGAGGCGACCACCGCACCGGCGACGTCGGTGTCGTCCTGCGCCGCAAGGGCGAGCCGCTCGCGGAGGGCCTCCTGCAGCATCGGGTGCGGTGAGACCTCCACGAAGGTGTCGTGCCCGCAGGCCCGCAGCTCCGCGATCACCGGGTCGAACAGCACGGGCCGGCGCAGGTTCTGCGCCCAGTACCCGGCGTCGAGCCGATCGCTGCCGACCGGCGCGCCGGTCGCGGTCGACCACATCGGGATCGTCGCCGGGCGTGCCCGCAGACCCTCGATCCGGTGTTCCAGTTCGGCGCTCAACGGTGCCATCACCGGGCTGTGCGAGGCGAACGTCACCGACTCCAGCCGGCGGGCGAAGATCCCGTCTGCGTCCAACGCGGCGACGACCCGGTCCAGCTGCTCGGCATCACCGGACAGCACCGTGCTCGTCGGCGCGTTGCTCGCCGCCACCCAGACCGCGTCCGGTCCGAGCCGGTCGAGCAGTTCCCTGGTCTGTTGCAGCGACAGCCCGACGGCGGCCATGCCGCCTCCGCCGCCGGCCCGGCCGATCACCTGGCCGCGGTGCATGGCCACCCGCAGCGCATCGGCGAGGTCCAGGGCGCCGGCCACGTACGCGGCGGAGATCTCGCCGACGCTGTGCCCGACGACCGCGGCGGGTTCGACGCCCCAGGACCGCCACTGTTCGGCGAGGGCGATCTGCACGGCGACCAGCGCCGGCTGCGCCACCGCCGGCTCCGCCAGCCTGGACCGGGTGCCTGCGGACAGCTGCTCCAGCAGTGACCAGCCGGCCAGGTCGCGCAGCGTCGCGTCGCAGCGTTCCAGCACGTCGCTCAGGACCGGGGACGCCTGCAGCAGGTCCGCTCCGAGCGGCCACCAGCGGGCGCCCTGGCCGGTGAAGACGAAGACCGGGCGCGGCCGCCGGCCGACCCGCCGCGCGCCCCAGGACAGACCCGGCCGCTCCTCGGCGCGGGCGAACGCGGCGAGCGCGGCCCGCAGCTCCTGCGCGGACCCGCCCACGCAGGCGAGGCGGTGCTCGTAGTGGGTGCGGCGCAGCGCCGCGGCCGCGCACAGCGACTGCACGGTGCCCGCCGCTTCACCGAGCTGCTCGTCGTACCGGGCGGCCAGGTCCCGCAGCGCAGCCGACGTCCGGGCGGAGACGGTGAGCAGCTGGGTGGCCGGTTCGCTTTCGTCGCCGGCCGGGACCGTCGTCGCCGCCGGCGCCGCGCCGACGACGAGGTGCACGTTGGTGCCGCCGAACCCGAACGAGCTGACCCCCGCAACCGCCGGCCCGTCGACCGGCCACGGCTGGGCCGCGGCGGCGACCCGCAGGCCGAGCTCCTGGAACGGGATGTGCGGGTTGGGCTGCTCGTAGTGCAGGCTTGCCGGGATCGTCCGGTGCCGAACGGCCAGCAGCGCCTTGATGAGCCCGGCGACGCCGGCGGCGGCCTCCAGGTGCCCGATGTTGGACTTGACCGAGCCGATGATGCACGGCCGGTCCGGGTCGCGGTCCCGACCGATCACCGCCGCCAGTGCCTTCGCCTCGATCGGGTCGCCCAGCAGGGTGCCCGTGCCGTGCGTCTCGACGTAGCCCACCGCCGCGGGCGGCACTGCCGCGTTGGCGTACGCGGCCCGCAGCACCGCCTCCTGCGCCGCGGGGTTCGGTGCCATCAGCCCGTTGGTGCGGCCGTCCTGGTTGACCGCGCCGCCCAGCACCACCCCGTAGATCGTGTCCCGGTCGGCGACGGCCCGGCTCAGCGGTTTGAGCACCACGACGCCGGCGCCTTCCGAGCGGACGTAGCCATCGGCGCGGGCGTCGAAGGACTTGCAGCGCCCGTCGGCGGCCATCGCACCGGCCTTGCTGAAGTTGATCGCCAGCGCCGGTGAGAGGATCACGTTCACACCGCCGGCCAGAGCCAGGGTGCAGTCGCCGGCGGCCAGGCTCGCGCAGGCCTGCTGCACCGCCACCAGCGACGAGGAGCAGGCGGTGTCCACGGCCATACTCGGCCCGTGCAGGTCCAGCAGGTACGACAGGCGGTTCGCGGCGATGCTCGCGGCGTTACCGGTGCCGTAGTGCGCGTCGATGCGGGCATAATCGTCGAGCTGCAGCAGCGCGTAGTCGTTGGTGGCGATGCCCACGAACACCCCGGTCGCCGAACCGGCGAGATCGTCGGCCACCAACCCGGCGTCGTCGAGGGCCTCCCAGGCGACCTCGGCCAGCAGCCGCTGTTGCGGGTCCATCCGCTCCGCCTCGCGCGGTGAGATGCCGAAGAACTGGGGATCGAACCGGTCGACGCCGTCGAGGAAGCCACCCCAGCGGGTCGTCGTCTTCCCGGGGGCCGCCGGGTCCGGGTCGACGAAGTCCGCGACCGACCAGCGGTCCGGCGGGACCTCGGTGATGGCGTCCCGCCCGTCGTGCAGCAGGCGCCAGAACCGGTCGGGGCCGTCGGCGCCGGGGAACCGGCAGCCGATCCCGATGACCGCGACGGGTTCCGCCGCAGTGCCGGGCGCCGTCCCGCGGCCGTGGCGCGCCGCCGGGCCCGAGGGCTCGACCGGGCCGGCGGGGTCAGCAGGCTCGGCGGCCAGGAACGCGGCGACGGCCTCGATCGTGGGATGTTCCCAGATCAGCGTCGACGGCAACTCCCGGCCGACCATCGCCTCGAGCTCGCCGACCAGACCGACCATCTCCACCGACGGCAGGCCGTAGGTGGCGACCGGGCACGTCGGGTCGATCTGGTCGACCGGCACGTGCAACCGCGCGGCGAGCTCCTCCGTCAGCCGCCGTTCGAGCTGCGACCGGCTCACACGGTCCGGTTGCGACGCCAACTGGGAATGTACGTCGGACATCGGGATCACGCCTTCCCACTCGCGGGTCCGCCGTGCCCGGCGCGGCCGGGGCGTGCGGTGATGAGGATGACGGCGAGCAGCGCGGCGAGCACCAGGATGCCGATCGCCCACCAGGTCGCGACGGCGAAACCGTGCACCATCGCCTCCAGCCGCAGCGCCTCGGACGGGTCCGTCGAGGCTGCCGTGTGTGTGCCGAGGTACGTCGCGGTGGCGGCCGCCGCGATGCCGTTGAGCAGCACGGTGCCGATCGACCCGCCGACCTCCTGGACGGCGTTGACCATCGCCGACGCGACGCCGGTGTCGCGCGGCTCGACGTCGAGCGTGGCGACGCTCATCGCGGGCACGAACGCCGAGCCCAGGCCGAGCCCGATCAGCACCCCGGCCGGGAGCAGCACCGCGGTGTAGGCGCTGTCGACCCGCAGCCGGGTCAGCAGGAGCATGCCCCCGGCGGCGATCACGAACCCGCCGCTGATCAGCACCCTCGGCGGCACGTGCGCCAGCAGACGGCCGCCCAGCTGGGTGGAGCCGACGACCATGCCGGCCACCATGGGCAGGAAACCAAGACCGGCAACGACCGGCGAGTACCCCTTGACGGTCTGCAGGTAGTACGTCATGAACAGGAACAACCCGAACATGGTCAGCACCGACAGGCCGAGCGCGAGATAGACGCCGGCGCGGTTGCGTTCGCCGACCAGCCGCGGCGGCAGCAGCGGCGCCCGGCCCCGCCGCTCCACGACGGTGAATGCGGCCAGGAGGACCGCTGCGGCGCCGGCGAGGCCCAGCGTGCGCCCGCTCGCCCAGCCGTCGCTCTCCGCCGTCGCGAACGCCAGCACCGTGCCGACCAGTCCCACGCCGACCAGCGCGGCGCCGGGCAGGTCCAGCCGGCCGGCGCGCCGGCTCAAGGCCGGCTCCCGCACAACGGCGACCGCGCCGACCGCGGCGACGGCCGCGAACGGGATGCTGATGTAGAACGCCCACCGCCAGTTCAGGAATTGGGTCAGGACGCCACCGAGGATCAGCCCGGCCGCGAGGCCGCTGCCGGCGACCGCGTTGTAGATGCCGAACGCCTTGCCGCGCTCCTTCGGCTCGGTGAACATCACCGTGACCATGGCCAGCGCCGCCGGTGACAGCAGCGCGCCGAAGACACCCTGCAACGCCCGGGCGGTGATGAGCATCGCGCTGCCGGTCGCGGCACCACCGAGCGCCGACGCCACGGCGAAACCGGTCAGCCCGATGAGGAACGCCCGCCTACGGCCCAGCAGGTCGGTCACCCGGCCGCCGAGCAGCAGCAGCCCGCCGAACGCCAGCGTGTACGCCGCGATGATCCATTGCCGGTCGCCATCGGCCATCCCGAGGTCGGCCTGGGTGGACGGGATCGCGATGTTCACCACGGTGGTGTCCACCACGACCATCAGCTGCGCCACCGCGATGAACAGCAGCGCCGCCCACCGGCGCGGATCGAGGTCCGGCGGCGCGGGCGCGGCAGTCACCGCGCCCGCGCGGGGACCGTTCATGCGAAGCCGCCGTCGACCGCGAACACGCCGCCGGTGATGTAGGCCGCCCGGTCCGACACGAGGAACGACACCAGGTCGGCGACGTCGTCTGGCCGGCCGAAACGGCGCAGCGCGATGTGCTGCACCGCGTGGTCCAGGATGCTCTCCGGCACACCGGCCAGCTGGCCGGTGGTGATGAAGCCCGGCGCGACCACGTTGGCGCGCACGCCGTAGCGGCCCACCTCCTGGGCCAGCGACTTGGTGAAGCCGACGACCGCGGCCTTGGACGCCGCGTAGTTGGTCTGTCCGGCGTTGCCGCGCAGGCCGGCCAGCGACGACATGGTGACGATCGTGCCCGCGCGCCGTTTCAGCATGTCCTCCACCACCGCCCGGCAGACGTGGTAGACCCCGTCGAGGTTCACCCGCAGGACGGTGTGCCAGTCGTCGGCCTCCATGAGCGCGAGCGGGCGGTCCCGCACGACCGCGGCCGAGGCAACCAGCGCGGTCACCGGGCCAAGCGCGTCCTCGACGCCCGCGACGAGCGTCGCCACCTGCGCGGCGTCCGCCACGTCGGCGCGCCGGACGTAGACGCCGCGGCCGAGATTGAGCAGTTCCTTCTCCAGCTGCTGGGCCGCGGCGGCGTCGGCCGCGTAGCACAGCGCGATGTCGAAGCCGTCCCGGGCCAGGCGCAACGCGGTGGCCCGTCCGATGCCGCGCGACCCGCCCGTGATCAGTGCCACAGGGTTGCTCATGATGTCATCTCCTCCGTCCCGGGTGCACCGGGTTCCGGGCCGTCAGCCGGCCGCGGCCGCGACCTTCCGCTGGTGATCGACGGTGTCCTCCACCGTCCGCAGGATCTCGGCCGCGGCGGCGTGCAGGTAGAAGTGGTCGCCGGGGAACAGCTGGAAGTGGCATCCGGCCACGGTCTGGGTCTGCCAACCGCGTAGCTCCGCCGGTGCCGCGATCGGGTCGGCCCGCCCGCCGAACACCGTCATCGGCACCGCGAGCGGGGCCGCCGGCCGGAACTCGTACGTGCCGAGCGCGGTGTAGTCGGCGCGCAGCACCCGGACCGCCATCGACATCAGCTCCCGGTCGGCGAGCAGCTCCGGCGGGGTGCCGCCGAGCTCGCGCAGCTCGTCGAGGACCTCCTCGTCGCTGGCCCGGTACAACGCCGTGCGGTGCAGCGGGCGCCCCGGCTCGGCGGCCGCGGAGATGAACAGGTGCACCGGTGCCGGCCAGCCACGGTCGCGCAGGGTCCTGGCCAGTTCGAATGCCACCAGCCCGCCCATGCTGTGGCCGAAGAACGCGAACGGCCGGTCCGGCATCGGCCCGATCTGGTCGGCCAGGTGGCGGACCAGGCCGGGCAGGCTCATGAACGGCTCCTCATCCATCCGGGCGCCCCGCCCGGGGTACTCCACGCCGCAGATCTGCAGGCGCGGTGAGGCTAGCCGCGGCCAGCGGTGGTATGCCGTGGCGCTGCCGCCGGCGAACGGGAAGCAGAAGAGCCGGAGCCGGACAAGGGGGCCTGCCTGCTGGGTGAACAACCACCTGCGGTTCACCGGGCACGCTCCTGTCGGTTGTCGGGACTCGCCGGGCGGACGAGCCGCCGCAGTTCGGCGAGCGGGATGTGCGGGTCGCGGACGATCAGGTCGAGCAGTCTCCGCCACTGGCGCATCAGCACCGTCATCACCCGGGCGTCGATACGCGCCGGCTGGAACAGCCACAGGCCGCCAAGCTGCCCGTGTTGTTCGTGCATGATGAGGTACAGGTCGAGGTTGTAGGGCTCCATCGCGGTCACCATCCGCGGGATGACCACATCGTCGTCGCCGGCACCGGAGGGCAGCGGTGAGGCGTGCACGCCGCTGAGATCCAGCGTGATGTCGGGATAGTTGACGAGGTTGAACATGATGCGGAACGGGTCGTAGCCCGCGCCGACGCCGCCGTCGAGGCTGCGCAGCGGCACCTGCTGGTGCGTGTGCGCGTCGAGGGTGCCGTCGCGGACCTGCTCGGCCAGGTCCGCGAAGGTCCGGGCACGGGCCTGGTCGGTGCGCACCACGACCATGTTGATGAAGTAGCCGATCAAGTGCTGCGCCTCGGGCCGTTCCCGGCCCGCCACCGGGAAGCTGACGGAGATGTCGTCGCTGTCGCTGTACGCCGACAGCAGCGCCTCGTACGCCGACAGCAGCAGCATGAACAGGGTCACGCCGCAGCGGCGCGCCGTCTGCCTGAGCTGCTCAGTGAACGCCGCGTCGAACACCACCCCGTGGGTGTAGCCCTGCGCCGGTGCGACCCCGTCGAGGTCGGCGGCGGTGAACTCCGGCCGCGGCGGCAGGTCCCGCAGCGTCCGCCGCCAGTACGCGACGTGCTCGTCGAGCGCTCCGCTGCCGAGCTGACGGTGCTCCCAGGCGCCGAAGTCGGGCACCTGCACCGGCAGTTGGGGCAGTTTCGCCTCCCGGTCCTCGCACCTGGCGGCGTACAGCTCGGCCAGCTCCCGTTCGAGCTGCGTGTAACCCCACGGGTCGATGACGATGTGGTGCATCACCAGCAGCAGGACGTGCTGTGCCGGTGCCGTGCGCACCAGCGTCGCCCGCACCAGCGGGCCGGTGGCGAGGGTGAACGGGCGGTGCTCCTCGTCGCTGATCGTCCGGCGCAGCCGCCGCTCGCGAGCCGGCGCGTCGAGCGCCCGCAGGTCCACGACGGTCATCGGCCAGGCGCCGTGCGGGTGCACGACCTGCACCCACGAGCCGTCTCGCCGCACGACGCCGACCCGCAGGACCTCGTGCCGCTGGACGATGCGGTCCAGGCTGTACCGCAGCGCGGCCTCGTCCAGGTCGCCGTCGAGCACCGTGGCGGAGATGACGTTGTGGTGTGCGCTGTCCGGGCCGACCGGCTGGTACACGTTCTCCAGCTGCGCGAAGGTCAGCGGCAGACCTTCTCCGCGGGCCACGACCGGGATGGCGTCCCGGGCGCCGGCCAGATCCCCGACCGAAGCCCCGACCGAAGCCCCGACCGCGCCGGGGTCACCCGCGCAGGCGGTGAGGGCGCGCAGGACGGTGAACCAGCGCTCGGCGAGGGCCGCCACGTCCAGGTCCGTCAGCAGTTCGGCCGCCCAGGTCCAGTGCGCCACCAGCCGCGGGCCGGCGCCGTCGTCGTACATGACCGCGTTGAGCTCCAGCGGGTGGGTCAGCAGCATGCCCGTGCCGGCACCGGCCTGGTCCGCCGCCGCGCTCGCCATCGGCTCCCAGGTCGCGGTGCCGGTGCCGGAGAACCGGCCGAGGTAGTTGAACGCGACCTGCGCCGCCGGCAGCGCCGCGAGCTGCGGACCGGTGCCGGGGTTGAGGTAGCGCAGCAGTCCCCAGCCGAGCCCGTCGGCCGGCAGGGCACGCAACTGCTCCGTGAGGCGGGCGACCGCGTCGCGCAGGTCGGCACCGGCGTCGCCGACCTGGGACCACGTCAGCGGCCCCGGGTCCAGCCGCACCGGTGCGATGCTGGTCAGCCAGCCGACGGTGCGGGTGAGGTCGGTGCCCGCGGCGAGTTCCTCGCGGCGCCCGTGCCGCTCGACGTTCACCGCCAGGGTGCCGTCGCAGCCGCGGTGGTCGCGCTGCCAACCGGCAAGGGCGATGCCGAACGCGGCCAGCAGCACGTCGTTGACGCCCGCGCCGAGGTTCGCGGGGACCCGGGTCAGCAGCGACGCCGTGTCGGCGGTGGGCAGGGTCAGTGTCAGCCGTCCGCGCTCGCCGTCGGGGTCGTGGCGCCCGGTCGTCAGCGGCCGCACGTCGCGCAGCGCCGCGGACCAGGTGGCGAGTTCGGCAAGCCGGACGGGCGAGGTCGCGTCGGCGGCCAACAGGCCGGCCCAGCGACGCATCGACGTGCCGACCGGCGGCAGCACGACCGGCCGCCCGGCGTCCGCCGCCGTCCATGCCTCAGCCAGATCCGGCAGCAGGATCCGCCAGGAGACCCCGTCGACGACGAGATGGTGGACGACCAGCAGCAGCCGTCCCTGCCGGTCCACTCCGGCGTCGAACCACACCGCGTCAAGCATCACGCCCGCGTACGGGTCGAGCCGGCCCGATGCGTCGGCCGTCTCGCTCGTCACCAGCGCACGCAGCCGGTCCTCGGGCAGGCCGGAGACGTCGACCCGGCGCAGCCGCGCACCGGCTCGTTCGGCGCCCGGCGCCGGGATCCGCAACGTCCAGCGACCGTCGGCGCCGGCCACGAGCCGCGCGCGCAGCACGGCGTGGTGCTCCGTCACCGCGTCCAGCGCCGCCGCCAGTGACGTCGCGTCGGCCGTCGCCGGCACGACCACCACCGCCGACTGGCTGAACCGGTGCACCGTCCCGCCGAGCTCGCGCAGCCACTCCATGACGGGGGTCGCCGGCATCTCGCCGTCGCCGGGGTCGTGGACGGTCCCGGTCCCGGCCGTCGAGGCGGCGGCCGCGAGCCCGGCGGCGCTCTGATGCACGAACACGTCCCGCGTGCTGATCACCACGCCCGCGGCCTGGGCCCGCGAGACGAGCTGGATCGCCTGGATGCTGTCCCCGCCGAGGTCGAAGAAGCGGTCGTCGGCGCCGACGTCGGGCAGCCCGAGCACCTGCGCGAACAGGTCGCACAGGACCCGCTCGGCCGCCGTCTCGGGCCGGCGGGCGCCGACGGCGGCGGTGAAGTCCGGTGCCGGCAGCTGCCGGCGTTCGACCTTGCCGTTGACGGTCAGCGGCAGTTCGTCGAGGACCACCACCGCGGCCGGCACCATGTAGTCGGGCAGCAGCTTGCCGGCCGCACGCCGCACCCCGGCGGGATCCAGCGGCCCGGCGGCGCCCGCGGCGGAGCGGGCCGGGGTCACGTAGGCGACGAGCTGCCGGTTGCCGGGCGTGTCCTCGCGGGCGACGACGACCGCCTTGCCCACGCCCGCGCACCCGGCGACGACCGCCTCGATCTCGCCGAGCTCCACCCGGAACCCGCGGATCTTCACCTGGTCGTCGGCCCGGCCGATGAACACCAGTTCCCCGCCGGCGGTCCAGCGCACCACGTCGCCCGTGCGGTACATCCGCGCGCCGTCGCCGGTGAACGGGTCGGCGACGAACCGTGTCGCGGTCAGCCCGGGACGACCCAGGTAGCCCCGGGCGACCCCCTTGCCGGACACGTACAGTTCGCCCGGCGTGCCGACCGGGACCGGCTGCAGGCAACCGTCCAGGACGTACAGCCGCAGATCCGACAGGCCACGCCCGATCACGCTCACGCTGCTGCCGGCGTCCTCGCGCGACAGCGCCCGCACCGTCGTGTGCACGGTGGTCTCGGTGATGCCGTACATGTTGACCAGCAGCGGTGCCCGGTCGTCGTGCCGCTCGTACCAGCCGCGCAACCGCGACGGATCGAGCGCCTCGCCGCCGAAGACGACGTATCGCAATGCCAGCCGCGCGCCGAGGTCCGGATGCTGCTCGTCGGCCTGGACGAGCGCCTGGAACGCCGACGGGGTCTGGCTCAGCATCGTGACCCCCTCGTCGGCGAGCAGCCGCAGGAAGTCGACCGGCGAACGGGACACCTCCTTGGACACGACCACGACCCGGCCGCCGCTGACCAACGCGCCCCAGATCTCCCAGACGGAGAAGTCGAAGGCGTACGAGTGGAAGAACGTCCACACCTGGTCCGGTCCCGGGTCGACCTCCGGCGTGAGCGCCTCGAACAGGCGGGTGACGTTCGCGTGCGTGACGATCACGCCCTTGGGGCGGCCGGTGGAGCCGGAGGTGTAGATGACGTAGGCGGCGTTGCGCGGCCGCAGCGGTTCGCGGCGGTCGGCGTCGCGCAGCGGGCCGGGGTCCTGCCCGGCGATCCCGGCGCGGACCGGTGCCACGTCCAGCAGCAGCGTCTCGGTGTCGAGGCCGTCGCACCGGCCGGCGTGCGACTCGGTGCTCAGCAGCACCACCGGGCGCGCGTCGCCGACGGTGTACGCGATCCGCTCCGCCGGGTACTCGGGGTCGATCGGCAGGTAGGCACCGCCGGTCTTGAGCACGGCGAGCATCGCCACGATCATGTCCGCGGAGCGCGGCAGCAGCAGCGCCACGAGGTCCTCCGGGCCGACGCCGCGCCCGATCAGCAGCCGGGCGAGCCGGTTCGACGCCGCGTCGAGCTCGGCGTAGGACAGGGTCCGGGTGCCGTACGTGATCGCCGGCGCGGCCGGGTCCGCCGCGACCCGCGCGGCGAACAGCTCCGGCACCGTCGTCGGCGTGGTGGCCGCCCCGCCCGCGTTGAACTCCTCGAGGATCCGCGTCCGCTCCGCCGGGGCCAGCAGATCGAGGCGCGAGATCGGCACGTCCGGGTCCGTCAGCACCGCGTCGAGGATCCGCTGCCAGCGCTCGACGAGCGTGGCGACGGTGGCCGGGTCGAAGACGTCGGTGTTGAACTCGGCGATCCCGTCGACGCGGGCGCCGTCGCCGTCCGCCTCGGCCCGGCGGGTCAGGGTGAACACGAGGTCCATCCGGGCGGCACCGACGGCGACCGGGACGATCTCCTCGCCCAGGCCGGACATTCCCAGGGCGACGTCGGCGAAGTTCTGCCACGCCACGAGCACCTGGGTCAGCGGGTGGTGCGCCATCGACCGGGTCGGGTGCAGCGCGTCGACGAGCACCTCGAACGGCAGGTCCTGGTGCTCGAAGGCGTCCAGGCTGCGGCCGCGCACCCGGGACAGAACCTCACGGAACGCCGGACGGCCGGCGGTGTCGACCCGCAGCACCAGCGTGTTGACGAACGATCCCACCAGGTCGTCGACCGCCACGTCGGTACGCCCGGCGACGGCGGTCCCGATCGGGATGTCGTCGCCGCCGCCGAGCCTGCTCAGCAGCACGGCGAGGGTGGCGTTGACGATCATCGACTCGGTGACGCCGCACTCACGCGCGAGCGCGGCCAGCCGCGCCGGCAGGTCGCCGCCCCAGCGGAAACCGATGCTCGCGCCGCGTTTGGACGCCTCCGGCGGGTGGGGCCGGTCGGCGGGCAGCGCGATACGCTCGGGCAGGTCCTGCAGTGCGGTCCGCCAGTATGCGAGCTGGGTCGCCGCCAGGCTGCCCGGGTCGGTGTGCTCGCCGAGCAGCTGCCGCTGCCACACGGCGTAGTCGGCGTACTGCACCGGCAGCCGCGGCCAGTCCGCGGGACGCCCGGCGCACCGCGCGGTGTACGCGGCGGCGAGGTCCCGCTGCAACGGCGCCAGCGACCAACCGTCGGCGGCGATGTGGTGCACCACCAGCACCAGCACGTGATCGTCGGGGTCGATGACGAACAGGTGCGCCCGCACCGGGGTCTCGCGGGCGAGGTCGAAGCCGTGCCGGGCGACCTCGTCGACCCGGGCGGCCACGTCGCCGGCGGCGATCCGGGAGACCGTCAGCTCCGGCCGGCCGGCGGCCGGGTCGAGGATCCGCTGGTACGGCACGCCGTCGCGGTCGGGGAACACCGTGCGCAGCACCTCGTGCCGGTCGGTGAGGTCACCGACGGCGGCGCGCAGGGCGTCGACGTCGAGCGGCCCCCGCAGCCGCACCGCCATCGGGATGTTGTACGTCGGCGACGGGCCCTCCAGGTGGTACAGGAACCACAGCCGCTGCTGGGCGAAGGACAGCGGCACCCGCTCCGGCCGGGCTGCCGGCACCAGCGGCGCGTGCGCGGCACCTCTGCACCGGCGGACCCGTTCGGCCAGACCGGCCGGCGTCGGCGTCTCGAAGACGGCGCGGACCGGCAACTGGACATCCAGGGCGGCGCGCACGTGCGCGATCAGCCGGGTCGCCAGCAGCGAGTGCCCACCGAGGTCGAAGAAGCTGTCGTGCACGCCGACGCGGGGCACCCCGAGCACCTTGCTGAACAGGCCGCACAGCGCCTCCTCGGCCGGGTCGCGCGGCGCGGCGTAGGCGCTGCGCAGCTCGCGACGGTCCAGTTCCGCGGACGGCAGCGCCGCACGGTCGATCTTGCCGTTCGGGGTCAGTGGGAACGCGTCGAGGAAGACGAACGCGGTCGGCACCATGTAGTCCGGCAGCCGCTCGCCGAGCGCGGCCCGCAGCGCCGGTGTAAGGCGCCGGGCCAGCCGCAGGGCGCCGCCGTTGACCAGGTGCCGCAGTTCCACCGGCGGCTCGTCGGCATCGGCGCGGGGCAGCGCGCAGACCGGCGTGCCGTCCGCCCAGCGGCGGCGGGCGATGAGGTCGACCGCGCCGTCCTCACCGTGCCGGGCCCAGTCCAGGTCGATCCGGTAGCCGGTCCGCTCCGCCAGCGCCCACAGCTCGGCCGGGTCGACCGCGCCGCGCTCCGGCGGGCCGCCGGCCGTGCCGGGACCCGCGTCGGCGCCGCAGGCGAGGCGGCGGACCGCGTCGGCGAACCGCTGGACCCGGGCGTTGGGCACGCCACGGACGGCGAGCACGTCGGGCCGCTCGGCCTCCAGCCGGGCGCGGATGGCGTCGACGCTCAGCCCGTCTGCCCGCCAGTCCAGCCAGGCGCAGTCGGCGGCGGGCGCGATCGGGCCGCCGGCGGTGAGCACCACGTCGTAGCGGAAGCGCGTCATCTCGGTGTCGGCGGCGGCCGGCTTCGGCATCACCAGCACCTCGGTGAGCCGCGGGAAGCGGTGCCGCAGCGCGGTGAAGAACCGCGGGTCGAGCACGAGCTCCTCGTCCTCGCCGAGGTGCCGGCGGACCCGGGCCCGCAGCTGCTCCGCCGGCAGGTCAGGCTCGGCGTGCCGCGACTGCACGGACAGGTGGAACGCCTCCAGCAGCGGCAGGCTGCGCACGTCACCGATGAACAGCGACCCGCCCGGCGCGAGCCGGGCCACGGCCGCCTCGACGACCCGCAGCAGGTACCGCTCGTCCGGGAAGTACTGCACCACGGAGTTGAGCACGATCACGTCGAACCGCTGCTCGGGCAGCCGGCCGATGTCATCGGCGGGGCAGTCGAACAGCGTGACGTTCGCGGGGCCGTGCGCGTCCAGATGCGCCTGGAGCCGGCCCAGGGCGACCGCGGAGATGTCGGTGGCCCAGTACCGTTCGCAGTGCGGCGCCACCCGGCTCAGGATGAGGCCGGTGCCGCAGCCGAGCTCCAGCACCGAGCGGGGCTGGGCGGCGAGCACCCGGTCCGCCGTCTGGGCGGCCCACTCGCGCATCTCCTCGGCCGGGATCGGCTCCCCGGTGTAGCTGCTGTTCCAGCCGCGGAAGTCCTCGGCCGGGTCGCCTGGCACGGCGGCGGGGTCGTAGGCGGTGTCCCAGATGTGCCGCCACTGCTCGACCCGCTCCGGCCACTGCGCAGATGGCCGGTCCGCCGCGGCGCCGGGCTCCTCCTGCTCGCCGGGCACCACATAGGCGACCAGCCGTTGGTCGCCGGGGAAGTCCTCGCGGACCATCGCCACGGCGTCCTTGACGGCGTCGTGGCGTACGAGCTCGGACTCGACCTCACCGAGTTCGATACGGAACCCGCGGAGCTTGATCTGGTGGTCGAGCCGGCCGAGGAACTCGATGCTGCCGTCGTTGCGGCGGCGCACCAGGTCACCCGTGCGGTACAGCCGCTCGCTGCGCCCCGGCTCGAAGGGGGTCGGCACGAACCGTTGCGCGGTCAGCTCCGGCTGGCCCAGGTAGCCGTTGGCCAGGCCGGCGCCGCCGATGTACAGCTCCCCCGGCACGCCCTGCGGGACCAGCCGGCCGGCCTCGTCGAGGACGTACAGCTGCGTGTTGGCGATCGGCTCGCCGATGGAGATCGGCCCGTCGCCGACCTCGGCCACCGCCGACCAGATCGTGGTCTCGGTCGGCCCGTACATGTTCCACAGCGGCAGGCCGACGGCCCGCAGCCGGCGGGCCAGACCGGCGGGCAGTGCCTCGCCGCCGGCGAAGGCCCGTAGGCCCGGCCGGCCCTCCCAGCCGGCCTCCAGCAGGATCCGCCACGTCGACGGGGTCGCCTGCATCACCGTCGCGGCGGCGTCGTCGAGCAGTTCCGCGAGGCGGGTGCCGTCCGCGGCGACGTCCCGCGGCGCGACGACGACCCGGGCCCCGACGACCAGCGGCAGCAGCAGTTCCAGCATCGCGATGTCGAACGACAGGGTGGTGACGGCGACGAGGGTGTCGGCGGCGTCCAGGCCCGGACGTTCCCGCATCGCGTACAGGAAGTTGTCCAGCGCCCGGTGCGGGACCTCGACGCCCTTCGGCCGGCCGGTGGAGCCGGAGGTGTAGATGACGTAGGCGGGGTCGTGGCCCTCGACCGCCTCCTCGACCGGTCCGGACGGTTCGCCGGCCAGCTCGTCGCGCAGTTCCTCGAGGCACAGCACGGTGGCACCGACGCCGGTGAGGCGCTGCAGCACCGGGCGCGTGCTGATCAGGACCGGCAGCCCGGAGTCGGCGAGCATGTAGGCGATGCGGTCGGCGGGGAAACCGGGGTCCAGCGGCACGTAGGCGGCGCCCGTCTTGAGCACGGCGAGCAGCGCGACGAGCATGTCGACCGACCGGTCCAGGCAGATGCCGACGAGGACGCCGCGGGCGGCCCCGTGCCGACGCAGCCGGTGCGCCAGCCGGCTCGCCCGCTGGTCGAGGTCGCCGTAGGTCACCGCGTCCGTGCCGCAGCGCACCGCCTCGGCGTCCGGGGTCCGCCGCGCCTGCTCGGCGAAGCGGCGGTGCGCGAACGACGGCGCCGGCCAGTTCCGCTCGGTGTCGTTGTACGCGTGGCGCAGGCGCGCCTCCTCCTCGCCGCTCAGCATCGGCGCGTCGTCGACGCACCCGTCGGGGTCCGCGACGAGTTCCTCCACGAGCCGGCCGAGGTGCGCCGCCATCCGCTGCACCGTGGCCGCGTCGAACAGGTCGGTGTTGTACTCGAACCGGCCGGTGAGCGCGGGTCCGTCGAAGACCTGCAGCTCCAGGTCGAACCTGGCCGAGGACGCCTCCACCTCCAGTGGCTGCAGTGCCAGGCCACCGGCGGCGAAGGTGGGCATGTCGATGTTCTGGAAGATGAACGAGACCTGGAAGATCGGGGTCCGCGACACGTCCCGACGCGGTTGCAGAACCTCGACGAGCCGTTCGAACGGCAGCTGCTGGTGCGCGAACGCGGCCAGGCACATCTGCCGCACTCGCGCCAGGAGGTCACGGAACGACGGCGCGCCCGACAGGTCGGTGCGCAGCGCCAGCATGTTGACGAAGTAGCCGATCAGGTGCTCGATCTCCGGCCGGCCCCGGTTGGCGACCGGGACGCCCACGACCACGTCGTCGGCGCGGCTGTAGCGGTGCAGCAGCACCTGGAAGGCCGCGAGCAGCGTCATGAACGGCGTCACGCCCTCGCGCTGGCTCAGTGCGCGCAGCTCGTCCATCGTCCGCTCCGGCACGCGGAACGGCACGGAAGCGCCGCGGGTGCTCTGCACCGGCGGGCGGGGCCGGTCGGTCGGCAGCTCCAGCGCGGCCGGGGCGCCGGCGAGCGCCTGCGTCCAGTGCTTGAGGTCCGCGGCGACGGCGTCGCCCTCCAGCCGGTTGCGCTGCCAGACGGCGTAGTCAGGGTACTGGATGGGCAGGTCCGGCAGGACGGCCTCGGTGCCGTCGACGTAGGCGCCGTAGAGGGTGACGAGCTCGTTGAGGAAGACCGACGTGGACCACAGGTCGCCCGCGATGTGGTGGATCGTCAGCAGCAGGATGTGCTCGTCGGGTGCGAGCCGGAGGAACTGCATCCGCATCAGCGGGCCGGTCCGCAGGTCGAACGGGCGGCTGAACTCCACGCGGGACAGCTCGCGGACCGCCTGGTCCTCCTGCGGTCCGCGCAGATGCTCGCAGCCGACGACCGTGATCTCCGGCTCGGCGGCCGCACCGACGACCTGCGTCGGCTGACCGTCGACGGCACGGAACGTCGTGCGCAGCGCCTCGTGCCGCCGGGTGATCTCCGCGACGGCGCGCCGCACCAGGTCGAGGTCCAGCCGCCCGCGGACTCGTGCGGCACCCGGCACGTTGTAGGCGGTATTCCCCGGTGTCAACTGGTCGAGGAACCACATCCGCTGCTGCGGGAACGACGCGGGGAAGCACCGCTCAAGCTCCCGCCGGCGCAGGCGTTCGGCCAGCAGCGCCCGCTTCTGCTGCGCTGACAGGCGTTGCGTGTCCTCGACGTTCATCGTGGCATCCCCTCGTCCTCGGCCAGCAGCTGCTGCAGCCGTGCGTCCACCTCGTCGTCGGTCAGGGCGTCCAGCTGTGCGTCCAGCTCGGACAGGCCCTCGCCGGGTTCGTCGCGGCGCACCACTTCGATGACGTCGTCCGCGTCGCGCTGCCGCGCCGCCAGCAGGGCGGCGGTGTGCGCGACGGTCGGCGCGTCGAAGAAGGCGCGCAGGTCAAGTTCCACACCGAACCGGCTGTGGATCCTGGTGCCGATCTGCACCGCGGCGAGCGAGTGTCCGCCGAGGGCGAAGAAGTCGTCGTCGGTGCCGATCGGCTCGACACCGAGGATCTCCTGCCAGATCGCCGCGACGGCCCGCTCGGCGTCGGACGCCGGCGCGACGTACGCGGTGGCGAGGTCCGGCCGCGGGTGCGTGCCGACCGGCGGCGGGAGCTGCGCGATCTCCCGCGCCAGCGACGCGGGCGTGATCGACACGGCCAGCCGGTGCAGCGCGGTGAAGTCACCGGGCGCGACGATCAGCTGCGCGGGCAGCTGCGCCGCGGCCAGGATCCGGCCGAACGCCGCCTGGCCCTCCTGCTCGCTCATGCCGGCGCTGAGCGCCGCGAGCGCACCGCCGGCCGTGGCCGGCCGCTCCGGCAGCGGCTCCTCGGTGAGGCGTTCGATCTGCTCCAGCAGCGCCGGGATGTCGTTGATCCGCTTCACGCTGAAGTCGGTGATCTCCACCAGGAGCCGGCCGTCGTCGTCGAGCAGGTCGATGTCGCAGGTCAGCGTCTCCCCGGTGGAGTCCGGCGCGTGTTTGATCTGCACCGCGCAGTGCACGGTCGCGGTGAGCGGGTGCAGCACCCGCAGCCTGCGGTAGGTCAGCGGCAGGTAGTACAGGTCCTCGGCGTGCATACGGAACACGCCGCCGGCCATGTCGAGGATCGCGGGATGCAGCTGGTAGCTGTCCAGATCGTCGCGGAACGCGTCGTCGAGGCGCAGGGTGGCGAACATCCGGCGGCCGGTCTGTACCTTGCGCAGCAGTTGCCAACGCGGCCCGAACCCGAATTCGAGCGGGCCGGCGCCCTTGGCGAACCGGTCCGTGCGGAACCGGCGGCGCAGCTCATCCTCGGTGTCGACGACCTCGGTGACCGCGCACCGGGCCAGCACGCCAGCGAGGTCGTGCACGGCGTCCTCGCCGCGGGCGGTCAAGGTCGCCGAGCCGCTGGCGTGCTCCTGCCAGCCGGATCCGTCGGCGGTGCGGCTGCGCACCGTGAAGCCCAGCCGCCCGTCATGGCGCTCGACCGTCGTGTACACGGTGCGGGTCTGGCCGTCGGGGACGATGACCGGCGAGGTGAACATGACGTCGTGCAGTTCCACGACCTCACCGCCGGCCTGTTCGCACAGGGCCGCGTACACCAGGTCCAGGTAGGCGGTGCCGGGCACGAGACCGTGGCCCATCAGCCGGTGGTCGTCGACGATCCAGTGCTCGGCGGTGTTGAACGACGAGACGTAGGTCCAGCGGTCCTCCGCCGCCTCCAGCCGGCGCAGCAGCGGGTGCCGGGTGGGTGTGCCCGCCCGGCCGGTGCCCGGCAGCGCGCCGTCGGCGGCCATGCCGATCCCCTCCCAGGTGCCCCAGGCGACGGCGGTCACCGGCGCGCCCTGGTCGTTGCGGGCCTGGGCGTACGCGTCCAGGAACGCGTTGGCCGCTGCGTAGTCGCTCTGGCCCGGCCCGCCGAGCACGGCGGTCGCGGACGAGCACAGCAGCAGGAAGTCCAGATCCTCCGCGGGACACACCCGGTCGAGCACCAGCGTCCCGTCGACCTTGGCCGCGAACACGGCGTCGGTGGCGCCCACCGGCCCGGTCGCGATGAGACCCGACGCCGGCAGTCCCGCCGCGTGGACGACGCCGTGGACCGCGCCGAAGTGCTCCCGCAGGTGCCGCACGTGCTCGGCCGTGCGTGGCTCGTCGGCAACGTCGCCCTGCAGCACGACGACGCGCGCGCCGAGCCGAGCCACCTGTTGCAGCCGCCGGATCCGGATGCTCGTCCGGTCCTGCGCGCCGTGGGTGTCGAGCCAGCCCGGCCAGTCCGGCTCGGCCGGGAACGCCGAACGGCTGAGCAACGCCAGCACCGATGCGCTGCTGTGGGCGGCGATGTGTTCGGCGAGGGCCAGGCCGACACCTCCGAGGCCGCCGGTGATGAGGTAGACGCCGCCGTCGCGCAGCCGGGTCGCCCCGTCCGGCAATGCCCCGAGCGGGGCGTGGTCGAATTCGCGCCGCCACCAGCGCCGGCCGCGCAGGGCGAGGGTGCGTTCGTCGGTGTCGCGGGTGAGCATCGCGTGCACCGCCCGGATTTGCGTGTCGTCGGGGGTCTGTGGGTCGGTGCCGGACACGTCGAGCAGCCGGCACACTGCGTCGGGCAGTTCCTGGGCGAGCACGGTGGCGATCCCGGTGAGGGTGGCGTGTTCCGGTTGCCGTGGCTCCTCGCCGGTGACCGTGTGGACGCCGTGGCAGAGCACGTCCACCGAGACGGGAAGGCCGGTGCGCGCGCCGGCGAGCGTCGCCACCAGGGTCCGCAGGCTGTCGAAGCCGAGCCTGCGCGCCTCGCGGACCCGCCGGGCGTCCAGTGGCGCTGCCGCGTCACGGGCCGGCACGTCGAGGCTGAGCAGGTGCACGACGTGCAGGCGCTGCACGGTGTCAGTGACCAGCGACGCGAGCACGTCCGCGCCGGCGTCCGCCGCGACCCGCACGGCCGTGGCGCCGCCGTCGCGCAGCCGCTCGGCCAGCGCGGCGGCGAGGCCGGAACCGCCGAGCAGCAACCATGCCTGACCGGTCACGTCCACGGCGGCGCCGGTGACATCCGGCAGCCGCTTCCAGCCGGGCGTGTGGCACCGTTCGGCACCCGGCCCTGCCGGTGCGGCGGAGGGCTCCGGTGCCTGCCGGTCGACCCAGAAACGCTGCCGCTGGAAGGCGTAGGAGGGCAGCGGCACGACCCGGCCCGGTCCGGGCGCGATCGTGTGCCAGTCGACCGGGGCACCGGCCTGCCACAACGCGGCCGCGGCCCGGGCCATGACCACGCGGTCGTCGGTCGTCTCGCGGGGGTGGCGCAGCGACGCGACGACGGTCCGCGCGCCGGTCCATGCGGCGTGCTGGCGCAGCAGGCCGCCGAGCGTGGTGCCCGGTCCGACCTCCGCGAAGACGAGGTCGCCGTCGTCGAGCAGCCGGCCGGCCGCGTCCGCGAACCGGACCGGCCGACGCAGGTGGCTTCCCCAGTACTCGGGGCTCGTGGCCTGCTCGTCGGTGATCCAGGTCCCGGTGACACCGGAGATGAACGGGATCGCCGGCGCGTGCAGGGTGACGGCGCGCAGCTCCTCGACGAGCGGCCCGACGGCGTCGTCCATGCTCTCGGAGTGGAACGCGTGCGACGTGTGCAGCCGGCGGCAGCCGACACCGGTCGCCCGCAGGTGGGCCTGCAGGTCGTCGATCGCTGCGGTCGGGCCGGACACGACGCTCAACTCGGTCGCGTTGACGGCGGCGAGCCCGAGGCCGTCACCTCGTCGCTGCTCCAGCAGCCGCTGGACGTCGGCCTCCGGGAGCAGCACGGACAGCATCGCGCCCGGCGGCATCGCCTGGACCAGCCGGCCGCGGGCCGCCACGACCCGGACGGCGTCCGGCACCGTGAAGACACCCGCCAGGCAGGCGGCCACGTACTCGCCGACGCTGTGCCCGGCCATGGCGGCCGGCCGCACGCCCCACGACGACCAGAGGCGGGCCAGCGCGTACTCGACCAGGAACAGGGCCGGCTGGGTGAGGCGGGTCTGCTCCAGCGCGGCGGCGGCGGCCGTGTCGGTGGACGCGGCGAACAGCGGGTCACGCAGGTCGACGCCGAGATGCGGGGCGAACAGCGCCGCGCACCGGTCGACCTCGGCCGTGAAGACCGGTTCGTGCAGGTACAGGTCGCGGGTCATCGACACGTACTGGGCACCCTGCCCGGGGAACAGGAACGCGACCCGGGCGTCCCGGTCGGCGGCGGTCACCGCGTCGGCCGGCCCGATGCGCCGCAGCGCGGCGACGGCCTCGTCGCGGTCACAGCACACAATCGCCTTGCGCTGGCCGAAGACCGTGCGCCGGTGGGTGAGGGTGTGCACCACGTCGCCGAGTGCCAGATCCGGGTGCGCGTCGAGGTGCGCCGCGAGCCGCTGGGCGTTGCCGGCCAGCGCCGCGGGGGTCTTCGCCGACAGCGGCAGCACCAGCGCCTTCGGGACGGCGGACCGAAGCGAGGGCCCGGGCGAGGGCGCGGGCGCCTCTTGCAGCACGACGTGCACGTTGGTGCCGCCGATGCCGAACGAGCTGACACCGGCGCGTCGCGGTTCGGGACCGCGGGGCCACGGGCGCAGTTCGTCGTTGACGTAGAACGGGCTCGTCGGCAGCCTCAGTTCCGGGTTGGGCCGCCGGTAGTGCAGCGACGGCGGCATGGCCTCCCGGTCGAGCATGAGCGCGGCTTTGATGAGCGCGGTGACGCCGGCGGCCGCGTCGAGGTGACCGACGTTGCTCTTCACCGAGCCGATCGCGCAGAAGCCCGTGCCGGCGGTGTCCTGGCGGAACGCCCGGGTCAGCGCGGTGAGCTCGATCGGGTCGCCGAGCACGGTGCCGGTGCCGTGCGCCTCGACGTAGCCGATGCTGCCGGCCGGTACACCGGCGACGGCGAGCGCCTCGGAGATGACCGTGGCCTGCCCGTCGACGCTGGGCGCGGTATAGCCGGCCTTGAGCGAGCCGTCGTTGTTGATCGCGGTGCCGAGGATGACCGCGACCACCGGATCGCCGTCGGCGGTGGCGTCCTCCAGCCGGCGCAGCACGACGACGCCTGCGCCGTTGCCGGGCACCGTGCCGCCGGCGTCGGCGTCGAAGGGCCGGCAGTGCCCGTCCGGCGACAGGATGCCGCCGGCTTCGAAGGTGTAGCCGTGCCGCAGCGGGGAGCTGACCGCCACGCCACCGGCGAGGGCCACGTCGCACTCGCCGTTGAGCAGGCTCTGGCAGGCGAGGTGCACCGCGGTCAGCGACGTGGAGCAGGCCGTCTGCACCGTCAGCGACGGGCCGGTGAGGCCGAGCTTGTAGGAGACCCGGGTGGCGAGGAAGTCCTTGTCGCTGGCCAGCATCGTCTGGTATCGGCCGGCGGAGTCGACGAGGGCCGGGTTGGCCATGATGTTGTGCAGCAGGTAGCTGTTGAGCCCAGTGCCGCCGAACACCCCGATCCTGCCGTCGAACGTGCCCGGCACGCACCCGGCCGACTCCAGCGCCTCCCAGCAGCACTCCAGGAACACCCGGTGCTGCGGGTCCAGCAGCTGCGCCTCCCGCGGGTTGTAGCCGAAGAAGGCGGCGTCGAACTCGTCGGCGTCGTCGAGCGCGCCCTTGGCCTTGACGTAATGCTCGGCGGCGAGCGTCACGTCGTCGACGCCCGCGGCTGACAGTTCCTCGTCGGAGAACGCGGCGATGCCCTCGACGCCGTCGCGCAGGTTCGCCCAGAACGTGTCGATGTCGGGTGCGCCGGGGAACCGGCCGGCCATGCCGACGATCGCCACCTGCTCGGTGCTCTCACGCAGCTCGGACATCAGGTCACCTACCGTTCCTGCAGTCGGGTTCGGGCGTCCGCCAGTTGGCGGCGCCGGTGGTGCGACCGGCGGCGGTGCTCGGCGCGTTCCCGCACGTCGTCCAGGGCGGTCTCGGGTTCGTCCGCCGCCCGCCGGAGATGTCCGGCGAGTGAGCCGACCGTGGGGTGCTGGAACAGTTCGACCATCGACACGTCGTGTCCGGTGCGGGCCGCGAGTTCGGTGCGGAGCCTCGCCATCAGCAGCGAGTGGCCGCCGAGGTCGAAGAAGCTGTCGTGCATGCCGACGCGTTCGACGCCGAGGATCTCGCGCCACAGCCCGGCGATGGTGTCCTCCAGGTCGTCGCGCGGTGCCACGTACTGCGCGCCGAGGTCCGGGCGCAGCCCGGTGGGCTCGGGCAGGGCGTTGCGATCGACCTTGCCGCTGGCGGTGAGGGGGAAGGCGGCGAGGATTTCGAAGCACGCCGGGACCATGTACTCCGGCAGCCGCAGCCGCAGCGTGCCGACCAGGTCGGCGATGCTCGGCGGGGTGTCGCCGTCCGGCGTCAGGTAGGCGACCAGCCGCAGGTCGCCGGGGCGGTGTTCGCGGGCGACGACGACGGCCTCGTGCACCTGCGGGTGCCCGGTCAGCGCCGCCTCGATCTCGCCCAGCTCGATCCGCAGGCCGCGCAGCTTCACCTGATGGTCGAGGCGGCCGAGGAACTCCACCGCGCCGTCGGCGCGGAACCGGGCCAGGTCTCCGGTCCGGTACAGGCGGGCGCCGGCCGCCGGCCCCTCAATCGAATGGTCGAACGGGTGCTCGACGAACCACTCCGCGGTCAGGTCGGGCCGGTCCAGGTAGCCGCGGGCGAGGTTCCGGCCGCCGATGTACAGCTCGCCCGCCACGCCGGTGGGAACGAGCTGCCGCAACCGGTCCAGGACGTAGATCTCGGTGTTGGCGATCGGCCTGCCGATCGGCACCGGCCCGTCGGGTTCGTCCGCGTGGCACGTCCAGTGGGTGACGTCGACGGCCGCCTCCGTCGGGCCGTACAGGTTGCTGAGCTGAGCCGGTGACCTGGCCATGAACCGGTCCCGCAGGTCCCGGGGCAGCGCCTCGCCGCTGCAGATGACCCGTCGCAGGCTGGTGCACCGCTCCACCGGCTCCTGCAGGAACACCTGCAGCATCGACGGCACGAAGTGCATGGTGGTCACCCGTTCCGTCCTGATGATGTCGGCGAGGTAGGCGCCGTCGCGGTGCCCGCCCGGGCGGGCGACGACGAGCGTCGCGCCGGTCATCAGCGGCCAGAAGAACTCCCAGACGGACACGTCGAACGAGAACGGTGTCTTCTGCAGGACACGGTCGGCGGGTTGCAGCCCGAACTCCTCCTGCATCCACAGCAGCCGGTTGCGGATGCCCGCGTGGACGTTCATGACCCCTTTCGGGGTGCCGGTGGACCCGGAGGTGAAGATGACGTAGGCGAGGTCCTCGCCGCCGACCGCGACGCACGGATTGCCGTCCGGCTCACCGTCCAACGCGTCGCCGAGCTCGTCCAGGCACAGGATCTCCGCGTCGAGCGCCGGCAGGTCCGCCAGGATCCGCCGCTGGGTGAGCACGACCGGCACCCGGGCGGCGGCCAGCATGTGCTCCAGGCGGGCCGGTGGGTACTCCGGGTCCAGGGGGACGTAGGCGCCGCCGGCCTTGAGGACGGCGAGCAGCGCGACCACCAGCTCCGGCGAGCGTTCCATGCTGACCCCGACGAGCACGTCCCGGCCCACACCAGCACGGATCAGGCGGCGGGCGAGCTGGTTCGCCCGGCGGTTCAACGCCGCGTAGGTCATGCCGCGGCCGGCGAAACGCACCGCCTCGGCGTCGGGCCGCTCGGCGGCACGGCGCTCGAAACACTCGTGGACCCAGCCGTCGGTGTCCGGCCACACCCTCACCGACCCCTGGGACATCGCCAGCAGCCCGCGGCGCTCCTCGTCGCCGACGAGGTCCAGCAGGTCGATCGGGCGCTGCGGGTCCGCGACGATCTCACCGATCAGGCGCTGAAGGTGCCCGGCCATGCGCGCGATCGTGGCCTCGTCGAACAGGTCGCGGTCGTACTCGAACCAGCCGCCGAGCGCGCCGTCGCGCTCGAACGTCTGCAGCTCGAGGTCGAACCGGGCGCCGCCGCTCTGCACCCAGATTCGGGTGAGTTCGGTGTCGCCGAGCGCGAATGTGGGCGCGGGTTCCCGGCCGTGGGAGAAACTGACCTGGAAGACGGGTGGCCGGCTCAGGTCCCGGGCGGTCTGCAGACCGGCCACGATCACGTCGAACGGGACCTCCTCGTGCGTGTAGGCGGCGAGGGTGGCGAGCCGGACCCGGTCGAGGACCTCGGTGAAGGGAGGGTTCCCGCCGACGTCGGTGCGGATGGGCAGGGCGTTGACGAAGTACCCGATCAGCGACTCGATCTCCGGCCGCCCGCGCATCGCGGTCGGCATCCCCACCACCACGTCGTCCTGGTTGCTGTAGCGGTGCAGCAGGACGGTGAAGGCGGCGAGCAGGGCCATGTAGGTGGTCGCGCCGTGCCGGTGGGCGAGCTCGCCGAGGCTGCGCAGCAGCGGCTCCGCGACGTGGATCGGCACGAAGGCGCCGTTGAAGCCCTGCACGGCCGGTCGTGGCCGGTCGGTCGGCAGTTCCAACGCCGACGGCGCGCCGGCCAGGCGTTGCCGCCAGTAGGCGAGGTCCGCGTCCCATCGCCCGTCGCGCAGCTGTTCCTGTTGCCAGACGGCGAAGTCGCCGTACTGCACCGCTGGTGCCGCGAGCCGGGACGGGCGGCCCGTCCCGGCCGCCTCGTACAGCTCGGCGATCTCGGACATGAGGATCGCGATCGACCAGCGGTCGGAGACCAGGTGGTGCAGCGCGAGCACGAGGACGGCCTCGTCCGGGCCGGTCCGCAGCAGTTTGAGTCGCAGCAACGGGCCTCGTTCGACGTGCATCGGCTCGCCGAGCGCCTCGGTCACGATGCGGGCCTCCAGCGCCACGCCGGTGAGCCCGGCCGGGCGCAGGTCGATCTCCGGCACCTCCAGCGGCATGCTGGCGTGCACCACCTGCGTGGGCCGGCCGTCGCGCAGTTCGAACGTGGTGCGCAGCGCCTCGTGCCGGCTGACCACCGCATTCGCGGCGTCGAGCAGCGCGGCCCGGTCCAGGGGGCCCCGGATACGCAGGGCGCCCGGCACGACGTAGGCGGGGTTGTTCGGTCGCAGCTGTTCGAGGAACCACATGCCCTGCTGCAGCACCGACAGCGGGAAGAGGTTCTCCTGCAGTGCGGCCGGTTCCGATCGCTGGTCCGACTCCAGCATGAGCTGTTCGAATCGCGCCCGCTGCTGCGGCGACAGCGACGCCAACCGCTCTGCGAGGTCAGACATCGCCGTGCTCCGTCCCACTGGTCGCGCCCACCATCGCCTCGGGGGTCTGTTCCACGACGGCGAGCAGCTGCTCGGCCAGGTCCTCGACGCGGGCCACGCGGCGGATCGCCGCGGTGCTGTCCGGGGCCCCGGGACCCGATCGCTGCCGTTGCTCGATCTGGGCGATGATCTGCTCGGAGACGGTGCGGATGGTTGCCCCGCCGAGCAGCCCCGCGATCGCGATCGACACCCCGAGCCGGGACTGGATCTCGTTGCGCAGCTCCACCGCCATCAGCGAGTCCAGCCCGAGACCGGACAGCGGCACATCGGGGTCCACTGTGGACGACCCGGCGCCCAGCGCCCGCTGGACGCTGCGCAGCAGCTCGGCGATCAGGACGTCGACCCGCTCGCCGGCAGGTGCCGACAGGAGGTCCTCGGCGGCCGGCAGCGAGCTCGCCCAGCCCCGCACCGGCGCCGGACCCGCCCGGCCAGCCGGCGCGGGCGAGGCACCCGAGGCGCCGGCCGCGGCCGCAGCGGACCCGCCCGGCGCGGGCGAGGCACCCGAGGCGGCGAACGGCGTCGCGGCTCCTGCGAGGTCGTGCCAGCACCGGACCTTGTCGAACGGGTAGTGCGGCAGCCGCACCCGGGCCCGGGTGTAGTCCCGGTCGAAGCCGGCCCAGTCGAGGTCGGCACCCTGGACGTACAGGCGGCTCACGCTGTCCAGCAGCACGCTCCAGTCGCCCGCCTTCGGGCGCAGGCTGGGCAGCATCAGCACGTCCGCGCCGGGCGGCACGATGTCGCCGAGCAGGCCGAGCAGGGTCGGCGCCGGCCCGACCTCCAGGAAGGTCCGGTAGCCGAGGTCCCGCAGCGTGGCGACACCGTCGGCGAACAGCACCGGCCGGCGGGCGTGCCGGCACCAGTAGCCGGCGTCGACGACCTGGTCCCACGGCCACAGCCGGCCGGTCAGGTTCGACACCAGCGGGATGCGGGGCGCGGTGAAACGCACCGACGACAGCAGATCTCGCAGCGGCTCCAGCACCGGTTCGATCAGCGGTGAGTGCGACGACGTGGAGATGCGCAGCCGCCGAACGTCGACGCCGCGGGCGGTGAACGCCGCGCAGACGGCCTCCACCGCCGCGCGGGTGCCGGAGATGGTGGTGTTGGCGGGGCCGTTCGCGGCGGCGACGGAGACGAGGTCCGGGTCGTGCCGGGCCACCTCGCGGCCGACCTCGTCGGCGGAGGCGAAGACGGCGGCCATCGCGCCGGTGTCGGCGAGCCGGTGCAGCAGTCGTCCGCGTTCCGCGACGACGCGCAGGGCGTCGTCGAGGGCCATCGCCCCCGCGAAGCAGGCCGCGGTGTACTCGCCGAGGCTGTGCCCGAGCACCGCGGCCGGCTCCACTCCCCAGGACCGCCACAGTTCGGCCAGCGCGTACTCGACGGCGAACAGGCCGGGCTGTGCGTACGCCATGTCGTTGATCAGGTCGTCGGCCGGGTCCTGCGGGTAGATGGCCGACAGCAGCGGCTGGTCCAGCACGGGCCGCAGCACCGCGTCGCAGTGATCGAGCACCCGGCGGAACGTCGGCTGGGTCTCGTACAGCTCGCGTGCCATGCCGGCCCGTTGCGGCCCCTGCCCGGTGAACAGGAACACCACGTCGGACGCCGCGGCGTCGGCGGCCCGGCCGGACAGCAGGCCGGGTGCCGGCTCGCCACGGGCGTAGTCGGCCAGCCGCGCCGCGAGGTCGCCGGCGGACGCGCCGACGGCGGCGAGGCGGTGCGGGAGGTGACCGCGGCCGGTGTTGGCGGAGAAGCACACGTCGGCGGCGTCGGCCCGGGTGCCGGCCGCCGCGAGCCTGCGCTGGTAGCGGCGGGCGAGCTTGACCAGCGCGGTCTCGGTCTTCGCCGACAGGGCGAGCACGGAGGCCGGGCGCCGGTCGTCGGGCGTCGCGGCGACGGCCTCGGGTGCCTGCTGCAGGATCAGGTGGGTGTTCGTGCCGCTGAAGCCGAAGCTGCTCAGGCCCGCGTAGCGCGGTCCCGGGGTCGGCCACGGAGTACGGGCGGTCGGCACGGCGAAGGTGGTGCCGTCGAAGGAGATGTGCGGGTTGAGCCGCTGGAAGTGCAGGTTCGGCGGGATCTCACCGTGTTCGAGGCACAGCACGGCCTTGATCAGCCCGGCGATGCCGGAGGCCGCCTCCGTGTGGCCGAGGCTCGTCTTCACCGCGCCCAGGTACAGCGCGGCGCCCTCGGGCCGGCCGTACACCTCGGCGAGGGCCTCCACCTCGATCGGATCGCCGAGTTTCGTGCCCGCACCGTGCGTCTCGATGTATCCGAGCTGCTCCGGTGCGACACCGCTGACCTGCAATGCCCGGCGCAGCACCGCGCGCTGCGCGGCACCGTTCGGCGCGGTCAGGCCGGAGCTGCGTCCGTCCTGGTTGACGGCGGAGCCGCGGATGAGGGCATGGATGCGGTCGCCGTCGCGCACGGCGTCGGACAGCCGCTTCAGCACCACGACACCGCAGCCCTCGCTGCGCACGAAGCCGTCGGCGGCGGCGTCGAACGTCTTGCACCGCCCGTCCGCGGCGAGCATCTCCGGGAACTGCGAGAACGAGATGCTCAGGTGCGGCTGCAGCACCACGTTGACCGCGCCGCAGATCGCCATGTCGATGTCGCCGAGCCGCAGCGCCTGCCCCGCCTGGTGGACCGCGACCAGCGACGAGGAGCAGGCGGTGTCGATCGACACACTCGGGCCTTTGAGATCCAGCAGGTACGACACCCGGCCGGTCGCGATGCCGTGGGAGTTGCCGGTGCTCGCGTGGGCCTGGATGCCCTCCGCGGTCCGGAACACCTGGCCGGAGTAGTCGCTGCTGCACAGTCCCATGTAGACGCCGGTGGCACTGCCGGCGAGGTCACGCGGGGGCAGGCCGGCATCCTCCAGCGCCTCCCAGGTCACCTCCAGGATCAGCCGCTGCTGCGGATCCATCATCACCGCCTCGCGGCGGGAGATGCCGAAGAAGTCGTGGTCGAAACGGTCCACGTGCTCCAGGTAGCCGCCCCACCGGCTGATGGACTTGCCGGCCCGCAACGGCTCCGGGTCGTAGTAGGCGTCCACGTCCCACCGGTCGGCCGGGATCTCCCCGACGGCGTCGCGGCCGTTGCTGAGCAGGTCCCAGAACGATTCGGTGTCCACCACGCCGCCGGGGAACCGGGCGCCGACGCCGACGATCGCGATCGGCTCCGACCGGGCCCGTTCGGCGTCGGTGACGCGCTGCTGGAGCCGCTCGATGGTCGCGTAGGCCCGGCGCATCGTGTCCGCCTGCGGTGACGGTGCCGCCGGCGGTGAGGCCGTGACGGGCTCGGACCCGGCGCCCCCCGGTGCCGGCCGCGTGGATTCCCCGGCCGCGCTCCACGCCGCCACGACGTCCAGCGCGCCGCCCAGGAACGCCTCGCGGCACGCACCCCGCTGAAGCTTTCCGCTCGAGGTCTTCGGGATGCTGCCCTGCTTGACGAGCACGATGTCGTGCACGGCCAGCCCGTGTTGGGCGGCCACGGCCGCACGGATCGCGGCGACCGCCCGGCCCGCGTCGAGACGGGCGCGGTTACCGGCCACCTCCTGCACGACCACGAGCTGTTCCTCTCCGTCGCGGTCCACGGAGCACGCCACGCCCGAGCCCGGCCGCAGCGCGGCGTCGCTCTGCTCCACAGTCCCTTCGATGTCCTGGGGGTAGTGGTTCCGCCCGGCGATGATGATCACGTCCTTGCTCCGGCCGGTAACGAACAGCTCGTCGCCCGACATGCAGCCGAGGTCTCCGGTGCGCAGGTACGTGCGGTCGGTCTCGCCGGCGAGCCGGGCGCGGAACGTCGCTGCGGACTCGTCCGGCTTGCCCCAGTAGCCCTGCGCAACGCTCGGCCCCGACACCCAGATCTCGCCGACTCCCCCGTCCGGCAGCCGCTCGGCGGTCTGCGGGTCGACGACGGCGACGTCATGGCCGTCGGCGGGCTGGCCGGAGCCGACGACGGGGCGGGTGCCCTCGCCCGCGGCGGCATCGACGGCGAGGTGCCGGGCCAGCGCGGCCGCCTCGAGATGCCGGACGGTGGGGCCGGTCAGCCCGGCGTTGCCGGTGACGAACAGCGTCGCCTCGGCCAGCCCGTAGCAGGGGTAGAACGCGCTGCGGCGGAACCCCGCCGGCGCGAACGCCTCGACGAAGCGCTGGACGGTGTCGGCGCGGACCGGCTCGGCCCCGCAGAACGCCTGCCGCCACGTGCTGAGGTCCAGCTCGGCGCGCTGGTCCTCGGTGGTCTTCGCGACGCACAGGTCGTAGGCGAAGTTCGGTCCGCCGCTGAGGGTGGCACCGTGCTCGGAGATGGCCTTCAACCACCGCAGCGGCCGTTTGAGGAACGACACCGGCGCCATGAAGGTCACCGGGAACCCCCCGTACAAGGGCTGCAGCATGCCGCCGATGAGGCCCATGTCGTGATACGGCGGCAGCCAGCTGACCAGGTGGGTGTCGTCCGCGCCGCGGACGAAGCGCCGGTTGGTGACCTGCAGGTTCGCCGCGAGGTTGGCGTGCGTGAGCATCACGCCCTTCGGGCTGCCGGTCGAGCCCGAGGTGTACTGCAGGAACGCGATGTCGCCCGGCTCGAACGCCGGTCGCCGCCAGTCACCGGCCAGGGCCGGGTCGATCCGGTCGACGGCCTCCCAGCGCAGCGCGGCCAGGCCGGGCGCCTGTCGGGCGATCTCGGTGGCCATGGCGGTGACCGCGGCCGGGGCGAGCACGATCGCCGGCCGGGAGTCCTCGATCACGCCGATGAGGCGCGGCAGGGTCCGCTTGAGCAGGACCGGGTTCGGCGGGTACACCGGCACGGCGACGACGCGCGCGTACAGGCACGCGAGGAACGAGGCCAGGTAGTCGATGCCGGGTGGGCAGACGATCAGCGCCCGGTCACCGGCGTCCACGCACTGGCGGAGGCGGACCGCGAGGGCCCGGGCACGCGCATCGAGGTCGCGGTTGGCGACGCCGACCGGCGTCCCCTCGCCGTCGGCCAGGAACCGGTAGGTTTGCGCATCCGGCGAGGCGCCGAGCACCGCCTGGAAGTGATCGATCAGGGTCGAGCGTCCGGAGGTATCCCCCGCCGCCGCAGCCGAACTGCTCATGAGCTGTTCCTCCTGACATTCCCGCCGTGCGGAGAAAAGTACGTATCGGAATCCGGAGCATGCAATCATCCGGCGCTTCACGAATACGGTCAACTCTAGTCGAGATTCATGCTGCACATCGGCGTCAACACATGTCAACCATGACTGTTTGTCAATTTCTTGAGGTTTCTCGCGGATCATTGATCGGAAAGCCAGGCCATCATCCCTGCCCACGGACGAGGTTCGCCAACATCAGATCTACCTGCTGGAACGTGCACGACAAGATCGATGTTCGGCGAATATCAGCCGTTCGTACGATGCATTCCTAAACGGTTCGCCGAATCTCCCGGGCACCTCGCCCCACTGCCGCGCGTTACCTTTGCCGAAACACTGATGCCACACGACCCTTGACAGATCGAGCCGGGGCAGAATGGGCGAACAAAGAATGGCCGAGACCGGGCCGGAAAGCATTCCGTCCGGGTCTCGGCCCACGCCGATCCATATCATTCATGCGACGCGATGCAGAACCGTTGCAATACAGTGGGACGATGCTCATGCCTCCGCGGCGGAACTTCGATCCGGCACGGCGGCGAGGTCCTCGTCCCGCGTTTCCGACGATGCCGGCTCGGTCGCCGGAGCGTCCCGGTGGCGGCGACGGCCGGCGAGCCGGTCGATCCACCGCGGGAGGTACCAGGTGCGGTCGCCCAGCAGCGCGAGGACGGACGGCAGGAGCACCACGCGCACGACGGTCGCGTCGAGCAGGATGGCGACGGCCAGACCGACACCGAGCTGCTTGAAGTCCTGCATGGACAGCGACCCGAGGACGGCGAACACGCCGACCATGATGATTGCGGCGCTGGTCACGACGCCGGCGGTGCTGCGCACACCGTCGAGGACCGCGGCGCGGATGGGCATGCCGGCGTCGTGCGCCTCGCGGATCCGGGAGACCACGAAAACGTGATAGTCCATCGACAGCCCGAAGAGGATGACGAACGCGAAGAGCGGGATCCACGACTCGATCGCCCCGACGCCGACCGTCCCCACCAGGCCGGCACCCCAGCCGTGCTGGAAGACCGCCACCATCACCCCGAACGCCGCGCCGACCGAGATCAGGTTGAGCACGATCGACACGACGGCGATGGTGAGCGAGCGGAAGGCGAAGAGCATGACCATGAACGCGATGCCCATGACGAACGCGAGCACCGGCACGATGCTGCGGCCCAGCTGGTCGTTGAAGTCAGAGGAGAAGGCCAGGTCACCGGTCACGTACACGCGGACGCCGGGCACCTTCGTGAGCGTCGAGGGAACGACGTCCTCGCGCAGCGCGTGCAGCGCCCGGACCGACACGTCGTCCGAGCCGTCGCCGGCCAGCGGGACCTCGATCTCGGCGACGCCTGAGGGGCTGGTGGCCACGACGCGGACCGGCTCACGGACCAGGCCGGTGGCTAGCGCCGCCGCCGTGAAGTCCGCCATCGCCTGGCGCACCTGCGGCGTCTCGAGGCTGCCGGCCTGCACGACGACCCGCGCCGGCGCCGGACCACCCGGGAAGGTCCGGGCGATGTCGTGATACGTGCGCACGATTGGCGTGTCGGCCGGAAGCTGCTTGTCGAACGTCAGCTTCTCGGTCCGCATCCCGACCACCGGCGCGGCGAGCACCAGCAGGAACAGCGTCGCGGCGACGGCCGAGACCCATGGCCGGGCCAGCACGGCGCCCCAGATCCGCGAGCCGCGGGCACGCCGCCGGTCGTCGCCGCGCCGGCCGAGTCCGGGGATACGGCCCAGGTCCACCTTGGCGCCGAGGATTGACAGCAGCGCCGGCAGGACGGTGACGGAGCCGAGCATGGCGATGAGCACGACGCTGATCGTCGCGACGGCGAAACCGTTGAACAGCAGCATGCCTGACAGGAACATGCCGGACATCGCCACCACGACGGTCGCGCCGGAGACGAGCACCGCCCGCCCGGACGTGGCCGCGGCGACCTGCAGTGCCGCCTGCGGGTCCCGGCCGGCTTCGCGCTCCTCGCGTTCGCGGCGCAGGTAGAACAGGCAGTAGTCGACGCCGACGGCCAGCCCGACAAGCAGCATCACCGAACTGGCGGTGCTGTCGACGTGCATGCGGTGGCTGATGACGGCGAGCAGCCCGTTGGCGGCGAAGAAGGCGGTCATCGCCAGCCCCACGGGGAGCACCGCGGCCAGCAGCGCGCCGAACGCCACCACGAGAATGCCCAGCGCGAGCGGGATGGCGGTCCACTCCGCCCGGTGGAAGTCCCTGAGGACGGTGTCGTTGAACCACTTGTTGGCGCTCGCCGCGCCGAACTGCCCGACGGTCATGTCGGGGTGCGCCGCCCGGACCGCGGCGACGGCGTCCAGGACGGGTTGGACCCGTTCCCAGGCGGTGTCGGACGGGCCTGCCATCGCGAAGCGGACCAGCACGCTGTGCCGGTCGGCCGACACCAGGCCCGACACGTACGGATCCACCAGTTCGGTCACCTGACCGGTGGCCTGGACCGCCGCCGTGAGCGCGCCGACCGCGTCGCGGAACGCGGCGTCGTCGGCGGTCAAGGCATCGCTGCGCACCATGATCATTTCACCGGCGGGCTGGCTGATACCGGCCTGCTGCAGGATGCGGATCGCCTGCGCGGACTCGCCGGCCGCGTACTCGTCCACCGTCATCTGCCGTTGCCCGGCCGCCGAGCCCAACAGCGTGGTGACGACCACGACGAGGAGCCAGCCACCGATCGCGGCGACGCGATGCCGCACGCTCCAACCGCCCAGCACGGCGGCAAGGTTCCGTCCTGCGATCATCGCCCGTTTCCCCTCGACGGCGTGAGCGTGCGGATACGCTCAACCCTTTACCCGCGAGGCATCGACGCACACGAGGATAAGGTCCCGGCGGGCCAGGACGTTCGGCCCCGCCTCGCCGTGAGGCCGGATCCGTCACGTTCGTCCCGGAGCTCATGGCGACCCAACCGGCCTTCGACGCGAAAGCTGCCCGAGCGCGGGGCGGGTCGTGGCCAACACCGGTGAAGCGCAGTGGCCTGTCTGCGCGCCACCGCACCGGCTGGCGCGCATCGGCGGCGCATGGTGTCCGGGCGGGCCGAACGGCGCGGTATGGCGGTCCGAGCGGCTCTGGGGCTGCGGTCCCTCACGGGCCAACCTGAACGTGGACGAACGTTGAAAGAGGTTGGTGATGTCAAGCACCATTGATCGGTCGCCGGACGGGATGCGCCGTGAGGTTCCGGCGAAACACTCACCGACGTGGTTCCCGAATGTCTTGCTCATCTGCGGTATCGCGTCATCGGCCATAGCGTAACGTCAGCGCCTTCCTCCTCTGGGTCGTCGTGCTGGCCACCGTGCTCTGGCGCACTCAAGGGAAACAACACCGAATGGGCCGTGTCGCAGCACATGATTCCGGTCTGAGCGCGCGACATGCCGCTTGACGACACCCCACGCATTCGAGACACCGCAATCGGGTCAATCGCCGTTTGCGCACGAAGCGTCCCGAGCGCGGCCCCGGAGGTAGGGGGTCCTTCGACCCTGCCCGCGGGTGTTGGCGATCGTTAGCGTCTGCTGTGGGTGGTGTGGCGGGCCACTGCGATGGGGAGGCGTTCGGTATGACCTGGGGTCATCCCGAACCCGGGCTGTACGCCGCGCCTCCGCTGCCCGGCGTTCTACATCCAAGCTCGGGAAGGGGGGACCCGATGAGCACCGTGCTGCGGTGGGCCGTCGTCACCGTGGTGACGATCCACGGGCTCATCCATCTGATGGGCGCGGCCAAGGGCTTCGGCTGGGCACGGATCAACCAGCTCACCGAGCCGATCGGCACCGCCGGGGGCGTGGCCTGGCTGGCAGCCGCCGCGCTCGTGCTCACCGCCGCCGGCACGATCGCGCTGCGCGCCCGAACGTGGTGGCTCATCACCACCGTGGCCGCCGTGGCCTCGCAGTCGGCCATCGCCACCTCGTGGGCTGACGCGAAGGCCGGCACCGCCGCCAACGCCATCATGCTGCTGGCCGCCGGCTACGGGTACGCCGCGCACGGACCGCGCAGCTTCCAGGCCGAATACACCCGCCGCATGCACGCAGCACTCGCCGAACAACCGGCCAAGAACGGCGTCGTCACCGCCGCGGACCTCACCCACCTGCCGCCACCCGTGGCCGACCACGTACGCCGCTGCGGCGCTGTCGGACAACCCCGCGTGGCCAACTTCCGCGCCACCATCCACGGCCGCATCCGCAGCGGCCCGAGCAAGCCGTGGATGCCGTTCGCCGGCGAACAGTTCAACACCTACGGCCCCCACCCCCGACGGCTGTTCCACATCCAGGCCAGCATGTCCGGGCTACCCGCCGACGTCCTACACGTCTACGCCGACAACACAGCCACCATGCGCGTCAACGTATGCTCCCTGCTCCCGATCATCAATGCCGCGGGACCCGACATGGATCGCGGCGAGACCGTCACCGTGTTCAACGACCTCTGCGTGCTCGCCCCCGCCGCCCTCGTCGACGCCCCGATCAGGTGGCAGGTCCTGGACGAGCACCACGTCCGCGGCACCTTCACCCAAGACGGGCAGACCGTGTCTGCCGTGCTGGTGTTCAACGACGCCCACGACCTGGTCGACTTCATCTCCAACGACCGGCTGCGCGCCAGCCCGGACGGGCGCAGCTTCACCCGGCAACGCTGGTCCACACCCATACACACCCACCGCAACCTCGGCCCATGGCGCACCTGCACGGACGGCGAAGCCCACTGGCACGCCCCCGAACCGGAAAACGAATTCCCCTACCTCGAATACCACCTCGACGACATCACCTACAACACCGGCATGCACCGGTCCCCGCGCGGGCAACAGGTCGCCGCCACCTGACGCGATGATCAGTCCCGGGACTGACCCCCACCGACTCCTCGGGTCGAACAGCGAGGAGGACGTGATGGGACACCACGGAGCCGTCCCGGCGGACATCGCCCTACGCGGCGCCCCCACACCAGCGGCCGCGCAGTTCCATGGCACCGAATCCGAGGACGGTTACTTCAGAGCCGTGCTGACCGAGCCGGCGGCGCTCCAGATCGCTCATGTGCGGTCCAGCTCGACGGGCAGCGGGTCCGGTTCGACCCAGCCGCCTTGTCCAGGCACATGACGTCGGGGCTGACACCGGCGTGGTCGACGGCGAGCAGGGCGCCGGTGCGGCTGAACCCTGTCGCGATCTCGTCGGACACGAGCAGAACGTCCGCGGGTCGCGTCGCGCAGCACCCGCAGGTACTCCGGCGAGTGGAAGCGCATCCCGCCGGCGCCTGCACGACCGGCTCGACGGGGAGACATCCACCTTGCCCAGTGACTGGTGGCGAGTTGATAACCTGCGGCCTCAACATGCTGATCCCGTAGGGAGTCAAGGTGTCGGCACGCAGATCCATACTTTTTGTTGTCGTCGGCCTGCTACTCGGCGCGGTCGCGGTGCTCCAGCCGGCAGCGTCGGATGTGCACCGGGAGCCGCCGGAGATCTCCAACTACCGCCTGATGGAGGTGGACCCACCCTGGCAGAACTGACCGCGCCGTCCATCGTGGACAGTGACAGCGCGGCGGTCGTCGCGACCGCGCCGAGCTGCTGCGGCACCTGCGCCGCCGACATGCGCGGCGCTGCGGCGACCCGCCGCTGACCGACCGGGCCGGACGCCTTCACCGGCCGGGACGCGGCGATCGCACGGCCCGCCGCCGTGCCCACGCGATCTCGCCCCGCATCGGACAATTCGCACGCCAGCTCGCGTCCACAAAATGTCCACTGCGGTCGGCCTACGGTGTCGCCAGTCGACGTCCGCGTCGCGGTCGCAACCGTTGGGAGGGCGTCATGCCCGTGAGGTCCCGAGTGGGTCCGACGATGCTGCTGGTGCACGGTGCGTTCGCCGACGCCTCGCTGTGGTCGGCCGTCGTCGCCCAGCTCCGCGAGGCCGGCGTTGCGGTCCGGGCCGCGGAGAATCCGCTGCGCCGGCTGGACGTGGACGCCGCACACGTCGCCGACGCGATGCGCGGCATCGTCGGCCCGGTCCTGCTCGCCGGCCACGGCTACGGCGGTGCGGTCATCACCAGTGCCGCCACGCAGGCCGACAACGCCGTCGGCCTGGTGTACGTCACCGGCTACGCCCTGGACGCCGGCGAGTCGGTGTACGACATGAACCGGCGCTTCCCGCAGACCGCGATGCCCGCCGCACTCGGCGTCGATGGACGGGGCGCGCCGTTGAGCATCGACCCGGAGGCGTTCGCCGACGCCTTCGCCGCGGATCTTCCCGCACCCGTCGCCGCCTCGATGGCGGCGTCACAGCGCGGCATCGCACCCGAGGGCCTCACCGGCCGGGTGGCCGGGGCCGCGTGGCGCGCTCTTCCGTCCTGGTACCTGATCGCCGCCGACGATCGCCTCGTCCACCCGCAGGCACAGCGCTACATGGCCCACCGGGCCGGTGCGCACACCTCGCAGACCGCAGCTCGCACGCGGTAGCCGTGTCGCAGCCGACGGCGGTCGTGGACCTCATGCTCACCGCCGCGAACGTGCTCGCGTGAGTCCGTTCGTCACCCACTCATCGGAAGGGACCTGTGCGGCACGTAAATTGGGTTTGGCTTACGCCGCCTGCGAGTATTCGTTGATCAGCCCGCCCAGGACCGGGCGTCGTCGGACCCGCGCAGCGCCGAGATCGGCGACCGGCGGTGGTGGATTCGGCGGTTGCTGCTCCAGTGACTGGTGTGGGCGGCGGCGGTTGCAGTGCTCGGTGTACTCGGTCAGCACCCTCAAGAGATGCCGTTCGCCAGCGATCAGCATCCGGTCGGTGCATTCCCGGCAGACGGTGCCGACCCAGCGCTCTACGAAGGCGTTCGCCTTCGGTGCCTGTGGCGGTGTGCGCAGCACGTCGACACCCGCGGCGGTGAAGACCACGTCGAACGCGGCGGTGAACTTCGTGTCTCGGGCTCGTAGCAGGAAGCGCAGCCTGCTGGCGTGCTGGTCGAAGTTCATGAGCAGATTCCGGACCTGTTGCGTGACCCAGTCGCCGGCCGGGTGGGCGGTGACCCCGGCGATGTGGACCTGCCGGGTGGCGAGTTCGACGAAGGACAGTACATAGATCCGTTGCAGCAGCACGGTGTCGACGGTGAAGAAGCCGCACGCCAGCATCGTGTGGGCCTGGGCGGTCAGGAACTGCTGCCAGGTCGGTCCGGTCCGGCGCGGTGCCGGGTCGACGCCGGCCCGGTGCAGGATCCTCCAGACCGTGCTGGCCGCGACCCGGTAACCCAGACGCGCCAGCCCACCCTGCACGCGGCGATGACCCCAGGTCCGGTTCTCCGCGGCCAGACGCAGCACCAGCTCACGGAGCTCCCAGTCGACTGGCGGCCGGCCGGGACGCGCATGCGGATACGTCCAGTGCCGGGCGATCAGCTGCCGATACCAGCGCAACAGCGTGGCCGGAGTGACGAAGAACGCCGACCACTACGGTCGGAGCAGGAACCGGGACAACGCCGCCAGCACCACCCGATCCGCGGGCTGCAGGTCGGGTCGACGCACCTGCCGACGCAGTACCGCCACCTGATGTCGCAACACGAGCAATTCGACGTCCTTCGCGCCGCCGTCGCCGGCGAGTTGCGTGAGCATCTGCAAGATCTGACGTAGGAGCGGTACACCAGCGAGGCTGCCACGCCCTGAATCATCCCGCTACCCGGTAGCTGAGCCACAGACGAATCCGCACGTCACAGCCACCGAACCGAATTTACTTCGCCAGCTGCGCGTCGGTGTTCCACTGGAACGACTCCGACTCCGACTTCGCCTGAAACCTGAAATCTGGTGCATTCACATCGTTCGCTCTGCCACTTCATCAGGCAGCGAATCGGCCTCCGGGACGCCGATTTCGGCGTAGATCGCCAGCGCTTGTTGCCGGTGCATCTGTGCGCCGGGGTGCCCCAGCGCAGTCAGGCACCGACTGATTCCGCTGTGAGCGTGTGCCTTCGCCACGCGGTATTCAACGGTTGCCGTGATCTCAAGTGATTGACGGTAGTGGGCAAGCGAAACCTCGTAGTCATGGATGTCGCTGTGGATCGCGCCCAGAACGTTGTGTGTCTCGGCCAGATCCACCGGATCGGCGATGTCGTTGAGGATGGCGAGTGCCTCACGCGCGTGGTTCAGCGCCTCATAAGGCTGCCCGGATCTTCGAGTCGCCTCTGCGAGCCGGTGCAGATAGTCAGCTTCAAAGCGCCGGTCCTCACCCTGCCGGGCAAGGTCTACGCTCTGGTGAAGCAGCCGGATCGCGCTGTCGTGCTCGCCCAGTCCGCTGTGGGCGGTGCCCCGTCGACTCAGAACAGCGCTAGCCTGCCGCAGGTTCGCGAATCCGTCGAGGGGGAGCGCCGCGCGATCCGCGGCGTCGATCGCCTCACGGTGGCGTCCCAGCCGACTCAGGGCATCCATGATCACCGTCAAGGCTGCTGCTTCACGCCACAGGTCGGCCTGGTCATGGTAAATCTCGAAACCGCGGGTGGCGTATGTGACGGCATCGGTGAACGAGCCGATCAGGTAGCTCAGGTCAGCCTTGTGAATCAGTGATCGCGCGATGCCGTCGCGATCGCCCGAATGAGCGGCATTGGCTGTGCCCTGGTTGAGGAAGTCGAGCGCGAGCCGGTATTGGCCCAGCACCTTGTGCATCATGGAGACGTCCAACAGGCAGGCGGACTTCACTACAGGCGGGGTCTCGGGCCCGCATGCGGCCAGCGCAATCCTGAACACCTCGAGGCTCGCCGAGAGCTGACCGTTCTCGTACAGGAGTGACCCCACATTGCGCGGGAGCTGCCAGCCGGCTTCGCTGGCCCGGTGCTGCGCCGCGAGCCGGGCGACGGCAAGGAGATTGGCATATTCAGCGTTGACCCACGACCGAATTTCTGAAGTCTTCGTGAGTCGAGGGACGGCAGTTGGCCGATATCGAGGGCTTGCGCCGAGGCTGGGCCGCCCGGGTGCGTCCAGTTCGGTGGCGATCTGAGTGACATGCAGGTAGTAGTCCAGGAGTCGGTCGAGTGCGGCCGATCGTTCCGATGCGGGCTCCTCAGCTTCGACGCTGGCCCGGGCGAAGTCGCGCACCAGGTCATGCAGACGGTACCGGCCTGGGAGGTGCGGTATCAGCAGATGCATGTCGCACAGGGCGTCGAGCAGGTTCTCGGCCTCGTCCACGGTCAGGCCGGCCAGCGCCGCCGCGGCGAAGACGTCGATGTCTGAGCCCGGGTGCACACCGAGCAGGCGGAACATGCGCTGCTCGGCATCGACAAGATGTTGATATGACAGGGAAAAGGCAGCGGTGACGCCCCTGTCTTCCGACTGCAGCAACCTCGTCCTGCGATGGTCATCGGCAAGCCGCTCGACCAGATCAAACACTGTCCATTGTGGACGAGTACGCAAGCGGGCTGCGGCGATGGATATCGCGAGCGGCAAATGGCCGCAGAGCTTGACCGCTTCGACGACTGTGGTTGGCTCGGCCTCGCAGCGGTCCGGCCCGACGACTGCTCGGAACAGGGCAACGGCATCATCCGGGGGCAGAGTGTCCAGCGACAACACTTCCGCACTGTTCAGCCCGGTCAATCGGCGTCTGCTGGTAATCATGACGGCACAGCTGGCTGAACCCGGCAACAGTGGCCTGACCTGGGCGGAATTCAACGCATTGTCGAGGACGAGCAGGACACGCCTTCCGACGAGCTCCCCCCGCCACACAGCGGCCCTCTCATCCAGGCTCTTCGGGATTCGAGCGTCGGGAACCCCGACGGCGCGCAGCAGCACATCCAGGGCTTCCTCAGCCGTCAACGGATCACGGCCGGCGGTGTGCCCATGCAGGTCTATGAACAGTTGGCCATCAGCGAAGCGGCCCGCGAACCGGTGTGCCGCGTGCACCGCGATGGCCGTCTTGCCTACCCCCGACATCCCGTCGATAGCCTGGATCACAGTCACGCCACCACTGTCCACAATGGACATCAGTCGGTCCAGTTCGGCGAGGCGGCCGGTAAAATGCCCGATGTCTCGGGGCAGATAGTTGCGCTGGAGCGCCTCGGACCGGTGATTCAGCGCCGGATCAGCGGCGAGGATCCGATGATACTGGCTTTGCAGCTCAGGACCTGGGTCCACGCCCAAGTCCTCCGCAATCGTGTGGCGAATCCGCTGGTAGCACACCAGCGACTCCGCGGCCCTCCCAGCACGGTACAGCGCCAGCATCAGCAGGCTGGCCAGAGGCTCACACAACGGATATCGATCAAGCTCCGCGCTCAGCTCGTCGGCGACGACACCATGCGATCCCAGCTCCAGAGAGATCTCGGCCCAGGCGATGACTGCCGACAAGCGCCTTTCCTCGAGCTGTCCCGCGGCAGTCAATGCGGTCCTGCCCCCGACACCCGCGAGCGCGGGCCCGCGCCAGATCGCCAACCCTGCCCGCAATGTCTCGGCTGCGCGCATCAGATCGTGGCGGGCCCAAGCCGCATGCGCCTCGGCCAGGCATCGTTCAAATCTCCCGGCGTCCACCTGTTCGACCGAGACCCGTAACACGTACCCGGGGCCGACCGCCGCCGCCAGCGCTGCGCCCACAGGTGTACGCCGCAACGCGGACACCGCATTCTGGACCTGCTTACGAGCCGTAACCGGAGGCTCACCATCCCACACGGCGTCCACGAGTTGGCCCAACGTAACTACCCGGCCGGCGTTGAGCGCCAGGGTCGCAACAACACGCCGCTGCTTCGTCCCGCCAATCGTGACTTGACCGTCGCCGTGCCGGACCTCGAGCGGCCCCAGGATGCCGAACTCCATGCCGCCTCCCACCCTCGTCAAGCTCCTGGCGAGTGTACGAGGAGCAGTCCGACTGTGAGGAGACCGATCGAGGACGAAACGGTGACGGCATCGGTCACCATGGCACGTGCGAGCGAACTCCACGCCATACCCGGCATGACTTTGCGACGCGCACCGAAGCCGCAGTTAACGGGGGCTCAGTTCACCGGCGAGACCCGGCGAACTGAGGCAGGTTCTCGGGGCGCGAGGCAGGAAGCCAAGCGGAGCGAACTCGACGGGAATCGGGGTCGACGCTCATGTCTCCCGATGGATGCCGGCGAGCGGCTGGACGGCTTGTCCAGCCGCGCCGCCGGTCTGCATGTCGCGGTTGGGGGCGCTGTGCGTTGCCGATCGGCGGGCGCATTCGAGCGAGGCCCGGCTCGGTCTTCAGATGGCGGTGGCGAGTTCGGTGAACGCGGCGGCGACGCGGAGGCGTCGATGCCGAGTTCGTAGTGGCCGCAGCGGAGGTACTGCATGAACGCGTGTCCGGCCGTGCTGCGGCGGCGTCGCGGTGGGCGGAGACGAGTACGTCGATGACCTGGCCGTGCTGGTCGACGGCCACCGAGCACATCGCCGCACCGGACAAGGTCGTCGCCGTGCACTGCTTCATCGGTAGCTGCGACTGGTGGATCTGCGAGTACGAGCCGGAGACGTGCACCGCATACGGCTACACGTGCCTCGGCGACCCCGATGGCCGAATTGCCGTTGAATCATGACAGTTGTGTGACGAAACTGCCGGACCCGAATGTTCATCCGGGTGTTCCCTCCTGCTGGCCAACGATCGGCAAGACTCAGCGCGAACCAAGATCCTCTATTCGGAGTACTGCCTTGGGCACGCGCGGAAGACGGAAGTGGCGGGGAGCGGTGTGCCTGGTGGCGCTCGCGGTCCTCGCCGGGTTCGCCGTTCCCGGGACGGCGGCGGCGCACCCGTTCGGCGACCCGCAGACCGTCGCCGTCGGCCTCGGCGACGACCGGCCCGACGTCGTGCGGGTGCGGTGGCGGGTCGGCGGGTCCGACGACCTGACGCTGCTCGGGGTGTCGCTCGGCATCCTGCCGCAGGACCGGGTCATGCTCGACGGCGCCGTCTTCTACCGCGACACGGACGCGGCGGCGATCGCGCCCGCTCCGGCGTTCGCGAAGTACCTCCTCGAACGGATCACGGTCCAGACCAACCGTCAGGCCTGTCCAGGGGTGCTGCAGCCGATCGACGACCTCGCCAAGCGGGGCGTGACGATCGACTACACCTGCCCGGGGCCGGTCGGGACCGCGTCGGTCGCTGTGCGGACGCTGACCGACCTGCACCCGGCCTACCAGACCCTGGCCACCGGGCCCGACGGGCAGCGGACGGTGTACCGCCAGGGCGCCGACTCCCACGACTGGCCCCTCGGCGACTCGCCGGCCACCGTGCCCGCGTCCGGCAGCAGTGCCGCGATCCAGCTCGGCGCGGTCGTCGCCGGCGTGCTGGTCGCGATCGCTGTCGTTTGGCTGGTGGGCCGTCGGATGCGGCGCAGGAGGGCACCGGCATGAGCGGCCAGCGAAGCGGCTCGGGCCGCTCAGCATGTGACAGGTTTGGCTCAGGCCGACACCGGAGCGCAGCGCAGGTGGCGGCATGAGCGACCGGTTGCAGGAGTTCGTCAGCGCTCCGGGCATCGCGCCGCTCGCGTTCCTGTTCGCGTTCCTGGCCGGCGCCGGGCACGCGCTGGGGCCCGGGCACGGCAAGAGCCTCGCGGCGGCGTACCTCGCGGGCTCCCGCGGCCGGGTCCGCGACGCCGCCTGGCTCGGCGGCACGGTCGCCGCGATGCACACCGTGTCGGTGCTCGCCATCGGCGTCGCCTGGACGTTCTTCTCGCTGTCCGACCTGGTCCGGATGGAGCAGCTGACCGGCTGGCTCCAGCTGGTCGCGGGCCTGCTCGTCATCGGCACCGGCATCTGGCTGATCCGCCGCAACATGCACGGTCATCACCATCATCACGGCGACGATCATCACCATCATCACGACGCGCACGACCACGAGCACGGGCACGGCCATGAGCACGACCACGGGCACGGCGAGGTGAAGAGGCCCGGGCTGGTGCTGCTCGGGATGTCCGGCGGGCTCACCCCCTCACCGGCCGCGTTCCTCGTCCTCGCCACCGGCCTGTTCGTCGGTCGCGCCGGGTTCGCGCTGCTGCTCGTGCTCACCTTCGGCGCCGGCATGGCCGTCGTCCTCTTCGGCGTCGGCGTCCTCGCGATCGCCGGCCGCACCGTTCTCAGCCGGACACCGCGCCTCCACGCCGCCGCCCGCGTGGCCCCCGTCCTCGCCGCCGGCGGCATCACCGTCTTCGGCGCCGGCATCGTCGCGTTCGCCGCGATGCACCTCGTCACTGTCACATAAAAGGAGAACCATGAGGCACCGACTACGGCGCGCGCTCCCGATCGCGCTCGCCGTCGTCCTCGCCGGCGGGTCCGTGCCCACGGACGCCGTCGCCGAGAACGCACCGCCGCTGACCGGCGGCGCGCCCGTGCTCAACCTGAGCGACGGGCAGACCCTCGAACGGCGGGTCCGGGTCGAGGCCGAGCCGACCGTGGAGAACGACTCCGTCGTCGCGCTGACCGTCGACGGCAAGGCCGTCGGGGCCGCGCCGACGAAGGGCACCGCGCGCTTCGCGTTCGACATGGGCGGCAACGGTACCGAGGCCCGCTACCACAACTACATCACCGTCAACGACCACACCGCCGAGGCGGACCGGGTCTACTTCCCGGACATCCCCGGCGGCCGCAGCGGCTCCCTGGAGTTCCCCGGCGCCTGGCTGCACGCGGGCGTCAACACGGTCACTGTGCACGCCGGCGCGAACTGGGTCGACACCACCAACGCCAACGCGGTGGGCGTGGAGACGCTGCCGTTCGGCGAGGGCCTGCGCTGCCCGAACTACGACGACTTCCCGCTGAGCAGCCTCGCCCTCAGCCTGCTCGGCGTGGTCGCCGACGGCGAGCAGAACGCGTTCAGTTACAGCTTCGGCGACGGCACCTGCGGCAGCTCCAAGAACCTGCTGGTGAAGGACCTGACGTTCGTCGTCTCCGGCGAGCCCGGCTCGACCGCCGGCCTGGGCGTCGACCTCGACACCAGCACGCTGGACAACGGCGCCCACGCGGTCGTCGCGACTACAAGGTCCGGCGCCACCGCGCAGGCGCTCGTCGCCGTGAACAACGCGCCCGCCGGTGCGCCGAAGATCTCCCCGGCCGACGGCTCGCTCGTGCGCGGCACCCGGCCGGTCATCGCCGCGCTCGCCGGCGCGCCCGGCGTCGGCAGCGTGCAGTCGCTGGCCATCGACGGCAGCCCGGCCGAGAACGCGGAGTCCCTCGCGGCCGGCACCGCGACGCTCGCGCTGACCGTCGAGGCCGGCAACTCGGCCGAGGCGAAGTACCACAACCACCTGCTCGTCAACGGCAACCGGGTCGACCTCGGCGGCGACTACGGCGTCGCCGGCGCCGAGACCGCGACGCTCAAGGTGCCGCACCGGTACCTCAAGTCCGGCGACAACACCATCCTGCTCAAGACCGGCGACTACAACGGCACCCTCAGCGGCGCCACCTGCGCCAACCACGACGACTTCCGGGTCACCCGGGCGTCGGTGAGCCTCACGCTGGGCACGTCCGGGACGGTCACCGCCGGCCCGACGTACCTGGTCACCACCGCCACGAGCGGCGCGGTGACGAGGGAGGCGACGACCGCCGCCTCCCTCGCCCTGGGCGACGGCACCTGCGGCGCCAACAAGGAGGCCGAGTTCCACTTCGACGTGGCCGACGCCTCCACCACCCACACGGTCGACACGCTCGGCGCGGGCAACGACGCCCACCTGCGGGTGTTCGTCGGCGGCAACGGCGCCGACAGCGGCTTCGACAACGTCGTACGGATCAACGGCGTCCCGCTGAACCTCGGCATCTGGGAGAAGGAGGTCGCCGACCTCGCGTTCCCGAACGAGTGGCTCGTCCCCGGCGTCAACGTCGTCGAGTTCGTCGCCGGTAGCGACCACGGCAGCGCCAAGGCCGGCGGCTGCGACAACTACGACGACTTCACGCTGCGCGACTTCCAGCTCGTCCCGGCGGGCGCGAAGGCGACGCTGCTGAGCCGCGAGATCGCCGGGAACACCGTCACGATCGGCTCGGCGAGCTACCCGGCCGGCCAGCCGGTGACCGTGTACATCGGCGACGGCACCTGCGGCAGCAGCAGCAACGGCGTGCTCACCAAGACCGTCCTGTTCGACGTCACCGCCGAGAACGGCGGTGCGCTGCCCGCGCTCGGCCGGCGCGCCGACGTCGACACCACCAAGCTCGGCGACGGCGGGCACAGCATCACGGCCGTCGTCGGCGACAAGACCTCGACCCGGCGGTTCACCGTCGACAACACCGCGCCGGAGGTGGCCGACAGCGTGCCGGCCGAGGGCCAGCGGCTCACTTCGACCGTCGCGCTCGTGGTGCAGGTCAAGGACGCCTCCGGGGTCGCCGGCACGCCGGTGATCACGCTCGACGGCAAGGCCGTCGCGCAGGGCGCCCTGATCGGCCGAGGCCTGGCCGCCGGCGCGCACACGATCGCGGTCACCGTGGCCGACGTGCTCGGCAATACGGCCACCCGGGAGATCCACTTCACCAGCGCGAGCATCCCGGACGTGCCGTCCGAGCTGACCGCGACCGTCGGGGACCCCAACGCGCCCGGCGCCACGCTGTCGGCGAAGATCCCCGGACCGGCCGGCGTGCCGCTCACGGCGACCTTCACCAAGGCCGACCAGGTCCTGCCGAACGGCGGCTACCAGGGCACGGCGACGTCGGTGCCGACCACGCTCGACGTGGCCCACGACGCCGCGGTACAGCTGGCGTCGCTCCAGCCGCTCGACGGCCGGACGATCGACACGCCGTCCGGGCGTGACGTGGTGTTCCAGCGCTACGACCTGAGCGTCGGCACCGCGCAGGACCCCATCCTGCGGTGGGAGGGCAGCATCGACCCCGAGCGGGTCGTGGCGCTGCGCGTGTGGGACCCGGCGGCCAAGCGCTGGACGGTGCTCACCAGCTCCCGCGGGCAGGCCGGCCACACCACGGTGCTGGCCGCGCCGGTCGGCGCCGAGCACCGCGACGGCGGGACCGTCCACGTCCTGGTCACCGGCGAGGACCCCTTCGCCGACGACCTGTCGCCCCGCGACGCGACGGCGCAGCAGGACAAGGACCGCTTCGAGGACCCGGGCACGTACGACTTCGCGCTCGCGCACTTCACCGACACGCAGTACCTCAGTGAGGGCGCGGCCGGCGGCACCTACGACGACTGGGACGGCCGCGCCGAGCCCTCCGACGTGATGGCCGCCGAGGAGCAGGCGATCTGGGCTGCGGCGTACCGCAACACCACCCAGTGGATCGCCGACAACCGCGAGGGACGCAAGATCGCGTACACCGCGCACACCGGCGACATCATCGAGAACGACTACTACGACCCGCTCGCCAAGAACCCGGACGGCACGCTGCTGCGGCCCGGCCTCAACGAGCAGGTCGAGCGGGAGCTCGCGGCGGCGTCGGAGTACCAGAAGGTGCTCGACGACAACGGCGTGGTCAACCAGGTCATCGCCGGCAACCACGACGACCAGCTGGGCGCCGAGACCGGTCCGGACTCGCGGTTCAGCAAGACGTTCAGCGCCGGGCGCTACTACGGTGTCGCCAAGAGCTGGCCGGCGGGCACCGAGTACCACGCCTGGGACGAGCAGGTCGCGGCCGACGGCAGCGTCATCCCCGGCAAGGACAACCAGAACAACTACGTGCTGTTCTCCGCCGGCGGCCTGGACTTCGTCGCGGTCGGCCTGTCCTACGGCGTGACGCCGCAGGAGGCCAGGTGGGCCGACTCGGTGTTCAAGCGGTACAAGGACCGCAACGGCATCCTGCTGTCGCACGACTACCTGAAGCCGTCGGTCAACCCGGACGGCCGCGGCGCGGACTTCTCGGCGCCGGACGGCTCGCCGCTCTACAAGCAGGTCGTCGAGGCCAACCCGAACGTCTTCCTGGTGCTGGCCGGCCACGAGCACGGCGTCGGCACCAACGTGAAGTCGAAGGTCGGCGTCACGGTCACCCACGACGTCGTGGAGCTGCTGGCGGACTACCAGTTCTACACGGTGTCCGCCGGTGACCTGTGGCCCGGACGGGTCGACGCGAACGGCAACATCGACGTCAACGGCGACGGCACGGTGGACCACAAGGCCACCGACCGCCTCCAGTTCGGCGCGAGCTTCCTGCGCCTGCTGCAGTTCGACGTCGACCGGGCCGAGGTGCACATCGACACGTACTCGCCGTTCCTGAACAACTTCGGGGCGACCGAGTACGACATCCGGGCCGACGGCAGCCAGACGAAGCCGCGGTACAACGGGGCCGAGGACAACCTGACCCTGCCGGTCGACCTCACCACCCGCAAGACGTCGTTCGCCACCGACTCCCTCGCGCTGTACGTGCCGGGCGGCACGATCGCGCAGCAGGAGGTCACGGCGAACGGGACCGCGACGGTCGCCTGGTCCGGGCTCGCGCCGGCCACGTCGTACGGCTGGATCGTCTCGGCGACGAGCGCCGACGGCGGCGCGGCGGTGGCCCAGCCGGCGGTCTTCCGCACGGTCAAGGCCAAGCCGCAGGTGACGGCGACGGCCGCGCCGGTCGACTGGGGCACCGCGGCGAAGGTGGACGTCACCGTGGCCGCCGGCGGCCTGCCGGTCACCGGCAAGGTCGAGCTGCGCGAGGGCACGACGCCGCGCGGTACCGCGGAACTCGCCGCGGGCAAGGCGAGCTTCACCCTGCCGGCCGGCCTGCCCGGCGGCGTCCACAACCTGACCGCGGCCTACCTCGGCACCGACGGCTACGAGCCGGCCGAGGCCGGCGTCGCGGTGACGGTGAACCTGCCGCCGGCCTGGGTCGCGACCACGCAGTACAAGTTCAACGCCCGGGTCACCTACCAGGGCAAGGTGTACCAGGCGGCCTGGGCGACGCAGAACCAGAAGCCCGGCGACCCGAACGGCCCGTGGCAGGAGATCGCCATGGCCGAGGACGGCGCCGCGCTGTGGACGGCGTCGCGGATCTTCAACAACGGCGAGTACGCCACGTACCAGGGCAAGCAGTGGCGTGCCATGTGGTGGACCCGCAACCAGGCACCGGGCGACCCGAACGGCCCGTGGGAGGAGATCGCCCCGCCGCCGCCGGGTGGCGGCCCGGCGGCGTGGGCACCGACGCGGGTCTACAACGCCGGTGACCGGGTGACGTACCAGAACCACGTGTACGAGGCGAAGTGGTACACCCGCAACCAGAAGCCGGGCGACAAGAACGGCCCCTGGAAGCTGGTCAGCTAGATCAGCCAGGCAGTCCTGCTGCTGGTGCCGTCCCTGATGCCGGGCGCACCAGCAGCAGGACCCGTTGTATTCGGCTGCGTGGTGTCGAACGTGACGTTGTTGAAGGCCGCCTTGTGCCACGTCGCGGACTGGCTCTTCGGACCGGCGGGCAGGGTGATGTCGTTGAGGCGGAAAGTGCGTCCCCGCACCTGCCAGGACGATGACCTTCACCTCGTCGTCGGCGGCTGCACGGTAGAACGCGTCGTCGAGGGCATAGGTCATCGCCGAGTTCTGCGCGTTGCGGTACTCCGGCCGGTTCATCGTCACGACGGCCACCGGCCCCCGCGTCTCGTATCGGACGACCTCCACGGCTTCGTCGTGCGGGGCCACGCCGTTGGTCTCGCTCGTCTGGATCTCCATCTCGCCCCGGGGTCGGGTGTACATCGTGAGGGTCATGGGCCGCCGGTGAGGCACTGTCGAGTGCCTGCGGGGCAAATGGTCAGGACGCGGGGCGCACGCCTGTCAGTCCGACACCGAGGTCCTCCGGCAGAGCCGCCCGATGCCAGGCGGAGCTGCCCCACGACGACTCCAGAGCCCACGACCGCTTGAGGAACAGCTGCAGGTCGTACTCGGTCGTGTACCCGATTGCGCCGTGACACTGCAAAGCGGCCCGGCCCACGACGTGCGCCGCCTCAGACGCCAACGCCTTGGCCGTCGCCAGTGAGCGCAGCTGGCCCGGGACGCCCGCGGCCAGCTCGTACCCCGCCCTCGCCACCACCGGCGCGGCGAACTCCATCTGCAGCAGCGCCGTAGCAAGCTGGTGCTTGACCGCTTGGAAACTGCCGATCGGCACCCCGAATTGCTCTCTGGTGCGCAGGTGCTCGACCGAAAGGGCGAGCATCCGTCGAGACAGCCCGATGAGCTTGGCCGAGGCCGCCAGCACTCCCCGCTCCCATGCCAGCCTCACAACCTGCGGGTCGTCCACGGTCGCCACGAGCCGCGCGTCCGCGTGCTCGGTCAGGTCCAGCTCGAAGTCCACCGATGGCACCGCCGAGGCCGTCGCCTCGGACAGGTCGAAGACCTCGATGCGTCCGGTACCGCCGAAGCCGCCGCTCAGCACGAGGTCGACACCGGAACCGAACGCGACCCGCCCGGTCACCGCAGGGTCGGCACCGACCTCAAGGGACCCCTCAACAAGCCTCGCCAGCAGGTCCGGGGCGCCCGCGGCGAGCACCGCCGGAGCGACCGCCAGGGCCGCCTGGAGCGGCAGCGGGGCAACGGCATACCCGATCTGCTCGAAGACCGACACGAGATAGTTCTCGTCCAGGCCCAGCCCGCCGTCGTCCTCGGACACGAGCAGCCCCGCCACACCGAGGCCGGCCAGGCCCTCGGCGAGCGAGACCACCTGCGCCGACCCGGCTCCGGCGCGCACTGTCTCCGGCGGGCACTGGTCGGTGAGCACCTCACGGACGACCGCCTCGAGCTCACGCTGCTCGTCACTCGGCGCGAAACGCAAGCCTGGTCACCTCCTCGGCAGACCGAGCAGGCGCTCGGCGATGATGTTGCGCTGGATCTCGTTGGTGCCCGCATAGATCGGGCCCGACAGCGAGAACTGGTAGCCGCGGGTCCAGGATCCGTCGATGAGCGCGTCTGGACCGAGCAGTTCCAGCGCCGTCTCGTGCAACGCGATGTCCAGCTCGGACCAGAAGACCTTGTTGAGGCTCGAACGCGCACCGACCTGGCGACCCTCGACGATGTCGGTGACCTGCGCGAGCGTGAACTGCTGGTGGGCGTGCGCCTGCATCCACGAGCGTGCCACACGGTCGCGGAGCAGATCGGTCGCCGCCCCGGCCCGCTCGCCCGCGAGCGCCACGAGCGCGTCGGCCGCCTTGAGGAAACGCCCCGGTGAGCGCAGCGTCAGGCCCCGCTCCGACCCGGTCGTCGCCATCGCGACCGACCAGCCCTGGTGGACGCCGCCAAGAAGTGCCGAGTCCGGTACGAACGCGTCCTCGAAGAACACGTCGGCGAAGCCCTCATCACCGTCGAGCCGGTCGAACCCGCGCACCGTCACCCCCGGGGCATCCAGCGGCACAAGGAAGTACGTCAGCCCCCGATGCCGCTCGGCCTGCGGGTCGGTGCGGAACAACCCGAACAGGTGGGTGCAGAACGCGCCCCGGGTCGACCAGGTTTCTGCCCGCTCAGGCGCCACCCGCCGGCCTGCTCGTCGCGCACCGCCCGGGATCGGATCCCCGCCAGGTCGCTGCCCGCGCCTGGCTCCGACCAGCCCTGGGCCCACAGGTCCTGCGCCGCCGCCATCCGCGGCAGCAGCTCGTCCTGCTACTGCTTGGTGCCGAACTCGAAGATCGTCGGGGCCAGCAGGAAGATGCCGTTCTGCGTCACCCGCTGCGGCGCACCGGCCCGGTAGTACTCCTCCTCGAAGATGAGCCACTGCCATATCGACGCCTCGCGGCCGCCGTACTCCTTGGGCCACGACACGACCGACCACCGGTCCGCGTGCAGCGCCCGCTCCCACGCCAGGTGCGCGGCGAAGCCCTCCGCGGTGTCCCCCGAGGGCAGCGGCTGCCGCGGCACGTTCGCCGCCAGCCAGTTCCGGGCCTCCGCCCGGAACTGCTCGTCCTGCGCCGACCAGGTCAGGTCCATCTCAGCCCTGCCCCGTCTCGGCGGCGCCCGCTGGCGCCGTGTCACGGTAGTAGCGTAGTTGCGTGCGGGCCACCGTGCGCAGGTGCACCTCATCCGGGCCGTCGGCGATGCCGAGGATCCGGGCGCTGGCCCACATCCGGGCGATCGGGAAGTCGTCGGTGACCCCGCCGCCGCCATGTGCCTGGATCGAACGGTCCAGCACGTTGCGGGCGACCCGCGGCGCGACGACCTTGATCGCGGCGATCTCGGTCGCGGCGTCCTTGGCCCCGCCCCGATCAATGAGCCACGCCGTCTTCAGCACGAGCAGGCGGGCCTGCTCGATCTCCATGCGGGACTCGGCGATCCAATTGCGGATCACGCCCTGCTCGGAGAGCGGGCCGCCGAACGCCTCGCGGGCCATCGTCCGGCGCACCATGAGCTCGAGGCCCCGCTCGGCCATGCCGAGGCAGCGCATCGCGTGGTGGATGCGGCCCGGGCCGAGGCGGGCCTGGGCGATCGCGAAACCGTCGCCCTCAGCGCCGAGCAGGCTCGTCACCGGCACCCGCACGTCGTCGAACCGGATCTCGCAGTGACCGTGCTGGTCGTGGTAGCCGAAGATCGGCAGCGAACGCACGATCGTCACCCCGGGGGTGGCGACCGGCACGAGCACCATGGACTGCTGCCGGTAGACGGCCGTCTCCGGGTCCGTCTTGCCCATCAGCACGAGGATGTCGCAGCGCGGGTCCGCCGCGCCGGTCGTCCACCACTTGCGTCCGTTGATGACGTACTCGTCTCCGTCGCGCACGATCGAGGTGGAGATGTTCCGTGCGTCGGAGGAGGCCACGTCCGGCTCGGTCATCGCAAAGCCGGAGCGCATCGTGCCCTCGAGCAGCGGTGTGAGCCACTGCTGCTTCTGCTCGGGCGTGCCGAACATGTGCAACAGCTCCATATTGCCCGTGTCCGGCGCGGCACAGTTGAGCGCCTCGGGGGCGAGGTAGGGCGAGCGTCCGGTCTCCTCGGCGAGGTATGCGTACTCGACGTTCGTGAGGCCCGACAGATCAGGCAGGAAGAGGTTCCACAGACCTAGCCTGCGCGCCGTGTCCTTCAGCGCTTCGACGACCGGCGGCAGGACGTGGGACACGCCCCCGTTCACGCGGGCCGCGGCACCGAGCTCGGCGGCGTACACCTTCTCGGCTGGGTAGACATGCTCGGCCATGAACGTGCGCAACGTCGCGAGCAACTCGCTCGAGCGCGGGCCGGGGCCGAGGTCCATCTGGGTCAGGTCGGTCGCGTCAGCCACCGTCACTCCTTGCCTGAGTTCACACGGAGGGCGATCTTGCCGCGAGCGCCACGGTTCATCACCGTGGCGAGCGCGCGGGCAGCCTCCTCGAGCGGGAAGACTTCGCTGACGTGTGGCCTCAGCCGGCCAGCGGCGACCCACTCGAGCAGCGTCGTCATGTTCGCGGCGTTCGCCTCCGGGTTGCGCTTGGCCCAGGCGCCCCAAAGGACCCCCAGCACCGCACCCTCGGTGAGCAACAGCCGGTTGAACTTGACCTGCGGGATCTCGCCCGCCGCGTAGCCGACGGTGAGGAACCTCCCAGCCCACGAGAGGGTACGCAGCGCCGCGGTGGCGGCGTCGCCACCGACGGGGTCGTAGACGACGTCGGCACCGGCGCCGCTGGTCAGCTCGCGCACCATCGCCGTCATGTCGTCGTAGCCGATGGCGTGGTCGGCCCCGTGCGCCAGGCACAGCTCACGCTTGTCCTCGCTCGAGGCGGCCGCGATCACGGTCGCGCCGAGGGCCTTGCCGATCTGCACGGCGGTGAGGCCGACGCCGCCGGAGGCGCCGAGCACAAGCAGTGTCTCGCCGGTTGCGAGGCCGGCCCGGTCGACGAGCCCGTGATAGGACGTGCCGTAGACGACGGGGATCGTGCTTGCCTCGACGAGGTCGATGCCCTCGGGCAACCGGTGGACCATACGGGCGTCGACGAGCGCCTGCGCGGCGTAGCCGCCGATGCCACAGAAGCCGATGACGCGGGTGCCGACGGGCGGGCCGGTCACCCCGTCGCCGAGCGCCGCGACCGTGCCGGCGACCTCACAGCCGGGCACGAACGGCAGCTCCGGCTTGGTCTGGTAGGTGCCGGCGACGATAAGGCCGTCGGGAAAGTTCACCCCGGCGCCGACGACGTCGACGAGCACCTGCCCGGGGCCGGGCTGCGGCTGCGGCCCGTCCGTCACCGTGAGCACCTCGGGATCCCCGAGCTTACGGACCACCATCGAACGCACGGCTCAGCCCTCGCTGCCCGAGCGCGCCGCCTTGTCGGTGCCGGCGAACTCGTCGCGGATCCGGTCGGCGACCCCGGTGAGGTTCAGCTCGAACGTGAAGCCCTGCTCGAAGCGGTAGCTGCGGTTGACGTCCCACAGGTCGATGCCGTTGAGCGAGGCCTTCGCGGCCCGGATGACGGTGGGGTTCTTCGCGGCGATCTGGGTCGCGACCGCGAGCGCCGCCTCGCGCAACTGCTCGCGGGGTACGATGCTGTGGACCGTGCCGTACGCGTGCAACTCCTGGGCGGTGGCCGTGGCCGAGGTGTAGACCATGGCGCGCATCCGGTGTTGCGGCACTATCCGGGACAGGTGGGTCGCGGCACCGAGGGCGCCGCGGTCGACCTCGGGCAGGCCGAAGGTGGCGTCGTCGGAGGCGACGATGACATCGGAGTTGCCGACCAGCCCGATGCCGCCCCCGAGGCAGAAGCCGTTGACGGCGGTGACGACCGGGACGGGGCACTCGTAGACGGCCTTGAACGCGGCGTAACAGCCGCGGTTGGCGCCGAGCAGCGCGGTGAATCCGTCGGTGTGCTGCATCTCCTTGATGTCGACGCCGGCGTTGAAGCCGCGGCCCTCGGCGCGCAGCACGACGACCCGCACCGACTCGTCGGCGCCGGCGGCGTCGAGGGCGGAGGCGAGTGCGAACCAGCCGGCCACGGGCAGCGCGTTCACCGGTGGGTTGTCCACGACGATCTCGGCGATGCCGTCGGTGTGGATGGTCGTCGTCACGGACGGGTGGGTGGTGGGGGTCATCCCTGCTCCTCGGTAGTCCCGGGCTGCTCGCTGGTCTCGGGTGTCGCGCCCGCGAAGGGTGGCGTCAATGCCTAGGGCGGCCTGTTGCACAAGGGGGCCGCCGCAGCCGGCCATCCCTGATGGAAAAGGTCCTAGGGCAGCACGAACGTCGCCCATACGGTGACGGCCGTGTCGCCGGTCTGACGCCGGCAGGTCAGCTCGACGTCGACGCGGCCCTCACGACCGTCCTCGCCGTCGAGCACGTAGGTGCGCAGTGGAGCACCCTCGAGCGTGAGGGTGTCGCCCGGCCACACCTGGGCCAGGAACCGGATGCGGAAGTCCCGCACGTTGGGGCCGCCGAGCCAGTCGGTGGCGAAGGTGCCGAGCAGGCTCGCCTGCCACATGCCCACCGAGAAGGGGCTCGGGAACCCGGCGGCCGTGGCGAAGACCTCGTCGTGGTGGATCGGGTTCATGTCGCCCGAGGCGCCCTGGTAGCGGACGAAGTCGGTGCGGGTCACCGGGCCGTAGGTGCGCGCCGGAGGGGTCGCCGGGACGGGCAGGCCGGCCTCGGGCGGGCCGGGCCGGGCGGTGGAGGTCGTGTCGCTCACGCGGAGGCTCCGTCCTGTGTCGTGCCCTCGGTGTCCGGCGGGCGGGCCGTCTCGACACCGGTGAGCTTGGCCTGGGCGACGAGACGCCCGGTCTCGTCGCGGAAGTCGGTGTACATCACGGCGAAGGTCATCTCACCGCCGCGGCGACCCACCTTGGTGTAGATCTCGCCGATGCGCGACTGGCAGGTGAGCCTGGTCCCGGCGCGAGGCGGCTCGCCGAAGAAGGTGTACTGCTGCTCGGCGTGCAGGCCGCGCTGCTGGTCGAGGTCAACCGCGGACCACGGGTTGGAGTCCTCGTCCTGCCAGAAGAAGGTCGTCGTGAGGAACGTCGGCTGCACGACCGGGTGCTCCTCCTGCAGGTAGGCCGCGTCGGCCGCCCCGGTGGCAAGCGCGAATTCGCGGATCTTGCCGCGCTCGACGTCGAGCCGGAAGGGGGCGCCGGTGACGCCCTGCGCGTCGGGATTGGCCACGACGAGCTCCTTTCGTTGGTCAGGTGCGCGCTGGCGGCACCGCCGGCGCGCGCCGGGTCGTCACGGGTGCTGGCTCGAGACGGACACGACCTCGCCGGTCATGTACGACGAGTAGTCACTGGCGAGGAAGACGATGACGTTGGCGATCTCCCACGGCGTCGCCGCCCGGCCGAAGGCCTCCTGGGCCGAGAGCTGGGCGAGCAGCTCGTCACTGGTCACCTTGGCCAGGTGGGCGTGCATCGCGATACTCGGGGACACCGCGTTGACCCGGATGCCGTGCTCGGCGACGTCGAGGGCCGAGCACCGGGTCAGCGCCATGACGCCGGCCTTCGCCGCGGCATAGTGCGCCTGCCCCTTCTGCGCGCGCCAGCCGATGACGGATGCGTTGTTGACGATGACCCCCTTGCCCGCCGGGATCATGTGCCGCAGCACCGACCGGGTCGCCTTGAACGTCGAGGTCAGGGTCACCGACAGGACGGAGTCCCACTGCTCGTCGGTCATGTCCTGCACGGCCGCGGTGCCGCCGAGGCCGGCGTTGTTGACCAGCACGTCGATGCCGCCGAACTCGGCGGCGACGGTGTCCATGAGGTGGTCGAGCTGGGCCTGGTCGGTGACGTCGCAGGGCACCGCGAGCGGCCGGTGCCCGGTGAGACGCTCGATCTCGTCGGCCGACTCGGTGAGGCGGCGCTCGTGACGGTCGCTGACGGCGACCCGCGCGCCTTCCTCGGCGGCGCGGCGGGCCGTCGAGAAGCCGATGCCGGTGCCAGCCGCGGCGGTGACGAGCACCGAGCGCCCGGAGAGCAGCCTGTGGGCGGGGCCGGCCCAGTCGGCGGTGGTGTGACCGGTGTCAGCCACGGGTGGCCATCTCCTTTGCGATCTCCTCGACGCTCCAGCGGGCGCCCTTGTCGACGGTCCAGTCGTAGCTCCATGGCGCGAAACGGCGGATCTCGCCACCCTTGGCGTAGTACACCTCGCCGGTCACCGGCGCGGCGGCGGTGAGCAGCCAGGCGACGAGCGGGGAGACGTTGCCCGGGTGGTAGACGTCGAACGCGCCCGCGTCGGCCGGGGCGGCGACCATTTCCCCGATGCCGGGCAGGTCCTGGGTCATCCGGGTGCGCGCGACCGGGACGATCGCGTTGACGCGTACGCCGTAGCGGCCGATCTCCTGGGCGAGGATGACGGTGAGGGCAGCGATGGCGGCCTTGCCCGCGCCGTAGTTCGTCTGCCCGACGGCGCCGATGAGTCCTGAGGTCGAGGAGACGTTGACGATCGAGGCGACCGGCTGGTTGCCGGCCTTGGACTCGGTGCGCCAGTGGTCGGCGAACACCCGGCACGGCGCGAACGTCGAGCGTAGTTGCCCACGGATCACGGCGTCCCAGTCGTCCTCGCTCATGTTGACGAACATCCGGTCCCGCAGGATGCCGGCGTTGTTGACGAGGCCGTCGACGCGCCCGTAGGTGTCGCGGGCGAGCGCGAGCAGCTCGCGGGCGCCCTCGGTGGTGGAGACGTCCGCGGTGCTGGCCAGCACCTGCCCGCCGGCGGCCGTGATCTCGGCGGCGACGGCCTCGACGACCGAGGGGTCGCTGCCGGTGCCGTCGGCGGCGGCGCCGGTGTCGGCGACGACGACCGAGGCACCCTCGGCGGCGGCGAGCAGCGCGTGCTCACGGCCGAGGCCCCGGCCGGCGCCGGTGATGACGACGACCCGTCCCTGCAGTGCTCCCATGACTAGTCCTCCTCGTGTGCGGCCGGGATCGACGCGACCGGCGCGGGCGCGCCGAGCCGGTCAAGGATCTGGGTGGCCTCGCCGATGATGCGGTCGATGAGCTCGGCGACGCTCGGGACGTCGTCGATGAGCCCGACGACCTGGCCGGTGGCCATGACACCGACGTCGGTCCTGCCCTCGAGCAGGGCCGACCGGTAGAGCATCGGAGCGTTGGCCGCCATGACGACCTGGCTCCACGTCAGGTCGTGGGCCTTGCGCATGGCCAGGCCCTCCCGGACCATGTCGCCCCACGGCGCGCCGGACAGCTTCCGGAAGGCGAAGGCGTTGCGCACCGCCCGCAGCAGCCGGCCGGGAGCGGAGGTGCGCTCCAGCGCCTCGACCGTGCCGGCCCGCAGCACGCGCTGCGGCACGCCGTCGACCTGCAGGGTCAGGACGGTGTCATTGACCGTCTTGGACAGGTAGACGTCCTTGACCGACGGCTGGACCGGCGAGTCGCTGGTGAGCAGGAAGCGGGTGCCCATGGCGATGCCCTCGGCGCCGTACGCGAGCGCGGCGACGAGGCCGCGGCCGTCGAAGAAGCCACCAGCGCCGATGACCGGGATGTCGACGGCGTCGACGACCTGGGGCAGCAGCAGGCTGGTGGGCACGCCGCCGGTGTGGCCACCACCCTCACCGCCCTGCACGATGACGGCGTCGGCGCCCCACGCGGCGACCTTCTCGGCGTGGCGGCGCGCGCCGATCGACGGGACGACGACGAGGCCGGCGTCCTTGCACTTGGCGATGAGCTCCTGCTTGGGGGCGAGCGCGAAGGAGGCAACCTTGACTCCGGCCGAGATGAGCAGGTCGATGCGCTTGACGACGTCGGGCTGGTCGGCGCGGATGTTGACGCCGAACGGCGCATCCGTGCCGGCCTGGATCTGGCTGACGGCCACGACGAGCTCGTCGTAGGACAGCAGGCCCGCCGCAAGGATGCCCAGCCCGCCGGCGTTGGCCGTCGCGGTGGTCAGGCGTACGTCGGAGACGTAGCCCATGCCGGTCTGGACGATCGGATACCGCACCCCGAACAGGTCGGTCGCCCGGGTGCGCAACGTCGGATGCGATCCCTGGCTCATGTGCGGATCTCGCGGTCGCGCAGCGAGCGGGGGTCGATGACCTCGCGGATGAGGCGCAGCTCCTCGGCGCTCGGCTCGCGGGTGGCCGGGACCTCGTCCTCGACGTGCACGTCACAGCCGGTCGCCGCACGGAACTCCTCGAGCGTGACACCGGGGTGCAGGCTGAGCAGGCGCATCGCGCCGTCTGGGCCGCCGAAGTCGAGGACCGCGAGGTTGGTGACGACACGGCGCAGGTCGTGGTACGTGCTCGCGGCCGGGCCGGCGGCGCGGGCGTTGTCGGTGCCGACGCCGGAGACCATGTCGACGGTCGGGACGAAGACGCGCGTGGAGTGGTTGGGCACCCAGTAGCTGGTCGGGTGGTAGACGCTGTTGCCAGGGGCGCCGCGCACGCCGATCAGCTGGGCCTTGGGCTTGGCGTAGTCGCCGATGGCCGAGATGTTGGTGTTGCCGTGCCCGTCGATCTGGCTCGGGATCATCATGACATGCCGCTTGCCGTGCCAGACGAGGTCGAAGATCGTGCGGAACGGGCTCCAGCCCTCGACGACGACACCCTCGGTGGCGTGCGGGTCCGCGCCGATCTGCCAGCTGCCGGAGACGAAGCGGGCCTCACCGTCGGTGAGCAGCAGGTCGGGGGCGACGGTGAGCCGGGCGAGGCGGACGCCGATGGCCGGGATCGTGCCGAAGGCACTGGCGATGAACTCACCGTCGCCGGCGAACGCCTCCGCCACGGCGACCGCGCAGTACTCGGCGCGAGTCACCGGCGCGCCGGCAGCGGCGGCGCTGCTCGCGGGCTGGTCTGCGGATTCGGTCACGGTGCTGCTCATGCGGCCTCCTCGGCTCGGGCGGTCACGGCCGCCTGGTAGTCATCCTCGGTACCGGACAGGTACCGCTTCTCGAAGGCGGCCCAGGCCTGCCGGTCGCCGGCGGCCTTGACGTACTCACGCTGGAAGGCCTCGTCGCGCTCGTAGTCGGGGGCGCAGGAGGTGAAGTGCGCGCCGTTGGGGGTCTCGACGACGCCGGTGACGAGCTGACGGTTGATCTTGATGGTCGCCGGGTGCACGGTGGCGCTGAGCTCGGCCGTGGGCACGATCCGCTCACAGGACATGAAGGCCTGTTCGGCGGCGAGGCAGTAGAGGTCGTCGAAGTACGGGTCGGGCCCGAGGAACTGGCCGTTGCCCTGGGCGTCGGCGCGGTTCATGTGGACGAGTGCCACGTCGAGGCGCAGCGACGGCATGGCCACGAGCTGCTCGGTGCCGTAGGGGTCCTGGACGAGCTTGAGGGTCGGGTTCTGCTTCATCACGTCCGACCCGAGCCCGGCGCGGGTCGGCAGGAAGGGCAGGCGGATACCGGCGGCGTACAGCCCCCACTGGAGCATGCCCTCGTCGTACTCGGCGACCTCGACGGCGCCCTGCTGCCGCGCGGCGCGGAAGTGCGGGTCGAGGGCGATGCTGTCGAGCGAGACGAAGCCGAAGACGACCTTCTTGACCTTGCCTGCGGCGCAGAGCAGGCCGACGTCCGGCCCGCCGTAGCTGACGACGGTCAGATCCTTGAGGTCGGAGCGCAAGATCTCGCGGACGAGGGCCATGGGCTTGCGCCGCGAGCCCCACCCCCCGATGCCGACGGTCATCCCGGATTCGAGCCGCGAGACGACATCGCGGGTGGTCAGAGTCTTGTCGGCCATATGTCCCTCGTCGTTCCGTCTGTCGGGGCACTGCTCCAGCGCGGTGGCGAGCGGTGCGAGAGGTGAGTCACGTGCCGGACATCCGCAGTCGATACCGGCGAAGCAAGCGCTTGGTTGGTAGGTTAACAGCCGGCAGGAAAGGGTCAAGGCCCTGAGACGAAGGAGGATGCAACGATGGACACGGTCGTGTGCGAGCGCGTCGACGCGGTGGGTGTCATCAGGATCAACCGGCCACGGGTGCGCAACGCCCTCGACCCCGATACCCTCCTGGCGATGACCGACGCCCTGCTCGGGTACGACGCGGACCCGGGCGTGCGCACGGTCGTGCTGACCGGCACCGGCGAGCTGTCCTTCAGCGCCGGGATGGACCTGCGCGCCGCAGCCGAGGGGCGCCTGGTCGACGTGGCCCGCTCCCCGCTGACGCTGCTGCGCGGCGGTTACCGCAAGCCGGTCATCGCCGCGGTGAACGGGCCCGCCGTCGGCGGTGGTTTCGAACTCGCCCTCGCCTGCGACCTCGTCGTCGCGGCCGAGCACGCCTACTTCGCACTACCCGAGGTGGGGCGCGGCATCGCCGCCTCCGAGGGCGGCACCGACCTGCCGCGTCGCCTGCCGCTCGCCGTCGCCCTTGAGATCGGGCTGACGGCCGAGCCGCTTCCGGCGGCCCGGGCCTATGAACTCGGCCTGGTCAACGCCGTGGTCCCCGCCGGCGAGGTCCTCCCGCGCGCGCTCACGCTCGGCGCCCGGATCGCGACCCACTCCCCAGCGGCGGTGCTGGCGACCAAGCGGCTCATGCACCTGAGCCTGGACACCCGCGAACACGACCTCGCCGCGGCCAACCGGATCGCGACCCTCGAGCTGCTCGCCGGCCCGGACGCCGCCGAAGGCGCGGCCGCGTTCGTTGCCAAGCGCCCGCCGCGGTGGGCGGACGTGCCCTGAACGTTCAGCGACGCGCCGCCGCGATCTGCTCGCGCATCCACGTGATCGAGCGGGTCACCGCCGGCTCGGCGCCCTCGGCCTCGATGGCCGGGCCGAGCAGCTCGACGTCGACGATGCCGAGGTAGCCGGCCCGCAGGACGGTCCCCAGCAGGTTCGCCATCGGCAGGTCAGCGTCCCCGGGCACCCACCGGTTCGGGAAGATCGAGGTGCCGACCCGGAAGTCGGACACCTGCAGGATCTCGATCTGCGCGACCCGCTCGCGGATCAGGTCGGTCAGGCCCCGCTCCTGCCAGCAGCAGTAGAGGTCGAGGCAGATGCCGATGCCGCAGAGGTCGGCCAGGGCGAAGGCGTCCCGCGCGGTGTGGGTGAAGCTGAGGTCACCTTTGACCGGCAGGGTGTTCTCCACGCCGAGGCGCACTCCGTGCTCGCGGGCGGTGGCCACGACCGGGGCGATCCGCTCGGCGAACCGGTCGGCCGCCTCCTCCCAGGTCAGGTGCGCCGACGGCCCCGACGTGAGGTAGACGAGGTCGGCCCCGAGCGTCCGGGCGTTGACGACGCCGGCCTGCAGCGCCGCGACCTGCCGCGCCCAGCCCGGCTCGTCGTCCGGGTGGGCGGTGAAGCCGTGAACGAGGTAGCCGAGCCGTACGTCGTGCTCGGCGAGCAGGTCCCCGAGGGCCGTCACGCCGAAGGCGGCGACCTTGCCGCACTGCAGGCCGACGAGGTCGGTGCCGGTGCGCCGGTACATCGCGATCTCCTCGGGCAGTGCCCAGGACATCGCGGCCATGCCGCTGACACAGGTCGGGTTGATCGTGGTGGACATCGGGCTCCTACCGGTTCGGGTGTCAGGCGTTCAGGTGTCGGGTCTGTCGAGGTGCACGGTACTCCCAAACCAACCAAGCGCTTGCTACGCTCGTTCGACAACGAGGAGGCGCTCCCATGACAGCAGCAGGCCAGGCGCAGACAGGTCCGGCCCCGAGCGGCACCACCCGGCCCGCCAGGCTCCCGGCGGGGGTCGACGCCTGGCTCAGCCGCGCCGTGCCCGAGCTGCAAGGGAACCTGCGGCACGAGCTCATCGCCGGGGGACGCTCCAACCTCACCTACCGGACCACCGACGCGGCCGGCCACGTCGTCGTGCTGCGACGCCCGCCGCTCGGGGACCACCCGGCCACCGCGCACGACGTGCTGCGCGAGGCGCGGATCCTGCGGGGCCTGCACGGCCACCTCCCGGTGCCGCGCGTGCTCGCCGTCGAGGAGACGGGCGAGGTGGCCGGCGCCCCTCTCGTCGTGCTCGAGCACCTCGACGGCACGGTCCTGCGCAGCCCCGCTGACGTCGAGCGGCACACCACCGAGGCCGACCGCGCGCGCATCGGCCCGACGCTGGTCGACGCCCTCGTGGCCCTGCACGGACTCGATCCGGACGTCATCGGACTCGGGGGTCTGGCCCATCGCCGTGACTACGTCACCCGCCAGCTCGGGCGCTGGCACGAGAACTGGCACCGGACCAGGATCCGCGACCTGCCCGATCTGCAGACCGCGCACGAGCACCTCGTGGCCACGGCTCCCGAGCAGTCCCGCTCGGGGATCGTGCACGGGGACTTCCGCCTCGACAACTGCATGCTCGACCGCCGGTGGCGGGTGCAGGGCGTGCTCGACTGGGAGCTGACCACGGTCGGGGACCCCTTGGCCGACGTCGGCCAGCTGCTCGTCTACTGGGCGCAGGCCGGCGACGCGGCGCGTGCGCTGCACGACCCGGCCACCGTCCTGCCCGGCTTCTCGACCCGCGACGAGCTGCTCGCCCGGTACTGCCTCGCCACCGGCACCGACGCGGCCCGGATCGACTACTTCGTCGCCTACAACTGGTGGAAGACCGCGTGCATCGTCGAGGGCGTGCACACCAGGGTCGCGCAGGGCGCGATGAGCGGTGGTGACCGCACCGCGGCATCGTTCGCCGAGCAGGCGGCCGCCCTCGCCGGCCGGGCCGCGACCCTCGCGGCAGCGCTGCGCCGGCGCTGACCCTCGCCCGGTCGCGTTCGTGACCGGGCACCTGTCCGGGTGGGCGCAGGGCTCACCCGACCAGCTTGAACTTCTGGATCTTCCCGCTCGGGGTTCGTGGCAGGGCCGGCAGGATGCTGAAGCTGCGGGGGCGCTTGAAGTTGGCCAGCCGGTCCCGGCACCACTGCCCGAGCTCGTCGACGAGCACCGACTCGTCCCCGCTCCAGTCGGTCACGGTCTGCACGAAGGCCCTGCCGACCTCGCCCATCCGCGCGTCGGGGACCCCGACGACGGCGACGTCGAAGACCGCGGGGTGCTCGCGCAGCACGCGCTCGACCTCGGCGGGGTAGACGTTGAAGCCCCCGTTCATGTAGACGTCCTTGATCCGGTCGGTGATGCGCAGGTAACCGTCCTCGTCGACCCAGCCGACGTCACCGGTGTGCAGCCAGCCGTCCTCGTCGATGACCTCCGCGGTGGCGACCGGGTCCTCGAAGTAGCCCAGCATCACGTTGTAGCCACGCACGAGGACCTCGCCGGCCTCACCGGCCGGCAGCGTCCGCCCGTCGGCACCGGCGATCCGCAGCTCGGTGCCCGGGATCGCCCGTCCGCAGCTGGTCGAGATCCGCTCGAGGTCGGCGTCGGGCGGGCACACGGTCGCGGTGCCGCACGTCTCGGTCAGGCCATAGGCGGTGATGACGTCGCGGAAGCCGAGCTCCTCGCGCATCCGGTGCAGCAGCGGCACCGGCACGACCGTCGCCCCGGTGACGGCCAGCCGCACCGAGCTGGTGTCGTAGGCGCCGAACTCCGGGTGTTCGAGCAGGGTGGTGTAGATGGTGGGCGCGCCGGGGAAGACGGTGACGCGTTCCTGCTCGATGAGGCGCAGCACGGTCTCGACGTCGAACACGGCGACCGGGAAGATCGTCGCGCGCATCAGGAGGCAGGCGAGGATGCCGGCCCGGTATCCGAAGCTGTGGAAGAACGGGTTGACCATGAGATAGCGGTCGCCGCGCCGCAGCCCGACCAGCCGGGCCCACTGCAGGTCGACGCGCAGGTTCGAGGCGTGCGAGACCATCGCACCCTTGGGGTAGCCGGTGGTGCCTGAGGTGAACAGGATGTCGGCCACGCCCTCGGGGTCGATGGCGGCGATCCGTCCGTCGATGACGCCGGGGTCGATCCGGTCGGCCGGCGCGGTGAAGTCGGCCAGGGACAACACGCCGTCACCGGCCTGCTCGCGGCCGGCGGCGGCGGACAGGTCGACAACGGTGCGCACCGAGGGCAGCGACGGCACGGGGTGCCCGGCGGCCGGTGGTGGCCCGTCGCCACGCAGCGTGGCCAGGTAGTTGGCGTCCAGGAAGGTGTCGTCGAGGATGACCATCGTGGCCCGGACCTTGGCGATGGCGTGCCGCGCCTCCTCCCCGCGGAAGCGGGTGTTGACGGGGCAGAGCACGCCCCCGGCGGCCAGTACGCCGAGGGCGCTGATGACCCAGTCGGCGCTGTTCGGGGCCCAGATGACGATGCGGTCCCCGGGCTCGAGACCGTGCGCGACCGCGGCCCTGGCGAACCGGGTGACGGCCGCGTCGAGCTCGGCGAACGTCATGCGCACGGCACCGTCGACAAGGGCCTCGACCTCCGCGGCGTCCTGCGCGGCCTGCCGCAGCAGGACGGGGATCGTGGTCAACACGCCACTCACGCACATCTCCTCACGCTGAGCCGGCACTCGTCAGGAACGGATCGTAGCCGACCAACCAAGCGCTTGCTAGACTCATCGCGGCAATGCCGGCCACGCCGCCGGCAAGGCGCCCAGACCCGACCGATCCGACGTCCGGCTCCTGCCCGCAGACGATGTGAGGGTGGCGGCCAGGCCAACGTCACGATCATTGAGAGGCTCCGATGACCCAGTCCCCCACCATGCCCGCGACGCACGGGGGCGTCGACCTGACCGGCCAGGTCGCCATCGTCACCGGAGGCACCCGTGGCATCGGTGCCGAGATCACCCGCGCCTTCCTCAAGGCAGGGGCGCAGGTGCTCGTGTGCGGCCGCAGCGAGCCCGAGCACCTGCCCGAGGCCGACGGACGCACGCCCGTCTTCGTCCAGTCCGACGTGCGGGACCCGGAGCAGGCCAAGGCCCTCGTCGCCGCGGCGGTGGACCGGTTCGGCCGGCTGGACATCCTGGTCAACAACGCCGGTGGCGCGCCGAGCGCCGACACCGCGACGGTCTCCCCGCGCTTCGTCTCGGCGATCGTCACGCTCAACCTGCTCGCTCCGTTCTACGTCGCCCAGCCCGCCAACGAGGTCATGCAGCGTCAGGGCGGCGGGACGATCATCAACATCGGCTCGGTCGCCGGTTCCAACCCGGCCCCGGACACCGCCGCGTACGCCGCCGCCAAGGCGGGCCTGACGATGCTGACCCAGTGCCTCGGCATCGACTTCGCGCCGGCCGTGCGGGTCAACCAGGTGACGGTGGGTCTCGTGCAGACCGAATTGTCGCACCTCTACTACGGCGACGAGGCGGGACAGCACCGCGTGGCCCGGACGATCCCCATGCAGCGGATGGCCACCCCGGCCGACGTCGCCGCGGCCTGCCTGTTGCTCGCCTCGCCGCTGGCCGGCTACATCACCGGCACGGAGATCGTCGTCGCCGGTGGCGGTGAGATCCCGTCGCGTCACCTGGCCGCCCAGCCGCCCGGCACCGGTCCGCTCGGCTGAGCCCGCAGGGCAGGCACGACCGAGGGGGTCCGCGCGTCGGTGCGGACCCCCTCGGTCGTGCGCTGCTGCCTGCCGTAGACGTCGGCGGCCGGCTCAGAGCCCGGCGAGCGCCGCCACCTCGGCGCGAACCGCCGACGGGGAACCGGCCAGCAGCTGGGCCGACTTCCCGCGCTTGAAGAACAGATGCGCGTCGTGCTCGAAGGTGAACCCGATGCCGCCGTGCAACTGGATCGCCTCGGCTGCCACGGTCATCAGCGTGTCGGTGCACACGAGCTTGGCCAGTGCCGCGTCGTGCGAGCGGGTGGCGGCGCCGGTGCGCAGCGTTGTGACCAGGTGGTCGGCCGTGGCCCTCGCTCCGGCGACCGCGACGGCGAGGTCGGCACAGCGGTGCTTGAGGGCCTGGAACGACCCGATCGGGCGGCCGAACTGCTCGCGGACCTTGAGGTACTCGACGGTGAGGTCGAGGCAGGCGCGGGCGGCGGCGGCCGACTCCAGTGCGAGCATGGCGCGCACGTGGTCGAGCAGCACCCGGGCGCCCTCGCCGCCGGGGGCATCGACCCGGGTGGTGGCGGCCCCGCGGAGGTGCACCGTGCTCAGCCGCCGGGTCTGGTCGAGCGTCATGTGCGTCTGCACCTCCACCCCGTCGGCGGCCCGGTCCACGGCGTAGACGCCCAGTTCACCGCCCGCGTCCCGAGCGGTGACGAGGACGACCTGGGCGGCTTCGACCCCGACGGCGAGGGTCTTGGTCCCGGTGAGCGCCCACTCGTCGCCGGTGCCGCCGGCGCGGGTGGCGGTCTGTTCGAGGTCCCAACCCGTGCCGTCCTCGGCGATGGCAATGGCCAGGGTCAGCTGCTCGTCCACGACGCGCGCCAGCAGGGGCCCGGCGCTTGCGCCGATGGCCCGGGCGGCGAGGATCGCGGTGAGGCTCGTCGCGAGCGCACCGGGCACGAGCCGGGCCCCGAGCTCCTCGATGACGGCGGTCCCGGCGGCCACATCGGCGCCGAGCCCGCCGAGGTGCTCCGGCACGACGAGTCCGAGCAGGTCCAGCTCAGCCGCGAGCAGCTCATGCAGCTGCGGGTCGTGGCCCGGCGCCCCGACCATGACCTCGTGGGTACGGCGCAGGTCTGCCTGCTCGTCGAGGATCTCGGCGACGGAGGCGCGGATCTGGGCCAGTTCCTCGGCCACCGGCTGAGGGTCGGCGTTCACTTCGGGCATCGTGCTCACCTCATCGCGGCAGGCCGAGCAGGCGCTCGGCGATGATGTTGCGCTGGATCTCGTTGGAGCCGCCGTAGATCGTGTTGGCGCGGCTGAAGAGGAAATGGGTCTGGGCGTCGTCCAGCTCGTACGCAGGCCCGGTGAGCAGCGCCCCGGCCCCCTCGACGTCGACCGCGAGCTCGCCGAGCGAGCGGTTCCACGTCGCCCACTGCAGCTTGGAGATCGACGCCTCCAGGCCGGACAGCCCCTCACCGGCGGACGCCAGCAGCAGCACCGCGGAGTGCCGCATCACCTGCAGCCCGATGTAGGCGTCGACGAGGCGGTCCCGCAGCGCCGGGTCCTGCCAGGCGCCGTTGTCGTGGGCCCGGGCGATGACGGCGTCGAGCCGCTGGCGGAAGCCGATCTGCTGGCCGAGGGTGGACACGCCGCGCTCGAAGCCCAGGGTGCCCATGGCGACCTTCCAGCCCGCGCCCTCGGCGCCGACGCGGTGCTCGGCGGCGGCGACGGCTCCGTCGAAGAAGACCTCGTTGAACTCGCTCGTGCCGGTCAGCTGGGTGATCGTGCGCACCGTGATGCCGGGCTGGTCCATCGGCACGAGCAGGTAGGACAGGCCCGCATGGCGGGTCGAGTCGGGGTCGGTGCGGCAAAGAACGAAGCACCAGTCGGCCAGGTGCGCGAGCGAGGTCCACACCTTCTGCCCGGTGATGACGTAGGTGTCGCCCTGTCGCTCGGCGCGGGTGCGGACCCCGGCGAGGTCCGAGCCGGCGCCGGGCTCGGAGTAACCCTGGCACCAGATGTCCGCGCCGCTGGTGATGCCGGGCAGGAACCGCGCCTTCTGCTCCGGCGTGCCGAAGGCGAGCAGGGTCGGGCCGAGCAGCTGCTCGGACATGTGCCCGAGCCGGCCGGGGGCGCCGGCGCGGGCGTACTCCTCGTGGAAGATGACCTGCTGGGCCAGGGTCGCCGGGCGTCCGCCGTACTCGCTGGGCCAGCCGAGACCGATCCAGCCGGCCCTGCCCAGGTGACGCTCCCACTCGCGGCGCAACTCGTGCGCCTCGTGCTCGCGCCCCTCGCCGCCGGTGCCGACGGCCTCGGCGAACGGCCCGGTGAGGGCCTCGTGGAGCCAGCCGCGGATCTCGGCCCGGAACTGCTCGTCGCTCACCGGTACCCCGGTGGCCCGCGCCGCCGCCGAACCCATGTCAGGCGCCGTAGACGGGGGTCGGCGGCTCGGAGCGGGCGATGAGGTCCGCGATCGCGCCGGTGAGCTCCTCCGGCTCCCACCGCTCACCCTTGGTGGCGGCCAGCCCGTGGCGCCAGCCGTCGGCGAGCGAGACCTCACCGCCGGCGGCCTCGAAGACGGCGCCGGTCACGGCCCGCGCGGCGTCGGAACCGAGCCAGACCACGAGTGGGGAGACGTTGGCCGGGTCCATCGCGTCGAATCCCGTCTCGGGGGCGGCCATCGCCTCGGCGAAGACGGCCTCGGTCATCGGGGTGCGGGCCGAGGGGGCGATCGCGTTGACCACGATGCCGTAGCGGGCCCACTCGGCGGCCGCGATCTGGGTCAGGGCGGCGATCCCGGCCTTGGCGGCGCCGTAGTTGCCCTGCCCGACGCTGCCCATGAGCCCGGCGCCGGAGGACGTGTTGACGACGCGCGCGGCGACCTGGCGGCCGGCCTTGGCCTCGTCCCGCCAGTGGGCGGCGGCGTGGCGCATCGGCACGAAGTGGCCCTTGAGGTCGACCTGCAGGACGAGGTCCCACTCCTGCTCGCTCATGTTGACCAGCATCCGGTCGCGGTTGATGCCGGCGTTGTTCACGAGGGTGTGCAGCCCGCCGAAGGTCTCGACGGCCTCGCGCACGAGGCGCTCACCGTAGGACCAGTCGCTGACGTCGCCGGTGCTGACGACCGCTCGGGCGCCGGACGCGAGGATCTCGTCGACGACGGCCTGGGCCGCCGCCCGGTTGCTGTCGATGTCGTTGACGACGACGTCGGCGCCCTGCCGGGCGAACTCGAGGGCATGGGCCCGGCCCAGTCCCTGTCCGGCACCGGTCACGATCACCGTGCGTCCTGCGCAGAAGCCGCCCACCACACGTCCTTTCACTCGAGGTGCGGCCAGACAACCACACCCGCACTGGTGATGCAAGCAAGCGCTTGGTAGGGTGCGGAAAACGACCAGAAGGACGGCGATGACGTGGGAATGTTCTCGGCACTGCGATTCCGAGACTTCCGCTTCGTGCTCCTGACCCTGGTGCTGTCGCAGGGCGGCTACTGGGGCTGCAACATCGCCTTCCAGTCGGTGCTCTCCGAGGTCGACGGCACCCCGGCGACGATGGGCGCACTCTTCTTCTGCCTGCTCGTGCCGTACACCCTCTTCTCCATCCCGGCCGGGGTGCTCGCCGACGCCTTCGACCGGCGGCGGCTGCAGATCGGTGTGCTCCTGGCGGTCAGCGTCCTGGCCGGGGTCTGCGCGGCGACGGTCGCGGCCGAGATCGCCGACCTGCCCGTGCTGCTCGGGCTCGCCTTCCTCGCCGGCACCGGGATCAGCTTCCTGTCGCCGGTGACCCAGGCCCTCGTGGCCAACACCGTCCCGGCCGAGGCGCTCGGCACCGCCGTCCCGCTCCAGGCTGCCGGGCTCAACCTCGCCCGCTCCATCGGCCCTGCCGTCGCCGGGCTGATCCTCGTGGCCTGGGGGGCGCTCGGCACGTTCATGATGTACGCCACGCTCAGCCTCGCCTCGGTCGCGGCCGCGTTCGCCATCCGGACCCGTCGCGTCCCGCCGGCCGTCCCGGTGGTCCGGGAGAGCCTGACCGCGCAGGTCAGCGCCGGCATCCGGCACGCCCTGCAGCGGCCACCGGCCGCCCTCTGCCTGACCATCGTCGGGGTGAACGCGTTCTTCGGGTGCGCCTTCACGACCCAGCTCGCCGTCCGGGCGGCCTCGACCTCGGACCACCCGGACAAGGTCTTCCCCATGCTCGTGGCCCTGACCGGGCTGGGCTCGCTCATGGGGGTCCTCGTCGTCGCCCGGCTCTCCAAGCGCATCGCGACCGTGCGGCACGCCGCGATCATCCTCGGCCTGCTCGCCGTCAGCACCGCACTGCTCGGCACGGCGCCGACAGTGCCCCTGCTCGCGGGGGCCGCGCTGCTGTGCGGCGCGTTCAGCATCGGCACCATGGTGACCCTGCAGACGATCGTCCAGCGGGTCGTCGACGACGCGCAGCGCGGCCGGGCGATGAGCCTCTACTTCCTCGGCTGGGGCGGTATGCCGTTCGGTGCCCTCCTGCTCGGCGGGCTGAGCACGTGGTTCGGCTCCGCGACCGCCTTCCTGCTGTACGCCGCCGCGTGCCTGGCCATGGCGGCCGCGGTGCTCGTACGGTTGCGCCGCCGCGGGGACAGCGACCCCGTGCCCGCGACATGACCGACCTCCCCCGTTGTCCACCGCTCACTTCCAGGAGTTCGCCGTGACCGACCGGTCCCGCCCGACCACACCCGCGGCGACGCTGCCCGCGACCGCCGGCGTCCCCCAGCCCTTCCGGTCCGGCCCGGGCGAGCTGGACGTACTGCTCGCCGAGCGGGCCATCGAGCGGGCCCTGCTGCGCTACGCGCGCGGGGTGGACCGGATGGACCGGGACCTGGCAGCGAGCGCCTTCCATCCGGACGCCCGGATCACCCTCGGCGGGACCGTGGCCGACCGGGACACGACGCTTAACGTGGTCTTCGCGCTCGTGGCGCGGCGCACCATGACGATGCACTACCTGACGAACGTCCTGGTCGAGCTCGACCCGGCGCAGCCGGACCGGGCCCGGGCCGAGACGTACGGCATCGCGTTGCAGCGCAGCACGTCCGAGCCGCCGCACGGCAACATCGTCAGTGGGTTCCGCTACGTCGACCTCGTCACCCGCCGCGCGGGTGAGTGGCGGGTGCAGGAACGCCTGACCGTCTCGGAGTGGCAGCGGGTCGACGACCTCGCTGGACAGTGGCCGATCCCCGACGCCTCGCTGCGGGGAGCCCGCGACGGGTCCGACCCGGTCAGCCGCCCGTGGCCGCCCGGCGGCCCGGGTCCCGGGGCCGGTGAGCCGGACCCGCACGGCGGGTCCTGAGTCGTCCGTGCGGGTCGTCGCCCCGGGCCGTCAGGTCGGGTCGGGGCTCGATCGGCCGAGCATCGCGCGCATCCCGCGGTAATTGCCGGCGACCAGGGCGGCCCGGTCCGCAGCGGAGCGCCGCGCGACGACCTCGGCCTGCTGGCGCACGACGTGCACCGGGCCGGTACCCATGGCGGCCAGCCCCTGGGCGGCGACATCGGCCGGGTCGGCTGCGCCGGTCAGGTCGAGGCCGGCCCGCTCCATGGCGGGGGTGGCGGTGAGCCCGAGCACGAGGTGCAGCACGTCGACGCCGACCTGTCCGAGCTCGAGCCACAGGCCCTCGGTGAAGATCCGGGCGAAGGACTTCGCCGCGGCGTAGATGCTGATGTCGGCGTGGCCGAGGTAGCCGGCCGAGGAGCCGACGACGAGGATGCCGCCGCGGCCACGCGCGGCGAGCCGGGCACCGAACTCCCGGCAGAGCTCCAGCGGGCGGGTGACGTTGAGGTCGATGACGGCCTGGACCCGGGCGGGATCCGCCTCGACGAAGCGGCTGCGGTAGGTGTTCGCGCCGGCGTTGAGGACGAGCAGGCCGAGGTCGAGATCGGCGACGGCCTCGACGATCCTGGCGGTCGCGTCCGCGTCGAGCAGGTCCAGGGCGAGCGCGCGGCACGGGGCCCCGTGGGACCGGACCCGGTCGGCGACCTCGTTGAGGGCCTCGGGCTTGCGGGCGACGAGCACGACGCCGAGGCCGGCCCGGGCCAGTTGGTCGGCGAAGGCGGCGCCGACCCCCTCGGAACCGCCGACGACCAGCGCCCATGGCCCGTAGCGATCGAGCAGGCCGGTGACCTCGCTCATCCCCGGGCCACGCTGTCCGTCGCCGCGGCGGCGGGCTCGTCGAACCAGTCCCACACCCAGGGGGTGATGGTGGCCAGGGGCCCGGTGAGCAGCGGGGTGGCCGTGCCGGCGAGCGCCGCGGGCGGGGCGGGCAGCGGGTCCGCGGCCAGGGCCCGCGTGAACTCGACCGGGTCGGCCTCGAGGTAGATGAGCCGGATCCGCACGACCGGCCCGGTGGGGTTGCTGCCGCTCGGGGCGCTGCGGAAGGTCCACACGCCCGCGACGCCGTCGCGCGCGAGCAGGTCGGGCACCTGGGTCTCGTGCTCGAACTGGGACAGGTCGGCCACATCGGGGTGCTGCGAGGTCTCGACCCGGCTCACCTCGACGTGCACCCCGCGGTTGGGCCGGAACGGCAGCGCGGCGAGGGTGACGAGCGCGCGAGGGGCCACGTAGCCCTGGACGGGGCGGAACATCCGGGTCATCGGCCGTTCGGTCCAGGCCAGCTCCGGTCGCCGGCCCTGGTGGATCGCCCGGTCGCCGAGGTCCTTCCACTCGTGGATCGAGTCAGCGGCCGGCTCGGCGAACCAGTACATCGCCATGTACTGACTGCCGGCGAGTGCGGCGTCGGGGTAGCTGCCGAGCCGCTCGCACGCGGGGGTGCGCACCCAGCGGTCACCGTGGACGACGCCGGGCAGGGCGAGGTTCTCGGGGCGGTGGTCGAGCTGGTGCCACGCGTTGTAGTCGCGGTGGCGGGCGGGGTCGGTCACCTTCGGGAACGAGAAGAACGCGCGGGTGGCGGTCTCTGGAGTGCTCGGGATCACTTCCGGCCCTCTCACGGGTGGGCGGTGCGGCTCGTTCGACCGCTGAGCCTTGACCCTAGGGCGACCCCCTCCTACAGTCAAGCAAGCGCTTGGTTGACTGTATCGTCCGCGAAGGAGCCCCATGACCGCCAGCGACGCGGACTTCCGTGCCCGGCTCGACGCCCTGATCGGTCTCGCTGACCCACCCCGCCGGGCCAAGGACCCGGTCACCGAGGCCGCCATCCGTATCTGGTGCGACGCCGTCGGCGACGAGAACCCCGCCTACCAGGACCCCCGGTGGGCCGCCCGATCCGCCTGGGGCGGCATCGTGGCACCGGCGACCTCACTGAACATGTGGACCCTGCCGGGCAACCGGCGCAGCCACCGCCACGCCGAGAGCCTCGACCGGGTCAACGAGGTCCTCGCCGAGCGCGGCTTCACCTCGGTGGCCGCGGTACAGACGGAGCACACCTACGTGCGCCCGCTGCGCGTCGGCGACCACCTCGAGCAGTTCCCCTCCATCGGCGCGGTCTCCCCGCAGAAGTCCACCCGCCTCGGCCAGGGCCACTTCGTCGACCTCGTCAGCGAGTACCGCACCGTCGAGGGCGAGCCGGTCGGACGCGTCGTCCTGCGGATGCTGCGCTGGAACCCGGCGACCCGCACCGAGGTCCCGGCGACACCCGGGGACCGCCTCGCCCGGCCGGTACGCCCGGTCGGCGCCGCCCCAGCCGACCTGCCGCCTGCCGGCACCACCGGCACCCTGACCGCGCACCTGCAACCCGGCTACGCCGCCGCCCCTCTCGACGAGCGCCCTTACCTCGTCGGCACCGCCGAGCTCGCCGACGGGACCCGCCTCAGCGCAGACGTCGTGGACCTGCGCCCCGACCTCGTGCACGACGGCATGCCGGTCGTCGTGGCCCACCGACGCACCCGCGACGGCCAGGTCCTGCCGGTGCTCACCGCCCCGCGACCCGAACGCCGCACGGGCACCCGCACCGCAGCCGAGGTGAGCACCGGGCAGCGCCTCGCCCCTTGGCCGGTCCCCGTCACCCAGCTGTCCATCGCGGCACTGGCCACCGCGACCTTCGACTTCAACGACGTGCACCTCGACCGCGACGCGGCCCACGAACGAGGCGCCCGCGACGTCTACATGAACATCCTCGGCTCGAGCGCGCTGGTCAACTGCTACCTCACCGACTGGGCCGGGCCGGAAGCTCGCGTCGTCGACTTCCGCACCCGCCTCGCCGCGCAGAATCACCCCGGCGACACCCTCACCCTCGACGGTGTCGTCACCGGCCTGCAACGAGCGCCCGAGGCCATCGGGGGAACGCACGTCACCGTCGACGTCCGCGGCACCAACAGCCTCGGTGACCACGTCATCGCCTCCGCCACCCTCGCCCTGCTCTGAGAGGAGCCCCGTGCTCGCCAGCTACGTCCTCGACTCCGGCTCCCCCGACAGCCTGCGTCTCGGCCGGCTCGAGGCCCCGACGCCCGGCCCCGGTCAGGTGCTCGTGAAGGTCCAGGCAGCGAGTCTGGACCGGGTCGACACCTACATCCGTCGCGGCACCCACGGCATGGCGGTCACCGGGCCGACGATCCTCGGCCGGGACGTCGCCGGCACCGTCGTACGGACCGGTCCCGGCGTCACCGGCTTCACTCCCGGCGACGCGGTCGTCGGGCTGACCACCGGCACCCACGCCGAGCTCGCCGTCGTCCCGGCCTCGCACTGTTTCCCACGGCCGGTCGCGCTCGACGCCGTCCACGCCGCCGCGGTGCCCACCGCCGGACGCACCGCCTACGACGCGGTCGTCAACCTCGCCGGGGTGCGCCCCGGCGACCGGGTCCTCGTCGTGGCCGCCGCCGGCGCCGTCGGCACTTTCGCCGTCCAGTACGCCCACCACCTGGGCGCGCGCGTCATCGGTACCAGCGCCCCGGCGAAGGCTGACGCCGTGCGCGCCCTCGGCGCCCTCGACGCCGTGGACCACTACCGCCCGGACGTCGTCGACGCCCTGCGTGCCGCCCTGCCCGGCGGCGAGGCCGACGTCATCGTCGAGTCGGTCGGCGGCACCCTGTGGTCCGACGTGCTCAAGATCCTCGCCCCCGGCGGGCGGCTGGTCACCTGCGGCGTCACCGCCGGCAGCCACGCCCACCTGCACCTGGGTCGGCTCATGGTCAAGGGCTGGACGCTGCGCGGCATCGGGCGGCCCGGGCCCGAGGCGGTGGCCCGCCAGCTGTGCGAGGCCCTCACCCTCTCGGCCGTCACCGCCGCCCCCGCGATCGCCGCCACGCACCCGCTCGATCAGGCCGCGGCCGCGCACGACCAGCTGGAGGCCTCCGACTTCGTCGGGCGGATCGTCCTCACGACCGGCTGAGACCCTGGGTCAGCGGCTCTCCCGACACGGCGGACAGCACGACGAGCGGGATCTGCCGCCCGAATCCCGCGGCCCGTTCAACGTAGCGCGCCACATTCGGCTTGTGCGCCACGACGTGCGCCAGCAGCTCCGGGTCGCGCTCCCCGTCGGTCACCCGCGCCCGCACCGCGATCGTCTTGCGCCGCAGGACGATCCAGCACAGTTCGTGGTGACGCGCATTGACCACCCAGGCCGGATCCGTCGGGCCGCCGCCCTTGGAGCCGACGACCACCAGGTCCGGCCCGTACGGCACGTACGGCAACGCCGCGTCGCGCAGCTGCCCCGACCGGCGGCCCACCGTCGTCAGCAGCAGCGTGGGGTTGTACGGGAACCTGCCCGCCAGCGCGTACTGCAACGACACGAGCGAGAACCCGGTCCGTCGCACGAGGAACCGGTCGAACGCCATCCCGCGCGGCCCACGGATGACCACCAGCCACGGCCGGCCGTAGGAGGCGAACGACCTCGTCTCCGCACCGATGCGGTCCCGGCGGCTCATTGCGCCGCCCGGGCCAGCAACGGTGACAACGTCTCGGCGACGTCGGCGACGTCCTCGATACCCCGGACCACCTCGACGAGCTGCTCCTGCGTGCCCGCATCGAGAATCCCGTCGCAGAACGTCGCCAGCTTGCCGGCCACGAAGTCCCAGTCCGCCCGGGTCGCCTCGTCCCACGGGTCGCCCTGGGCGAAGTCCGACTCGACAACGTACTCCCGGCCACCGGCCCTGATCGTCAGCGCACCCCGCGTCCGGCGGATCTGACCACCCGGGTGCTCCTTGAGATCGGCCTCCCACTCCGCGTCGAGCACCGGGTCCGGCGCCGTCGTGATCCGGCGCGCCAGGTCCCACACCGCAGGGTCGGCCAGCCGCTGCGGGTCGTACCACTGCGGACCCGGGGCGTACCCGAGCAGCACCAGCGCCGCTGCGTACGGCATGTTGAAGGCGCCGTCCAGCGGCGCGCCGAGCGTGTCCGGGATCTGCTGGGCCGGCTCCCGGAACTGCAACGTCCGGTAGGCCGCCGGGCTCAGCCGGATCTCCATGGACTCGATCTGCGACACCGGCACACCGTGGGTGTTCGGGAACGCGCGGATCGCGTCGAGCGCGGCATGGGTGAAGCGGCACGTCGGGTACGGCTTGAGCGAGGTCTCGCTGATCCACCACGTCGACCCCAGGCCGGCGACCATCTCGTGCCGCTCACCCCCGAGGAAGCCCATCGCCTCGATGAAGCCCGGAGTGCGGTCCAGCACGTCCAGGTCGCCGGTGTACCCCTCCTCGGCGAGCGCCGCGCCGAGCATCCCGGCCTGCGCGATCGCACCGTACGGGCCGTACTTGAACGCGTTGAACGAGCGCCGCTCGGCCAGGTAGGTGTTCTTCGCCGGCGGGGCCAGCCAGGCGATCAGGCCGAGCGCGTGCGCCAGGCGCTCCGGCTCCCAGCCGCCGACCACGGCGCACGCCGCGGCCGTGCCCATCGAGGCGTACCCGTGCGACGACAGCGGCGACCAGCGGAACTGCCCGTCCTCGAAGGCCATGAGGGAGGTCGACAGGTTCAGCCGCGCGTTGATCTCGAAGGCGAGGATGCTCGCGCGCAACAGGCTCGCTCCGCCGGCGTGCAGCCGCTCGGCCTCGGCCAGTCCGGCCGCGACCCCGAACACCGCGAAATGCGCCGAGTTGAAGAAGGTGTCGTCCGCATCCAACGCGTTCATCATGTCCGCGTTGGCGTGCACGGCGTTGATCGCCGCGACCCGCTGCCCCAACCCGAACACCGTCGCCTCGGCCGGGCCGCCGAACCGGGCGGCGACCTGCTGGGCCATGCGGCTGCGCCGTAACCGCACCGCCGCCAGACCACAGATGAGCGAGTCGAGCAGGACGAGCTTGCCGTAGTCACGCACCGGCGCGGGGATGTCCTCGTCGCGGGTCGTCGTCGCGAACCGCGCGAGCAGCTGCGTCCGCGTCGGTCCCGTCGTAGCGGTCACCGTTCAGCCCACCTTTCCCGGCGCGACGAGCCGGTTGCCCTGCGCGTCCCGCGGCAGCGGCAGCGGAATCGCCGCGAGCAGCTTCTTCGTGTACTCCTGCTGCGGATTGCCGAAGATCTGCGCCGTCGTGTCCGCCTCCACGACCTCACCGGACGCCATCACCATGACCCGGTCGGCGATGACCTCGACGAGCGCCAGGTCGTGGCAGACGAACAGGTACGCCAGACCCAGCTCCTCCTTCAGGTCCAGCAGCAGGTTGAGCACCTGCGCCCGCACCGACACGTCCAGCGCCGCGACCGGCTCGTCGCACACGATGAGGCTCGGCTTCATCGTCAGCGCCCGTGCGATCGCGACCCGCTGCAGCTGCCCGCCGGACAGCTCGGCCGGGTAGCGCCCCAGATAGCGTGATCCGATGCCGACCCTGTCGAGCAGCTCGGCCGCCTCCCGCTCACGCGTGGCACGGTCCTTGTCGGTGTGCACGAGAAGCGGCTCGGCGACCGCGTCCTTGATCGTCATCCGCGGATCGAGCGAGCTGTACGGATCCTGAAAGATCATCTGCATCCGCTGGCGCAGCTCGCGCAGCTGCTTCGGCTTCGTGGCCAGCACGTCGACCCCGTCGAAGGTCACCGATCCGGAGTCCGGCTCGATGAGGCGCAGCACCATGCGCCCGACCGTCGACTTGCCCGCGCCGGACTCACCGACGACCGCGAGGCACTCACCGCGCTCCAGGGCGAAGCTCACCCCTTTGACCGCGTGCGACCACTTCGTACGCCGGCCGAGCCAGTCCCTGCCGGAGCTGAACGACTTCGTGAGGTTCCTGACCTCGAGCAGGCTCATCAGACCGTCACTCCATCCAGAGAGAGCTCCGCGGCACGCACGCATCGCACGTCGTGCTCACCGGCGCCGTCCATACGGATCAGGCCCGGGTGGGCCACGTCGCACCGGCCCGGCTCGGCGAACGCGCACCGGCTGCTGAACCGGCACCCGTGCGGCCAGGCACCCGGGGCCGGGATACCACCGGGAATCGCGCGCAGCCGCCGGTCGGTGCTCAGGCCCGGCTTCGGGATCGACCCGATCAGGCCGGAGGTGTACGGGTGCCGCGGGTTGAAGAAGATCTTCTCGGCGGGCGCGTTCTCGGCCACCTCGCCGGCATACATGACCACCACCTGCTGGCACAGCTCGGCCACCACCGCGAGGTCGTGGCTGACGAACAGCAGCGCCACCCCGGTCTGCTCCTGCAGGTCGCGCAACAGCTCCAGGATCCGCTCCTGCACCGTCACGTCGAGCGCCGTCGTCGGCTCGTCGGCGATGAGCAGGCGCGGGTTGCACGCCATGACCATCGCGATCATGACACGCTGGCACATGCCGCCGGAGAACGCGTGCGGGTACTCGTCGACCCGCTGCGCCGCCCGCGGGATCTGCACCATCTCGAGCATCTCGACGGCGCGTGCCCGGGCCTGCTTGCGGTTCAGGCCCAGGTGCTTGCGCACCGACTCCGCGATCTGGTCCCCGACGGTGTAGGCCGGGTTCAGGCTGCGGATCGGCTGCTGGAAGATCATGCCCATGCCGGGGCCACGCAGGTCCCGCCACTGCTTCTGCGTGCCTGCGGTGAGGTCCCGGCCGTCGAAGACGATCCGGCCCGAGGCGATCCGCCCGCCCGTCGCCCCGGTCAGACCCATCACCGCGACCGAGGTCACCGTCTTGCCGGAACCGGACTCGCCGACGAGCGCCATCGACCCGCCCGGCTTCAGCGAGAACGAGACGTCCTGGACGGTCGTCTGCCACCCACCCGAGGGGGAGCGGAACTCGACGTTGAGGTTCTCCACTCGCAGGAGGTCCGCCGCCGCGCCGGTGGCGTCGTTCCCGGTGTGGGCCATCACGCCGGCCGCCCGTTTCCCTGCCATGTCAGCTCCTGTTTGTTGCCGGACCGGTCAGTTGCCCGACCGGGTGCGCACGAGAGCGCGGCGGACACCGTCACCGACGTAGGTGAAGGCGAGGACGGTGAGGAAGATCATCATGCCGGGTGGCCACACGAGGTACGGCGCGAGGCGAATGTTCGAGGAGGCCGTGGAGAGCATCGAGCCCCAGCTGGCCGCGGGGGCCTTCACGCCCAGCCCAAGGAAGCTCAGGCTCGCCTCGGCCGCGACGGCGGTGCCCAGCGACACCGAGATGACGAGGATGATCGGCGGCAGCACGTTGGGCAGCACGTGCCGCACCGTCGTGCGCAGGGTGCTGCACCCCAGGGCGATCGAGGCCTCGATGTAGGTCTCGTGCCGCACGTCCATCGTGCCGGCGCGGGCCACCCGGAAGAAGCGCGGGGCCATGACCAGGCCGATGGCGAGCATCGCGTTGGTGATGCCGGAGCCGAGGACCGCGACGATCGTGATGGCCAGCACGAGCGACGGAGCGCTCATGATCGCGTCCATGATGCGGGTGAGGATCGTGTCGATCCAGCCGCCGCGGTAGCCCGCGATCATGCCGAAGGGCAGGCCGAGCACGAGCGCGACGGCCGCAGCCTGCAGCGCCGCCCACAGCGAGACCCGCGCCCCGAAGATGAGCCGGCTCAGCACGTCCCGGCCGTAGTCGTCGGTCCCCAGCCAGTGCTCGGCGCTCGGCGGCTTGAGCCGCAGCAGCAGGTTCTGCACGTCGGGGTCGTGCGGCGCCAGCGCCGGAGCGAGGATCGCGACGATGGTCAGCACGAGCAGGAAGGCTCCGGCCACGATCGTCGTGGGGCGCCGCACGATGCTCTTGAGGATGCCGGGAGCCGCGGCCGGCTCCGGGTCGCCCGTGCCGATGTCCGCCGTGGACACCTCGGCCGCGGTCCCGGCGAGGCCGTCCGCAGGCGTGCCGGCTCCGTGCGAGTCGTGCCCTGGCCCCGGGGACGTCGGGGTCCGCTTCGCGCTCATGAGCGTACCTTCGGGTTGAAGTAGCCGTAGGAGATGTCGACGATGAGGTTGACGAGCACGACGATGCTCGTGCTGAACAGGACGAAGCCGAGCAGGACCGGGACGTCGCGCCCCTGCACGGCCTCGACGGCGGTGCGCCCGAGGCCCGGCATGTTGTAGATCATCTCGATGGTCACCGATCCGGCGAGGACCTCCGCGACGCGGAAGCCGAGGACGGTGATGACGGGGATGCACGCGTTCTTCAGGGAGTGCTTGAACACGACGCTGGTGCGCGACAGGCCCTTGGCCTCGGCGTTGAGGATGTAGTCGGTCTTCATGACCTGCCCGAGCGCCGAGCGCAGCTGCAGGGTCACCTCGGCGGCCGGGAGCAGACCGAGGGCGAAGCCGGGCAGGATGAGGTGCGACAGCCACGGCCAGAAGCCGGCGGACAGCGGCTGGAAGCCGAACGCCGGGAACATCTGCAGCCCGACCGCGAACACCGAGACGAGCACGAGGCCGAACCAGAAGCCCGGGATGGCGATCGCGATCGAGGCGAACCAGTTGACGGCCCGGTCGACGATGCCGCCGGAGCGCAGCGTGGCCGCGAGCGCCAGGGCGGTCCCGAGCACGATGGCGAAGATCATCGCGACGAGCACCAGCGACATCGTCGTCGCCATCCGTCGCGTCAGCAGGTCGGTCACGCTCTGGTCCGAGACGAAGGACGTGCCGAGGTTGCCGTGCAGGACACCGCCGATCCACTGGATGTAGCGGAGCAGGACCGGATCGTTGAGGTCGAGTTCCTCACGGATCGCCGCGATGCGTTCCGGGGTCGGTTCGTCACCGGCGAGGATGGTGGCCGGGTCCCCCGGGGCGAGCTCGATCAGAGCGAAGACGAGCAACGGGACGAAGAACAGCAGGGGTATCGCTGCGAGCAGTCGCCTGCCGGCGTATCGGAGCATCTCTTACCTCGGCTCAGAGCGTGGCACGCGGCGCCTGGTGGCGCCTGGGGTGTGAGTCCCGCACGGCCTGGTGCCGGCGAGGCCGTGCTGGGGTGTCGCCGCCGGCCCTGGCCACAGCGGGTGGCCCTGACCACCCGGCGGCGACACCACCGGGTGGTCAGGAGCGACGGTTACTTCTTGACGGCGATGTTGCGCAGATCCCAGATGCCGATGTTCGACATGGGGATGTTGTCGATGCCGACGACGTTCGACTTCGCGACGTTCGCGACGGTCTGGTTGCACAGCGGCAGGAACCAGACCTGTTCGAGCGTCGTCTTCCAGATGTCCTGGTACAGCGGGGCGCGCTTGTCCATCGACAGCATGGGGTTGGCGGCCTCGGCTGCCTTGGCCTCGATGAGCGAGGGGTTCGCGGCGAGTTTGTAGGTGTTGAGCAGGTAGGTGTTCACCGTCGCCGCCGGGTCGGCCTTCGGGCTCCACGACGTGCCGACCATGAGCTCGAAGTCGCCTGCGATGAAGCGCGGCTCGTTCTCGGTGTTGGGCACGGGGTTGAGCGTCGCGTCGATACCGACGGCCCGCAGCGACGCCTGCACGACGTTGGCCGGCTGCTCGGCGTTCGTGCCCGCGGCGAAGGTGACGGTCACCTTGGCGCCGCCGGCCTGTTGCACCAGGGCCTTGGCCTTGTCGACGCTGAACTCGAACGGGTAGGTGTAGTTCGGCACGCGGCTCGGGTCCGTCTCGGGGACGACCTGGCGCGTCGGCGTGCAGGTGCCGCTGAAGAGCGCGCTGATCGCCGCCGGGTCGACCGCGTGGGCGATCGCCTGGCGGACCTCGAGCTTGCTGACGTCGCCCTTGTTGGCGCGCAGGTAGATGCCGACGAGGTTCTTGAACTTCACCTCGTGCTTCTGCAGACCGCTGCCCGGGGTGACGATCTTCTGGACCGTGGCGATCTCCGTGGCCGAGCTGAGCGGGGCCAGGTCGATCTGGCCGCTCTGCAGGCCGTTGAGGCGGGCCGCGGCGTCGGGCACGCGCTGCAGCTCGATGCCGCCGAGGCGGCCGACGTTCGGGTCCCAGTAGCTGTCGGCCCGCTTGAGCACGAGCTTCTCCTGGGGCACGAGCTCGGTGGCGATGTACGGGCCGGAGCCGGCGGTGCCCGGCTTGGTCTTGATGTCGACGCCGTCCTTGATGGCCTTGGGGCTGACCATCATGCCGGCCGTGCCGGTGAAGGACGCGGGCAGCTGAACGCCTTTGCCCTTGACCAGCTTGAGGCGCACGGTCGTCGGGTTGACGACCTCGACCGACTCGACGTCGGCAAGGTCGCCCTTGAGGGTCGAGCCCTGAAGGGTCTTGCCCCGCTCGATGTTGACCTTGACGGCCTCGGCGTCGAACGCCGTGCCGTCGTGGAACTTCACGTCGTCACGCAGCTTGAGCTCCAGGACGCTGCCGTTGTCCACGAAGTTCCACTCTTTGGCCAGACCCGGGACGACCTTGTCGTCCTTGTCCAGCATGGTCAGCCGGTCCCACACGAGGAACAGGTAGCCCCAGGCGCCGTAGCTGGTCTGGAGGGCCGGATCGAGGTCGCGTAACGGACCCGCCGACGCGAACTTGAGCACGGCCGATGTGTCGATCTCGCCTCCGGAACCGCTGCTGCTGTCCGTCGGGCTGGTGCTGGTGCAGCCGGCCACCATGGCGAGCGCCCCGGCGGCCGTCAGCGCGATGACGCGCTCCCAAGTTTTGTTGATGAAACCCATATCACCCGTCCAAACACGAGCCGAATTGATCAAGAGGGGGTGTCCGCCCGGCGGTTGCCGGGCGGGATCCGTGGGGTGGTGACCACCGGGCGCTCGCCCGGCGTTTCACCCGTCCGCGGACAAGATCAGGGCGCTGGTCGGTACTCCGACGCCCGCCGTCACAAGGACGTTGCGGACGCCGTCGGGCTGATTGGTCGAGGTGCCCCGGACGAGACGGACGCCCTCCGCGACGCCGTTCGTGCCGTGCAGGTAGGCCTCACCGATCTGGCCGCCGTGGGTGTTGGTCGGCAGCGAGCCGGTGACCTCGAGGTTGCCGTCGGCGATGAAGTCCTTGGCCTCGCCGCGGCCGCAGAAGCCGTACTCCTCAAGCTGGTTGAGCACGTACGGGGTGAAGTGGTCGTAGAGGATCGCCGCATCCATGTCGGCGGGTCCGAGGCCTGACTGGGCCCACAGCTGCTGGGCGCAGAGCTCGACCTCGGGGATCCGGGTCAGGTCCTCCCGGTAGTAGCTGACCATCTGGTACTGGTCCGGTCCCAGTCCCTGGGCCGCCCCGACGATGTACGCCGGGGTGGACGGCAGGTCCTTGGCGCGCTCGGCGCTCACGATGACCATCGCCTGGCCGCCGTCGGTCTCCTGGCAGCAGTCGAACAGGTGCAGCGGCTCGGCGATCCAGCGGGAGGCCTGGTGCTCCTCGAGGGTGAGCGGCTTGCCGTAGAACCACGCCTTGGGGTTGTTCGCGGCGTGCTTGCGGGCGAGCACGGCGACCCGGCCGTAGTCCTCGCTGGTCGCGCCGTACTTGTGCAGGTAGCGACGGGCGAACATCGCGGTGTGCTGGGCCGGCGTGAGCAGACCGTACGGGTTGACCCAGGAGCGGTACTCGTTGTCCGAGGTGGCCTGGGTCTTCGCCGGAGGCGGCCCCTGCCCGAAACGCACGCCGGAACGCTCGTTGAAGGCACGGTAGGCCACGACGACGTCGGCGATGCCGCTCGCGACGGCCATGGCGGCCTGCTGGACGGGGGCACAGGCGCCGCCACCGCCGTAGGGGATCCGGGAGAAGAACTTCAGCTCGGGGATGCCCAGGCTGCGGGCGACCATGTTCTCCGGGTTGGTCTCCATGGTGAAGGTCGTCATGCCGTCGACGTCGGCGGGGCTCAGGCCCGCGTCGGCGAGGGCGGCCAGGACGGCCTCGGTGGCCAGTTGCAGCTCGCTGCGGCCGGAGTCCTTGGAGAACTCCGTCGCGCCGATGCCGACGATCGCGGTGCGACCCGACAGGAAGTTGTCCGTCACGTCACTGCTCCGTTCCGCGGGGCAGGCGCACGGTCACCTCGGAGATGGCGTGCGCGCCCTTGCTGTTCATGCCACGCACCGCGACCCGCACGGTGTCCTGCTCGACGCCGACGACCTCACCGGTCAGCCGCATCGTGTCGCCGGGGAAGTTCGGCACCCCGAGGCGGGTGCTGAGGCGCACCATGCGCGCGGCGGGGCCGGCCCAGTCGGTGACGTAGCGGCCGACGAGCCCGTTGGTGTTGTTGATGCTCATGTACGTGTCGGGGGTACCGCGGCGCTCGGCCTGCGCCGGGTCGTGGTGCACGTCCTCGTAGTCGCGGGTCGCGAGGGCGCCGGCGACGATGAGGGTCCGGGTCAGAGGGATCTCGAGCTCCGGTAGCGTGTCGCCGACGCTCACCTGCTCAATCGTGATCTGCGTACCGCTCACAGCTGCTCCCCCGCGTCGACGAGGTCCGCGAGCTGCTGCAGGTGCCAGGCCCCGGAGCCGGCAGTGTTGGCCAGCTGGGTGGTCCAGAGCATGTAGCGGTGGATCGGGTAGGTGACGTCGGCCCCCATGCCGCCGTGCACGTGCTGCACGGTGCGTGCGACACGGTCGCCGGCCTCGCCGGCCCAGTACTTCGCGACGTGCACGGCCGCACGGGAGGGCCGCTCGGTCGTCTCGCGCCAGAGCGCGTTGAGGTAGGTGACCTCCATCGCCTCGGTGTCGATGTGGCAGTTGGCGATCTGGTGGGCGACGGCCTGGAAGGTCGCGATCGGCACACCGAACTGCTCGCGGCCCGAGGTGTAGTCGGCGGCCTGGCGCACAGCGGCCTGGCTGATGCCGCTCTGCAGGGCGGACAGGGCGATCCAGACCTGGCGCAGCAGCCAGTCGACCCGGTCGTCCTCGGGGCCCTCGGCGAGCAGTTCCGCGGCGGAGCCCTCGAAGTGCACGTCGGAGGCGAGCCCGCGGTCGGTGCGCTCGAAGGTGTCGAGGCGCACCCCGGCGCCGGCGGTCGGCACGAGATAGAGCCCGACCGTGCCCTCCTCGTCGGTGGCCGGGACGATGATCGCGTCGGCGAGGTGCGCCGAGCGGACCCCGACGGCGGTGCCGCTCAGGGTGACTCCCGCACCGCCGGACCGCGCGCGGACGCGGGCGCCGTACGGCCGGGCGTCGGACAGGTCGTCGACGGCCACGGTGAGGACCGCGTCCCCGGCGGCGACGCGGGGCAGCCATTCGGACTGCTGCTTGGCGTCGCCGTAGCGCACCAGCGGCAGGACGCCGCCGACGAGGGTCTCCCACAGCGGGACGGTGCCCAGCGTGCGGCCCTGCTCGACGAAGACCCCCGCGACATCGCCCAGGCTCAGCCCGGCGCCGCCGTGCTCCTCCGGCACGAGCAGCCCGAGGGCGCCGGACTCGGCCAGGTCGCGGTGCAGGACGCGGTCGAAGCGCTCCGGGCCGGCCTCGATGTCGAAGAGGCGCTGCGGGTCGCCGTTGCGCGCGAAGATGTCGCGCGCCAGGTCGTTGACCGTGACCTGTTCCTCGGTGAGCTGGAAGTCCATCAGTTCCTCTCCTGTTCGGTGGACTCCGACACGGAGGTCGCGGCCCGGAAACGCGGGAGCGTGAGGTGCTCGTCGTAGTCGACCCAGTCGACCTGCACGGGCAGGCCGATCTCGACCTCGCCGGCGTCCCCGGCGAAGTCGGCGACGAGGCGGGTGCCCTCCTCGAGGTCGACGAGCACGACGGTGAGCGGGTAGTCGTACCCGGGGGCCTTCGGGTGGTGGCTGACGACGTAGCTGTGCACCGTGCCCCGGCCGCTCGCCTCGACCTCGTGCCACGCGAACGAATGGCAGGAGGGGCAGACCGGGCCGGGCGGGTGGCGCAGTGTGCCGCAGTCGGTGCAGGCCTGGATGACGAGGCGGCGCTGGGCGGCGGCCTCGAACCAGAAGGCGTTGTCGCGCAGGATGAACGGCTTGTGCCGCAGCGCCGGGTCGGCCGCGGCCGGAGCCGGAGCAGCGGGCTTGGCGCCGGACGGGTCGAAGCGCAGGATGCGGAAGCGCTGGCGAGCCACGACCTCGTCGTGCTGGTCGGTGTAGGTGCGCAGGGTCGTGATGAAGTGGCCGGTGCCCAGACCCGTGGTCTTGCGCGGGGAGATGTCCTCGATGACCGTGGTCATCTTGATCTCGTCGCCCAGGCGCAGCTCGCGCACGTACTCGTGCTCGTCGTTGGTGGCGACGACCCCGACGTAGCCGGCCTCGGCGAGGATCGCGAGCAGCCGGGCCATGGGCGTGTCCGGCGCGGCGCCCGCGGCGGCGGCCATGTGGGCCTTGTAGCCGACCATGAGCCAGGTCGACAGCATCGGCGGCGGGGCGACGACACCCTCCCGGCCGGTGTCACGGGCGGCCTGCTCATCGACGTAGATGGGGTTCTCGTCGCCCATCGCCTCGACGAAGTGGCGGATCATCGCCTGGTTGACGGCGTCCTGAGCGTAGCGGGTGGACGTGGCCTCGAGGCCGCGGAACTCGAGCAGGCGGGCGAGGAAGGCCTCCTCGTCGGTGGTGCCGGGGGCCGGGGTCTGCGTCGTAGTGCTCATGCGGACCGTCCCTTCCTTGGCATGCCGAGGCCGGTGACCGCGATCATGTCGCGCAGCACCTCGTTGGTACCGCCGCCGAAGGTGTTGATGTAGGAGCCGCGGGTGTAGGCCTCCAGCTGTCCGCCGAGGACGGCGTCCGGGGCCCCGGGACGCCGGGTCGCGCGGGGCCCGGCGACGGAGACGAGGCTGCGGCAGACCCGGTCGTGGGTCTCCGTGCCGTAGACCTTGGCGACCGACGCGGCCGCGGGGGCCGGGTTCTGGCCCTCCCCGACGACGGCGATCTTCCAGTTGAGCAGGCGCATCGCGGTCAGCTCCGCGTAGTCACGGGCCAGCTGCGTGCGCACCCACGGCCGGTCGAGGACACGGACCCCGTCGGCGTCGGGCTCGGCGGCCCACGCGGCGATGTCGGTCCACAGCTGCTCCGTGCGCCCGCCCATGGCGGCCAGGCCCACCCGCTCGTGACCGAGCTGGCCGGTGATGAGGCGCCAGCCGCCGTTGACCTCGCCGACGAGGGCCTCGGGGCCGACGCGCACGTCCTCGTAGTAGGAGGCGTTGGTGTGGGTGATGCCGCTGGTGGCGATCGGCGTGCAGCTGAAGCCGGGGTCCGACGTCGGCACGATGAGGATGGTGATGCCCTTGTGCTTCGGGGCGTCGGGGTCGGTGCGCACGGCCAGCCAGACGAAGTCGGCCTGGCTGGCGCCGCTGGTGAAGACCTTCTGGCCGTTGATGACCCAGCCACCCTCGGGGGTGGCCTCGGCCCTGGTGCGCAGCGAGGCGAGGTCGGTGCCGGAGCCGGGCTCGCTGTAGCCGATGGCGAAGATGACGTCGCCGGTGAGCATGCCCGGCAGGTAGGTGCGCTTCTGCTCCTCGGTGCCGTAGCGCATGAGCATCGGGCCGATGTTGTTGATGGTGACGAACGGGAATGGCGCCTGGGCGCGGTTGATCTCGTCGAAAAGGATGTACTGGTCCAGCGGCGGGCGGCCCTGGCCGCCGAACTCCTTGGGCCAGCCGAGTCCGAGCAGGCCGTCCTTGCCGATCTGGCGGATGATCTCGCGGTAGGCCGGCCGGTCCTCGTTGGTGCCGCCGAGCGCCTCGCGGACCTCAGGCGTGAGCAGGCCCGCGAAGTACGCGCGCAGCTCCCGGCTCAGCTCTCGCTGCGCTGGGGTGTACTCCAGGAACATACATGTCCTCTCTCGGGGCATGGGGCGCCAGTCGGTGTTCGGCGGGCCGGCCGGGTCAGGGGGGCGGCAGGAGCGCGGTGCGCCCGTTGACGGCGAACTGCCGTTCGAGGTCGCTGACGTCCGCTGCCGTGAGCGGCCGGTACGCGGTGGACGCGCCGTCGCGGACGTAGACGGGGTCGGTCGTGGCCCAGGCGGCGCGGCGCAGGACCTGCTTGGCGACCTTGCTGTTGCCCGTGGTGGGGATCTCGGCGACGATGCGCACGAAGCGGGGCCGCCATTTGGTGCCGAGGTCGGCCTGCTCGTCGAGGAAGGCGGTGAACGCCTCGGGGTCGAAGCCGGCGCCGGCACGCAGCTCGAGCGCGCACATGACCTGGTCGCCGGTGCGCGGGTCGGGCACGGCGAAGACGGGGGCGACCGACACGCGGTTCCAGCGCTCGATGATCCGCTCAACGGACGCGGCGGCGAAGTTCTCGCTGTCGACGCGGATCCAGTCCGAGGAGCGGCCGGCGAAGTAGAAGTACCCGTCGGCGTCGCGGTAGGCCAGGTCGCCGGACCAGAAGTCCTCGCCGCGGACCCGCTCGGCGGCGGCTTCGGGGTTCTTGTAGTAGCCCTCGAACCGGGCGGCCATGCCGACGCCGACGAGTTGCCCGATGGCCTGGTCCGCGTTGACGAGCCGTCCGGTCTCGTCAAGTTTGGCCGGCGGGCACTCCAGCCCGGTGACCTCGTCCATGACCTTGACCTCGGCGCCGGCGACGGCCACGCCGAGCGCCTCGTCAGGCGTCACGGGGGTGCGGTTGATCCGCATGACGCCCTCGCTGGAGCCGTACCCCTCGGAGACGACGGCACCGAAGCGCTGGGTGAAGCGGGCGATGTCAGCGGCCGAGGCCTCGGTGCCGACGGCGCGGCGCAGCGTGCTCGTCGCGTCGCGTGGGTCGACCGGCTGGGCCAGGACGTAGGCCAGTGCCCGGCCGACGTAGTTGAAGTAGGTGACGCCGTGCTCGTGCACGTCGCGCACGAAGCCGGACGCGGAGAACTTGCGGACCATGCAGATCGTCGCGCCGCAGACCATGGCGGGCCCGAGGTTGAGCATGACGGCGTTGCCGTGGAACAGGGGCATCGCCAGGTAGCTGACCGAGTCGCGGGTCAGCTCGGTGCGGGTCAGCAGCGCCTCGGAGACCGCGGCAAGGCGCCCGTGCGAGCAGATGACCGCCTTGGGTGCCCCGGTCGAGCCCGAGGAGAACATGAGCAGCAGGTGGGCGCCGGGGTCGGCGCTGCCGGTGGGCATCGGGGCGCCGGCGTACCGGGCCAGCCAGGCGGCGTACTGCGGGGAGTCGATGTTGTGCACCTGCTCGGCGGGGATGCCCAGGTCGAGCCCGTCGACGAGGCCAGCGAGGCGGTCCTCGGTGATGAACAGGTCGCAATCGGTGTGCCGCACGTCGTGGGCCAGCTCGGCGCCGCGGCGGGTCGGATTGATCCCGACGACGGTGGCGCCGGACAGCGCGGCCGCGCAGATCCAGTACACGTAGTCGGGAGTGTTCTCCAGGAGCACACCCAGGTGCAGCGGCCTGTCCTCGGGCCGGGGCACGTCGGCCAGCGCGGCGGCGCGGTCGGCGGCTTCCTGCACGACTTGGCCCCAGGTGATGGTGCGACCCTCGAACAGCAGGCCCGGGTGATCGTCACCCGTGCGCCCGCGCACGATGTCAGCGAAGACGGCGGGTCCCGAGGTTCGGGCTGCCGGGGTCTGGGGTGTCATTGACGTTCCGTTCGTTCGTCGTCGAACACGGATCAACCGAAGCAAGCAAGCGCTTGGTTGAGATCGTAGGGTGGGATGCGAAGGCAGGTCAAGGCCCGGCCAAGGCTTCCCAGGGGCGGTCCGTGGCGAGTGCCGAGCGCACCCGGTCGGTGTCCTCACCGCGGCGCCGCGGTGCCCGCGGGATCCCGGCCGGCGTCCGCGAGAAGCGCGGCACCGGGGCCGGCTGGGCGACGCCATCGACGTCGATGACGGCCCGCCGGGCACGCACCTGCGGGTGCGAGGCCGACTCCGCGGCGTCCAGCACCGGGTGTACGCACGCATCGACGCCCTCGTAGATGCTGGTCCACTCCTGCCGGGTGCGCCCGGCGAAGACCGTCGCGATCCGCTCGGCCCAGCCGGCCCACCCCGACTCGTCGAACTGCCCCGGCCCGTCCTCCGGCTCGAGGCCGAGGGGGAGCAGGAACGTGCGGTAGAACTTCGCCTCGATGGCCGCGACGGACATGAACTTGTCGTCGGCGGTGCGGTACACCCGGTAGAAGTGCGCCCCGCCGTCGAGGTAGTTCGTCCCACGGGTGAGGTTCCAGGCGCCCCGCGCGAGCATCGAGCGGATCACGACGGTGAGCAGTCCGCTGCCCTCCAGCATCGAGGAGTCCACCACCTGCCCCCGCCCGGAGGAGGCGCGCTCGTGCAGGGCGGCCAGGACGCCGAAGGCGAGCACCATGCCGCCGCCGGCGAAGTCGGCCAGGTACATCGGCGGCACGACGGGGCCGGAGTCGGGCCGGCCGATCGTGTCGAGCACTCCGGAGACGGCGATGTAGTTGAGGTCGTGCCCGGCGGCCGCGGCGAGGGGACCGTCCTGGCCCCAGCCGCTCATCCGCGCCACGACGAGGCGCGGGTGACGCTCGGTGAGCTCGGCCGGGTCCAGGCCGAGACGTTCGAGCACCCCGGGGCGGAACGGGTCGAGCAGCACGTCGGCGCCGGCGAGCAGGCGGTCCACCAGCGCCCGGTCGGCCTCGGACTTCAGGTCGAGCGTGACGGTCGTGCGCCCCCGGTCGATCGCGTTGACCTGCGCGCGCTCCCGCCGGTCGGGCTCGCCCGGCGGATCGACCCGCACGACCTGGGCGCCGAGGTCGGCGAGCATCATCGTCGCGAACGGCGCCGGCCCCTGCCCTCCGAGCTCGAGGACGCGCAGGCCCGCCAGCGGCCCCTCCGGCTGCGGGCCCGGGGTGGCGCTCACGACGTCACCCCGCTGCGCTCCGGCGCCGCCGCGAGCCAACCCTGCACCCCTGGCTCGCGGCCCGAGCCGCTCCGCTGGCCGCTCACGGCGCCACCTCCGCTGCGCCGGCCGCGCCCGAGGTGCCGGTGACGGCGCGGGGGTCCGTGCTCCACGTCTGCGGGGTCACGCCCTCGTCGCGCAGGACCCGCTTGAGGACCCGACCCACGGCGTTCTTGGGCAGCTCGGTGCGGACCTCGATGTGGGAGGGCACGGCATACCGCGGGACCCGCGGGTGCAGCCACGCGAAGAACTCCGCGGGGTCGATCTGCGCACCGGGCGCGGGCACGACCGTCACCTTGAGGTCGTCCTCGGCCAGGGGGGACGGGACCGCGTGCACGGCGACCTCGCCGACGGCCGGGTGGGCCGCCACGATGCCCTCGATCTCGAAGCTGGAGATGTTCTCGCCGCCGCGGCGCAGGTAGTCCTTGCCGCGGTCGACGAAGTAGAGGTAGCCGTCCTCGTCGAGGCGGCCGTAGTCACCGCAGTGGAACCACAGGCCCCGGAAGACCTCGAGGGTCTTCTCCGGCTGGCGCCAGTAACCGTTGAACATGATCGCCGGACGGGTGGGGCGGGCGACGATCTCGCCGACCTCGCCGACGGGCAGCGGGTTGTCGTCCTTGTCGACGATGCGCACCTCGAAGGACTCGTTGACCTTGCCGGCGGTCCCGGCGCGGTACTCCCCCGGCGGGGTGAACGTGATCAGGCTGGCCTCGGTCATGCCGTAGGCGCCCGAGCCGACCCGCTCGACGCCGAACCGCTCGGTCCAGCGAGCAGCGAGGTCGGCGGTGACCGGCGAGCCGGACACGACGCGCAGCTGGCCGAAGGCTTTGCGGGCTGCCTCGGACTCGGCGGCGCCGGCGATCATCGGCAGCATCGAGCCCATGAGCGCGGCCATCGTCGCGCGGGAGCGCAGGATCTCGTCCCAGAAGCCGCTGACGGAGAAGCGCTGCGCGATGTCCATGGCGGAGCCGAGCTGGAGCGAGCCCAGGACGTGCCCGACCGCGGCCATGTGGAACAGCGGCATCGCCGACCACAGGACGTCGCCGGCCCGGCGCTCGAGGTTCTCGTGCATCTGCCGGGCCATGTTCGCCGCGAAGCCGTGGCTGACCATGCACGCCTTGGACGGTCCGGTCGTGCCGGCCGTGTAGATGAGGTGGCTGGTGGCGTACGCGTCGAGGTCCGGGGTCGTCGACAACGCCGAGCCCTCGGCGACGGCGGCGTCGAAGTCGATGACCTCGGTGGCCCAGGCGGGCACCGGGCCTGCGGACGGCCGGCCGGCCTCGGCGGCGCCGACGAGGACCGGCACCCGCAGCCCGGTGCCGGCGAGGGCGTCGTCCATGACGGGCACGAACTCGTCCTCGAGGATCATCGCGATCGGATCGGCGTCGTGCACCTGGTGGGCCAGGATGGGGCCGCGGTTGCTCGTGTTGAGCGGGACGACGAATCCGCCGCGGAGCGTCGTCGCCCACCAGGCGAGCAGGGCCAGCCGGCCGTTGCGGGCGAGGACGACGACGCGGTCGCCGGGGGCGACACGGTCGGCGAGGAACCCGGCGAGGCGGCGCGCCGCGGCATCGAGCTCGGCCACGGTGAACGGGGTGCCGGCGAGGGTGAGGGCGAGGTCAGGCTGCCGCTCGAGCGCGCGGGACAGCGCAACCAGGAGAGGGGCGGCTGCGGCGGGGCGGGTCACTGGCTCTGGCTACCTTTCTTCGGGCCGGCCGGTCGCGGCGGGCGACCGGCCGGCCGACGGGTGGGGTCCGGGCGCTCAGCGCTTCGTCATCGCGACGGTGCGCAGGTCGAACAGGCCGAGATTGGTCCACGGCAGCTGCTCGGCCCCGACCACCTTCGGGGAGGCGACGGTGGCGTTGGTGAGGTTGCAGATCGGGATGAACCACGCCTCGCTGAACAGCTGGTCCCACAGCTGGTGGTACTGCTTGGCGCGCTCCTCGACGCTGGAGCGGGGGTCGGCGGCCTTGGCCGCGATCGGGGCGATGGCCTCGGGGTCGGTGGCGAGCTTGTAGTTGCCGGTGAGGTAGTTGTTCACCGTCCCCGCCGGGTCGATGCGCGGGTTGAAGGTGTTGGACACCTCGAGCTCGAAGTCGCCGGCGATGAAGCGGGCCTCGGTCTCGGAGTTCGGCGTCGGGTTGAGCGTGGCGTTGATGCCGGCCTGGGACATGGCGGCCTGGATGGCGGTGGCGGGCTGCTCGGTGTTGGTGCCGGCGGAGAAGCTGATCGACACCTTGGCCCCGCCCACCTCGGCGATGAGCGCCTTGGCCTTGGCCAGGTCGAACTCGTACGGGTACTTCGCCGCCGGGTCCTCCCACGGGCTGCCCGGGTAGATGCTGCGGGTGGGCGTGCACGTGTCGGCGAAGAGCGCCTTGATGGCGGCCGGGTCGACCGAGCGCGCGATTGCCTCACGGACCCGCTTGTCCTTGAGGTCGCCCTTGTTGGCGCGCAGCAGGATGCCCAGGACGTTGCGGAACGGGCGGGTGGTCACCTTGAGCTGGCCGGCCTGGCCGAGCTGGCGGGCCTCGATGATCTCGTTGGCCGAGGAGACGAAGCTGAGGTCGGTCTGACCGTTGATGACGCCGTTGATCCTGGTGGCGCCCTGCGGGACGCGGGTGATCTCCATACCGGCGAGGCGCCCGGCGTTCGGGTCCCAGTAGGTGCCCGCGGCGCGCTTGACCACGTACTTCTCGTTGGGCACGAACTCGGTGGCGACGTACGGGCCCGACCCGGCGTTGCCGGGGGCGAGCTTGAGGTTGACCCCGTCGGCGATCGCCTTGGGCGAGACCATCATGCCGGCGGCGGTGGCCAGGGCCGACGGGAGCACCGCGCCGGCGCCCGGCTTGAGGTTCAGGCGCGCGGTGTGCGCGTCCACGACGGTGACGCCGGTGATGTCGGCGAGGTCCTGCTTGACGGTGCTCGCCGGCAGCGTCTGACCGCGCTCGATGTTCACCTTGACGGCGTTGGCGTCGAACGGCGTCCCGTCGTGGAAGGTGACGTCGTTGCGCAGGGCGAGCTCGAGGTAGGAGCCGTCCGCGGCGAAGGTCCACAAGGTTGCCAGGCCGGGGACGATGTTGTCCTTGGCGTCGACCATGGTGAGCCGGTCGTAGATCAGCGTGAGGTACGGGTAACCGCCGGGAGCCAGTTGGGCCGGGTCGAGATTCTGGAACGGCGACGAGGCCGTGACCCGTAGGACGGCGCTGGGGTCGATCTCACCGGTCGCGGCGCTGGGGTCGCCCGCCGCGTCGCCGGAGCAGGCTCCGACGGCGAGGGTGGCGAGCGCAGTGACGGCCACGGCGAGGCGCCGGCGGTATGCAAGACGAGACACGGTCTTCCTTTCCGGACCTGCGGTCCGAGCCGGGAGCGCGCCGCGGCCGCGGCGGGGTCCCGGATGGCGGGGTTGCGGCCGGTCGCTCGGCGGCGGCCGTGAGGGCGCGGTGGTGCGGCCAGTGACGGATGGCGTCGGCCGCGTGGTGTGCATGCCTGGAGCTCATCGGTGGGAGCTCGTCGGTGCCCCGAGGGCTGCCGGCGCCAGGCTACATCACGAGCCAACCAAGCGCTCGTTTGGGCAACCATAGGGGGAGTCGCGGAGCGCGTCAATGGGCGCGGCACCACCGCGACCAGTGGGGCGGCGATGCCGCGGCGCGACCGTTGTCAGCACACCACCGGGTCGCTAGGGTGTAGTCAAGCAAGCGCTTGGTTGACTAGATTGCCCGAAGGAGCCCGCCCGGTGGAAGTAACCCTCGCCACGGCACAGCCCCGCGATTGCGGCATCGATGCGGTCGCCGCAGCCACCCGCCGGCTCGTCGACGCGATCACCCGCGCGGGCGCGGCCGTCGACGGCGACGCCGACCGGATCGTGGCCGACCTCGACGCGCTCACCGCCCGGATCGACGCCCACGCCCCGGGCCTTGCCGAGCGGATCGCGACGATGTGGCGCCAGCCCGGCCCGGGGCGTTTCGACCCCACCGGCGGCACCGAGAACCCGCTGTCGCCGCCGGTGAGCCTCTGGGTCGAGCCGGACGGCTCAGTGCGCGGCGAGGTCACGCTGGGGCTGGCCTTCCAGGGACCCCCGGGGCACGTGCACGGCGGCACCTCGGCCATGCTGATGGACCACGCCCTCGGCATCGCCAACGCCCGCGCCGGGTACGCCTCCGTGACGGTCGGGCTCGACGTCTCCTTCCACGCGGCCATCCCCGTCGGCTCGACGATCACGATCCTGGCCCGGCACGACGGGCGCGACGGGCGCAAGGTGCGCAGCTCCGGCGAGCTGCGCATCGGGGACCTGACGTGCGTCACGGCCAGCGGCACCTTCGTGCTCATGGACGACCCGTCGACGCAGGACAAGTTCCGGCGACCGTCGGGGGAGCAGGCGTGAGCGGCCAGCGGAGCGGCTCGGGCCGCGAACCAGGGGCGCAGTCTTGGCTCAGGCCGGCGCCGCAGCGCAGCGGAGGCGACCTCGTGAGCGGTCCGGAGCGTAGTGGAGGAGCCGCGAACCATGGGCGCAGTGTTGGCTCGCGGCGGCGCCGCAGCGCAGCGGAGGTGACGTCGTGAGCACGACTGCTGACCCGGCCACCGCCGCACGCGGTCCGCTCGCCGGCCGCGGTGCGCTCGTCATCGGCGGAGGCGGCGGCTTCGGCCGGGCCATCGCCGCCGCGCTCGCCACCGACGGCGCCGCCGTGACGATCATGGGGCGCACCGAGGCGACGCTGCGGGCGGCCGCCACGACGATCGCCGCGGCCGCCCCGGGGGCGCTGCCCGTGCGGGTCAGCGTCGGCGACTCCGCTCTCGATCAGGACGTGGCCGCCGCGGTGCGCGTCGCCGATGAGACCCCTTTGACGGCCGTCGTCACGACGGTCGGCGGCGGGACCTTCCGTCCCGTGCTCGCCCTTGACGCCGAGACCCTCGAGCACGACTTCCGGCGCAACGTCACGACGGCGCTGCATGCGATCAGACACGGCGGACAGGCTCTGGCCGCGCGCGGTGGGGGTTCGATCGTGTGTACCTCCTCGAGCGCGGGCGGGCACTCCTTCCCGTTCATGCCGTCCTACTCGGTGAGCAAGGCCGCGCTCGAGGCCCTCGTGCGGGTCGCCGCCGACGAACTCGGCCACCTCGCGGTGCGGGTCAACGTGGTGCGCCCCGGCATCGTGGCCACCGACGGGAAGAACCCGGGTCTGCTGCTGGCCGATCCCGAGCTGGCCGCCGCGACCGTCGCCGAGAAGCCCCTCGCGCGGGTCGGGCGTGCCGAGGACGTCGCCGCCGCGGTCCGCTTCCTGTGCGGTCCCGAGTCGTCGTGGATCACCGGCGCGTGCCTGCCGGTCGAGGGCGGGGCGCACCTGCGCCGCGCGCCGCGGCTGGAGAAGCTCGCCCGGATCGTCAGCGGCGACGAGGTCGTCGACGCCGCCCTGGCCGGGCGCCTCCCATGACGCCTCAGCCACCCGCCACCCGGATGGAGCTGGCCACGACGCTGCCGCCGACGACGGCGCTGCGCGAGGTGCCCGCGGTCGTGGCGCGCATCGAACGGCTCGGCTTCGACACCGTGCACGTCCCCGAGACCACGCACGACTCGTTGTCGGTCGCCCTGCTCGCGGCCGAGCACACCAGCCGGATCACCGTGCGCACCAGCATGACGCTGGCCTTCCCCCGCAGCCCGATGGTGACCGCGTACGCCGCGTGGGACCTCGCCCGGTTCTCCGAGGGTCGCTTCCAGCTCGGTCTGGCCACCCAGGTGCGCGGCAACATCGTCGGCCGCTTCTCGGTGCCGTGGGACCGGCCGGCCGTACACCTGCGCGACTACCTCGCCTCGATCCGGGCGATCTTCGCCGCGTTCGCCACGGGCGCGCCCCTGGACCACGAGGGCAGCCATTACCGCTTCACCCGGCTCCAGCCCTACTTCAACCCCGGCCCGCTGTCCACCACGCCCCCGGCGCTGTACACCGGCGGGGTCAACCGGCGCGTCTGTGAGGTGGCCGGCGAGTTCGCCGACGGCTTCGTCACCCACGCGACGAACTCGCACCCGAGCCACCTCCGCGCGGTCGTGCTCCCCGGACTCCGCGCCGGCGCCGAGCGGGCCGGACGCGCCGGGATCCCGCGGGTCGTCGTCGTGTCCAAGTCGATCACCGGTCCGACGCAGGCCGCACTCGCCGCGAGCCGCGCCGCCGCCCGCCAGGAGCTGGCGTTCCTCTTCTCGACCCCGGCATACCGCACGACGCTGGACCGGCTCGGCCTGGGCGAGGTCGGCGAACGGCTCGCCGAGATGGCCGCCTCCGGGCGCTGGGCGGGACTCGCCGACACGCTCGACGACGAGACCCTGGCCACGCTCATCCCGCACGGCACCTATGCCGAGCTGCCGGACGTGCTCGACCGGGCGTACGGCGGGCTCGCCGACGGGCTCGGGCTCGGGCTGCCGCTCGACCCGGACGACGACGAGGACTTCGGCGCGCTGCTCGAACGCCTCCGGCGCATCCCGACGAGGGCCGCAGCCGGCGGCCCGCCCGCAGCCGGCGGCCCCACCGACGAGACCACCAGCGCGACGCGCAGCGACGCCGGATCGGAGACCGTGTCATGACCGCACGCATCGGGCTGCTCACCCCGGTCGTCGTCCAGCACCCGCGCACCGCGGCCGCCTGGGAACGCGACGTCCTGGCCGGCCCCGACGTCGGCGGTGCACTGCTGGCCGTCGCCCGCGCCGCCGACGACCTGGGATACCACCACCTGACGTGCAGCGAGCACGTCGCCGTGCCCACCCGGATCGCCGTCGAGCGGGGCGGCACGTACTTCGACCCCGTGGCCACGCTGTCGTTCCTCGCCTCGGCGACGCGCCGCGTCCGGCTCGCGACGAACATCGTCGTCATCGGCTACCACCACCCGCTGGCCCTCGCCAAGACCTACGGCACCCTCGACCTGCTCAGCGGCGGGCGCGTCATCCTCGGGGTCGGGGTCGGCAGCCTGGAGGAGGAGTTCGACCTGCTCGGCGCCGAGTTCGCCGAGCGCGGCGCGGTCGCGGACGAGGCGGTCACGGCCCTGCGCGCCGCATGGGGCAGGGCCGTGCCGCACCACGAGGGGCCCCGGTTCACCTTCACCGACTTCGTCGTCGAACCGCACGCCCCGCGCACCGCGGTGCCGCTGTGGTTCGGTGGGCGCACCCGCCGCTCGCTGCGCCGCGCCGTGGCGCACGGCACCGGATGGGCGCCGTTCGGCCTCGGGCCGCAGGAGCTGACCCGCCTGTGGACCTCCGTGGAGCGCCCGGACGACTTCGACCTCGTGCTGCAGATGCCGCCGCTGGACCCGATCGGGGACCCGGACGGCTCCCGAAAGCACCTGCGCACGGCCGATGCCGTCGGGGCGACCGCGGTCAACGCGAGCCTGGTGGCCACCTCGCCGGCTCACCACCTTGAGCAGATGGCCGCGCTGCGCGACCTCGCCCCGGAACGCTTCGAGACGACAGCGTCCGGAACCTGACCGGCCCGAGCCGGATCGACCCCGCGTGCACCCCGATCCGAAAGGAACCCACCCATGACCGACTCGCAGCCCGACCGGCTCGGTCTGCTCGAGGCACGTCTTGAGCAGGCCGAGCGGCGCCTCGCCGCCGCCGAGGACCAGCTCGCCCTGTGGCGGATCGTCGCCGGCTACGGCCCGGCTGTGGACAGCGGCTCGGCCGAGGTCACCGCCCAGATGTGGACCGAGGACGGCGTGTACGACACGTACCCGGTCGTGCTCAACGGCCGCGACGCGCTGCGCGGCATGGTGCACGGTGAGCGGCACCAGGCCCTGATCCACGCCGGCGCCGCCCACCTGATGGGCCTGCCGCACATCGTCGTCGACGGCGACCGGGCCGTCGTGACGAACTACTCGCAGCTCGTGCTCAACGCTCCCGACCAGAACGGCTACCGGATCTGGCGCACGGGCTCCAACCGGTGGGAGTTCATCCGCACCGACGAGGGCTGGAAGGTGACCCACCGCTGGAATCGCCAGCTCGACGGCACCGACGAGGGGCGCGACATCCTCGCCCGCGCTGTCGACCCCGAGGCATGAGCGGCCCGCAGCGCAGCGGAGGTGCACCAATGAGCGGGGTGCGCATCGGCCTCAGCTCCCCGGTTCTGGCCGACTCCGGGCCCCGCCCCGCATGGGAGGCCGAGGCCGGGGTCGCCGAGCTGCGGGAGGTCTTCACGACCGCCGACCGGCTCGGGTTCGAGTTCTTCACCTGCCCGGAGCACGTCAGCGTGCCACCGGGTCTGGCCCGGGGTGAACGCTTCTACGACCCGGTCGCGACGTTCTCCTACCTCGCGGCGATCACCGAGCGGATCCGCTTCCTGCCGTACGTGCTCGTGCTCGGGCTGCACCATCCGCTCGAGCTGGCCAAGCGGTACGGCACCCTGGACCACCTCAGCGGGGGGCGGGTCGTCCTCGGCGTGGGCGTCGGCAACCTCGAGGAGGAGTTCGCGCTGCTCGCTCGCCCCTTCGCCGATCGCGGAGCACGGGCGGACGACGCCCTGCGGGCCCTGCGGGCGTCGCTGTCGGTGCGGCTCGCGACCTACCACGGGGAGTACTACGACTTCACCGAGCAGGTCATCAGCCCGCACGCGGTCCAGGAGAAGGTCCAGATCTGGGTTGGGGGTCACAGCAAGCGAGCGCTGCGTCGCGCGGTCACCCTGGCCGACGGGTGGGCACCGGCCCCGGTGACGTATCGCGGTCCGGACCTGCAGACCTTGCCGCGGATGCTCGCCGAGCACGACCTGCCGGACGGGTTCGACGTCGTCATCACGCCTCCGGCCCGTCTCGACCCGATCGGCCGCCCGGAGGCCGCGCTGGACCTCATCGGCCGGATCGGCGAGGCGGGGGCGACCGTGGTCAACCTCGTCGTGCGGCACCGCGAGCTGGCTGAGTACCTCGACCAGCTCGCGGCGGCAGCCGAGCTCTTCGGCCTCGACCGCCGCGACTGAGCACGGCCCCGTGCGCCCGGACTCCTGCGTGGGTCCGGGCGCACCCACGATCAGGCCTCGTTGGGCATGTTCGACCAGCCCTTGCGGTCCACCCGCGCGTACCAGCCCGAGGCGGCCAGGGTCCCTCCGTCGACGGGGATCGTGTGCCCGGTGACGAAACGGGCGTCGTCACTGGCGAGGAACTCCACGACGGCGGCGTAGTCGTCGGGCGCACCGAAGCGTCCGACGGGGATCCACGTGCGGATGAGCTCCGGGTCACGGCCGCGCAGCATCGCCGCCGCCGGCGTTTGCGGCGTGTCGGCGAGGTCGGGCGCGATCGCGTTGACCCGCACCCCGTGCCCGGCGACCTCCACCGCGAGGCTCTTGGTGAAGGCGCTGACCCCGGCGTTGTAGGCGGAGTACGGGGCGCACGCCGGGATACCCCGGAAGGCCTCGACGGTCGAGTTGTTGATGATGGCACCACGGCCTCGCTCGACCATGCCGGGCAGCAGCGCATGGGTCATCGCGAGCACGTGCCACAGGTTGATCTCGTAGAGCGCCTGCCACTGCTGCGGGGTCGAGTGCAGGAAGGTCTTGGCGGCTGGGCGGAAGTCGCCGACGTTGTTGACGAGCACGTCGACCCGCCCCGAGTCGAGGGCCGAAGCGGCGGCGACCGCGGCGGCGACACCGTCAGCGGTGCGCACGTCGGCGAGGACGATCTCGACCTTGCCGCCGGCGCCGCGGATGTCGGCGGCGGTGTCGGCGGCGGCCTCGGCGTCGATGTCGACGAGGACGACGTGGGCACCCGCGGCGGCGAGACGGCGGGAGATGCCGCCGCCGATGCCGAGGGCACCGCCGGTGACGACCGCGATCTGGTCCTCGAGCCTGCGGCTGGCGCTCATCTGCCGGCTCCTTCCTCGTCGGCCCTGGTCACGGAGACCCGGTGGCGTTCGATCCAGTTGATGGTCACCGCACGGCGCGTGAAGGCCCATCCTTCGTCGGTGCGCGCGTACTCGTCGTCGTAGTGCAGGAACCAGACGAGGTCCGAGTGCCCTTCGCGACCGGGCAGCAGGTGGTGGGCCGTGCCGCGGACCCGGCCACGGGCCCCGGCCGGCGTCGGCAGGTAGCGCGCCCCGGCCACGACGTGGGTCGTGGCCAGGGTGCCGGCGAGTGCCCCGAGCGCGGCCACGACAGCGGGGCGGCCGACGTGGGACACGTGGGGAGCGAGGTGGGCCGGCGGGTCGGGGACGACGAGGACGCCGTCCGGGGCGAAGAGCGCGCCGATCGCGGCCGCGTCACGGTCGTCGGCGGCCGCGGCATACGTCTCCGACAGCGCCCGCAGCGCGGCGAGGTCGGCCGCGTCGAGCCTGCTCACGCCGCAGGGGCGGTCGCCGCGCGCACGACCTGGACGAGTTCGGCGACGGCCCGCTCGCAGTCACCGCGGGTGTAGCCGAGCAGCGCGGTCTCGGCCGGATCGGGTTCGTAGGCAAGGACGTTGCCGCGGCCCTGGACGATCATCGAGTCGGGCATGAAGGGGTGCGGCTCGTCGAGTTCGGCGATGGTGCGGTTGCCCCCGGCCGCGTCGACGAGCAACTGGAAGAACTGCGCGAACGTAAGGTTGGCGTCACCGACGAGGTATGCCGCGCCGGCCGCGCCGCGGTCGAGCGCGCCGCCGATCGCCTCGGCCAGGGACCGGGCCGACAGGTAGTTCGTGCCGCCGGCCGGTGCGTGGTCGGGGATCTGCGGCTCGTTGCCGGCTGCCCAGGACACCATGCGGCGGTAGCGCTTGGCCGTGATGACGGGGATGGCACCGATGATCGAGGGCGGGTTGAGAGTGCAGACCGTGAAGGAGTCGTCGGCCAGCGCCCGGGCTCCCTCGTCGGCGGCGCGGCGGGCGGCGACGTAGGCGTTCGAGTCGGCCAGGTCGGGTCGCAGGTGGTGGTAGTAGCTGCCGACCTGGACGAAGCGGGAGACACCCGCGCTCTTGGCGAGCGCGGCGAAGGCCGGCACCCCCACGCTCTGGGTCTCCCTCCAGAACTGCGTCTCGTCAACGTCGCGGGGCAGGTGGCGCACGTCCTGCCCCGCGGCGAAGACGACCGCGTCGAAGGGGGCCAAATCCTCCCGGGTGAAGGTCTGGCGGGTGTAGTCCCCGCGGAGGACGGGCAGGTCGGCGACGGGCGAGTCCGCATCGACCGCCCCTCGGGCGGCGACGGTGACGTCGTCTCCCCGATCTCGCAGGTAGAGGGCAGTGTGGACCCCGATCATGCCGGTTCCACCAACCACGAGCACCTTCATCGTGAGGTCTCCTTGCATAGTGAGGCGACTCCCCGGCGCGAATCAGGGAGCCAGCACGGCTTCTGAGCCTACCAATCAAGCGATAGGTTGGTACCCACGAGAGCACGCTTTTGACTTGGCGGGCATCAGGGGTCCCTGGGTCGCGCCATGCCCGATCCCACCGCACGGGCTACGCGGCGTCGGCGACCGCCGCCGCAGGATCAACGAACGCACCGCCGACCGCACCCGCGTCCGCCAACCCCTGCTACCGGTCTTGGTCGCCCACGTCGACGCACGTCACGACCACGCCCGCAGACTCCTGGAACACTGCGGGTGCCGGAAACCCCATCCGCCCTGATCGGGGCCGGTTGAGCATCGCATCGAAATCTCGTCGCTGTCGACGCTGTGACACGCCTCCGATCGCTGAACTTCACTGGGCGACGATGACTCATCATGCTTCTACGACTCGCGTACCTCGGTGTGACCAACGCCCTCGCGATGCTCCGGCTGCTGCCCATGAGCAACCGTGCCAAGGATGCGGAGATCCTGGCCCTCCGACACCAGATCACGGTCCTTGAACGGCAACTGCACGGCGAGAAGGTACGGCTCACCCCCGCCGACCGGGCCTTTCTCGCCGCACTACTGCACCGGCTGCCCCGCGACGTTCTGCGCCAGATCAGGTTGCTCGTGCGCCCCGAGACGGTGCTTCGCTGGCATCGCAATCTGGTCGCCCACCGTCACGCGGTGATCTCGCGCCCCAAACGTGCCGGACGGCCACCCACGCTCCGCTCGATCCGAACGCTGGTGCTACGGCTCGCCCGCGAGAACAGCTCGTGGGGCTACCGGAGAATCCACGGTGAGCTGCTCGTCCTGGGCATCAAGGTCGCCGCCTCGACCGTCTGGGAATTCCTCCACAAGGCCGGGATCAACCCGGCGCCGCAGCGGACCTCCGAGAGCTGGTCGGCGTTTCTACACTCACAAGCCCACGCCATCATCGCCGCTGACTTCTTCGAAACCGTCACCTTGACCGGGGCCAAGCTGTACGTCCTGGCCGTCATTGAGCACGCCACGCGACGCATCCGCATCCTCGGCGCCACCGCCCACCCGCGCGGCGCCTGGGTCGCCCAAGCCGCACGCAACCTCGCGATGGACCTGCAGGACGCCGGCTGCCGGGCACGCTTCCTCATCCGTGACCGCGACGGCAAGTACCCGGCGCTGTTCGACGCGATCCTCGACGATACCGGGATCAAGGTCGTGCTCAGCCGCATCCAGATGCCCCGCATGAATGCGATCATGGAACGGTGGATCCAAAGCTGCCGCCACGAACTGCTGGACCGCACGTTGATCTGGAACCAAGCACACCTGCTACACGCGCTACACCAGTACGAGCAGCATTACAACGCTCATCGAGCCCACCGCGGCATCTCGAACGCCAGGCCGCTGCAACCGCTCCCGGAACCGGTCACCGATCTGGCCACGGTCAAGCACCTGGACATCCGTAGACGTGACCGCCTCGGCGGCATCATTCACGAATATCGACATGCGGCCTGACCTGCATGGACAGGGTTTCCGGCACCCGCACCGGTAGTCACACCCAGCAACACCGCCTATGTTCGATGCCAATCAGCACAGTCGGCGCGACCGAGCGCCACAGTTCGACCCGAATGGCACCGATCGCCTTCGCAGACTTGGACTCTGACAGCGGCGAGACCCACGAAAGCGTGGTGTTCACCCTGGTGGCGATGGTCGGGGCGCTCTGACCGAACTTCGTTTGAGCGATTGCGCAAGGCCGCGGCACGTTCAAAGGAGATCGCGTCCGCTTCGACGCGACGCAGTCCGCATGGCGTCGGCGGCGCTGGGCGGCCGTCCTCCTCCTTGTCCTCGGTGCGGGTCGAGTGGCAGTCGTCGCCAGGGCGGCCGCAGCGAACGCGGATCGTCGCGTGCTGTCTCGGCTGCCATTCGACGGCGTCCTCAGGCTCCTTCACGAACCCTCGTTGACCCTGCCCGGACGAGACGAGGATCAGGTCAGGCACCTGTTCGGGCGACCCAGCTTCGGGGGTAGCCGGTCGACGTACGCCTGCTCCGTCCCGGGGGTTCGTTCCATAGCGGTCGACTGAATGCGGCCTGATAGACGCCGGCCAGTTCGTCGCGCAGGGCGACGAACTGGCCGGCGGTCACGGTCTGGATGCTCATGCGAGGAGGTTGGGCACCTGGCGGGCGGCATCGAAGCGGCGGGTGACGTCGGTCCAGTTGACGAGGTTCCACAGGCGCTGGACGTAGTCGGGGCGCACGTTGCGGTACTGCAGGTAGTAGGCGTGTTCCCAGGCGTCGAAGACGAGCAGCGGGACGGACCCGTGTCCGACGTTGGTCCATTGTCCCGCTGTGGCCCTTCGCGCTCAGACGCGGCCCTGCAGCCAGGCAATCGAACGTCAGTTCGAGATCTTAGCGTTGACGTGGCGTTGTCGCAGCACTCCGCGCTCTGTGACTTTGCGCGATAGATGGCGGCCCTTTGCGCGCTAGTTGGCGGAGACGAGAGGGCTGCCCCCGACCCTCACGGGCCGAGGGCGGCGGGAATGCGAATCTCGGGTGGCACTGGGCGCAGCCCGTCAATCATGAACGCCAGCAGGCGGTCGCCCTGCTCGTCGGGGACCTGCTCGCGGGCCCAGGCGGCCGCGTTGATGAGTGCGAACATATCCGCGGCGCTGGCCTCGGCACGCACAAGACCCGCCGCGCGCGCTCGATCGAGCAGGCGCTCGCCAGCGGCGGTCATCTGCTGGCACGCCCGGTACAGCGGATTGTTCTCGTCCTTCAGGCAGCTCAGCAGCGAGGTGGCCAGGCCTCGGTAGGCGGACATGTGCGCCGCGGTCGCGTGGGCCCACTGAGCAAGCGCCTGGCCGGGCGACGGGTGCATGAGCAACTCCTCTGCGGCGGCGACGAGCCGGTCGATGCTCTCGTGGAGCGTCGCTTCCAGCAGCGCCTGCCGAGTCGGAAAGTGTCCATACAGCGCGCCGATCGAGACCCCGGCACGGCGCGCGATCTCCTCCAGTGACGCCTCCGTGCCCCGTTCCCGGAAGGCGATCTCTGCCTCCGCGAGCAGCCGTTCGTAGTTGCGGCGGGCGTCGGCACGCATCCGGCGGTGGGGCGTATTCGCAGCGTTCACGACAACCTCTTGCTAAGTCGAGGTAGCCTCAATATATTACCGAGGCAGCCTCAGCTTAGCCGACCGCGAAGGGACTGCCCATGTCGAGCAGGGCCTCCGTGCCTGACGGCACGGCACCGGTGACGGGTGCATCCGCATCCCGGCGCGGTGCCGTCCTGGCGATCATCGCCGCCTGCCCGTTGATGATGGTGCTGGACAGCACCGTTGTGTACGTGGCGCTCCCCAAGATCCAGACCGACCTCAGCTTCACGGCAAGCGGCCTGTCGTGGGTGGTGAACTCGTACACGCTGGCCTTCGGCGGCCTGCTGCTCCTGAGCGGGCGGGCCGGCGACATCCTCGGCCAGCGCCGAGTCTTCGTCACCGGCATCGCCGTCTTCGGCCTCGCCTCACTCGTTGGCGGCATCGCCGCCGCGGACTGGTCCCTGCTGGCCGCCCGTACGGTGCAGGGTGTCGGTGCCGCGCTCGCCGCGCCCAGCGCGCTCGCCCTCATCCCGGCGAATTTCGAGGAGGGCCCCGCCCGTACCCGGGCGGTCGGGGTCTACACGGCGGTGGCCGCGTCAGGGGCGGCGCTGGGGCTGATTCTCGGCGGCGTGCTGAGCGACTGGGCATCGTGGCGGTGGATTCTTCTCATCAACGTGCCGATCGCAGTCGCGATGGTGGTCATTGCACCGATGGTCGTCCAGGAAACGCCGCGCCGGGCCGGCCACTTCGACATCGCGGGCGCGCTCGCCTCGACCGCCGGCATGATCGCCCTGGTCTACGGGCTGACCCGTGCCGCCACCGACGGTTGGAGTGATCCGGTCGTCGTGACCGCTCTGGCGGGCGCGGTTGCGCTACTCGGGCTGTTCCTCGTTGCGGAGGGCCGCGTCCAGCAGCCGATCGTCCCGCTGCGGCTGTTCGCCGATAAGGCGCGCGCCAGCGCGTTCCTGACGCTGGTGCTCTTCCCGGCGGCCATGTTTGGCATGTTCTTCTTCCTGACCCAATTCCTGCAGCAGACGCACGGCTACGACGCACTGCGGACCGGGTTGGCATTCCTGCCGATGACGATCCTGCTTCTCGCCTCATCCGCGGTTGCGGTCAGGCTCCTGCCCCGTGTCGGTGCTCCGAGGCTGGCGGCCGCGGGCGGTGTAGTGGTCACCGCTGGCATGGTCTGGCTCGCGCAGATCTCGTCGGACTCCGGATACGCCGACGGCAGCCTTGGCCCGGTACTGCTCTTCGGTGCTGGCGCGGGACTCGTCTTCACGCCGCTGGCCATGTCGATCCTTTCCCGGGTCGAGCCGGCCGAGTCCGGCGCGGCGTCCAGCCTGCTCAACGCGATGCAGCAGGTGGGCGGTGCGCTTGGACTGGCCGTGCTGGTCACCGTCGCGACGTCGGCGATCGTGCCGATCGACGGGATGTCGCGAGCGTTTTGGGTCGCCAGCGCGTTCACGGCCACGGCCGTCGTGCTGGCGCAGGTCAACCGGCGCCCGACTCCGGCGGTGCGACCGGTGCTGAGCGGAGCCAGGCCACGACAGTTCGGTTGGATCACTACCTGAGGCCATCGTGTGGCCCGCGGACCTGAATGAGACGGAGTGTGGACGATGCCGATCGCGACGGTGCGAGGCGTCACTATGGACTGCGCCGATCCCCGGGCTCTGGCCCGGTTCTACCAAGAGCTCACAGGCATGGGGCGGAGCTACGACGCCGACGAGTTCGTCGCCCTGACCGCCGGTTCGGGCTACGACCTGGGCTTCCAGCGGGTTCCCGGATACCGGGCTCCGCAGTGGCCCGGTCAGGAGGCGCCGCAGCAGCTCCACCTGGACCTCCGGGTGGAGGACCTCGACGCCGCAGAGAAACTGGCTCTGGGGCTCGGCGCAGTCAGGCCGGACCACCAGCCGGGCAGCGACCAGTGGCTGGTGCTGCTGGACCCGGCCGGTCACCCGTTCTGCCTGACCGCTGGCTGACCGCTGGAGTCCGCCATGGGGCACGTCCGAAAATCGAGCTTCGGAGCGGCAGATGCTCGGCCATCATGTCGTGTGGCCCCGGCTGGGGCGGTTGATCAGCGCAGCGGGTCGGCGGCGCTAGCGCGGGCCGGCAATGGGGCTCTGCCGTGCGCGATCGTTCAGTGTTGTGCTTCGATGCTCCGATGCGTCAAGCCAGCTCGAACATGCAGGATGCTGCGGCATTGACCGCTGGTCTCCGCCCGGTGCGGTCTGCCGGGTGTTCGGTGGATGAACTGTTTGCTGGGCTGGAGCTTGACGCCGCGCCGCCGGAGGTGGGTTGGGCCAGGTGGTGGACGGTGGCCTGGCGTACGGACGAGGGCGTCGTGGGCTGCTCTGTGCGGGACCTGGGCGCGATGCCGCATCGCGGTGATGCGGCCAGTGCGACGCTTCGCGTGGAGCGCGCGGCAGCGGCACCGGCCGGGGCTGCAGTTCATGGTGAGCACCGGCCGGCACCACGGATTTGAGAGTCTGGCCAAGCAGCGGCTGCTGCTGGTCCTGGACTTCGCCGGCGAGGTGGTGCAGGTGCTGGGTCAGCCGTTCCGGCTGCGGTTCACCGTGGGTGGGCAGCGCCGGGATCACGTGCCGGACGTGCTCGCGGTGACCCGGCAGGGGGTGTGGTTGTTCGACGTGCGCCCTGCGGACCGGGTGCGGGAGCAGGATCTGGCCGGGTTCGCGGCGGCGGCGCGAGTCGCGGCCGAGGTCGGGTGGCGGTATGCGGTGGTAACCGGCTGGCGGCCGAACGTGCCGGCCGGGGTGGAAGGGTTCTCCGCGCAGCGGCGACCGCTGGCCGATGCCTCCGGCTGTATTCATTACTCATGTCGGTGCCCATCAACCTGCGTCACGCCATGGCCCGTGCGGCTGACCATGCCGTCCAGCCCCGGGCGAGGATGTATGCGGCCAGCAGCATGAGCGTGACCGCACCGTCGGCGATCAGGGCCGCGCGAGCGCCGGCGGTCTCGCTTCCGAAGGACAGCGCGGCGAGGCTCAGTCCGAGCTTGTTGAGGATGGAAAGCTCCCAGATCCCGGCGTAGAGCCGGGGCCGGTAGGCCAGCAGCAGGAACACGCCGGCGAAGACGCCGAAGCCGAGCATGCGCCACGTCTCGACCATGCGCGTGGCCGGTCCGGCGTCCGCGACGGCGCTGACCGCGCTGACCACCGCGACGACGGCGCCCAATGCGGCGAGGACGAGCAGGGCCTGCGCAACGCGGCCACGGACCCGCCCGGAGCCGGCGACGGCACCGACTGCTACTGATGGGGTACGAACAGTCATCGGTACTCCTTCTCGGCTGGGATCACTGCCGAAATCCCGACCCTAACGGTGTTAGGCTGGTAACCTAACACCGTTAGGGTGGGCGCGGAAAGGGCAATGTGAGATGCGTGCTCCACGTGTTGGCCTCGAATTGGTTGGCTCCGAAATGTTTGGGTCTTGGACCATGGACGGCCGATGACGTCCCAAGCGCTGAGTCAGCTCACTCCGCGGGCCCGAGAGATTGTGCAGACCGCGCGCGAGCTTCTCGAGCGGGAAGGCCCTGACGCGCTGTCGATGCGTCGCCTCGGCGCCCACCTCGGGATCCGCGCCTCGTCGATCTACGAACACGTCCGCGACAAGCAGGCGCTGGAGGCCACGCTGATCTCAGTGGGCTTCGAGGAACAAGCCGAACTGTTCACCCGGGCCGTCGACCGGTCCGACGATCCGATCGCCTCCCTCACCGCCGCGTACCGCGACTTCGCCTGCCGCCAGCCGAACCTGTACCGGCTGATGACCGAAAGGCCCCTACGTCGCGACCTGATCACTCCCGGTGTCGAGGAGGCAGCCGCGATGCCGCTGGTCAACGCAACAGGCGGCGATCTCGAACGAGCGCGGGCCATCTGGGCCTTCGCGCACGGGATGGTCATCCTCGAGCTGAACCATCGATTCCCACCCCACGCCGACGTCGACACCACATGGCGCAACGGAGTCGACGCGTTCCGCAGCACGCCCTGAAACGCGGCGCCGCCACCCACCGACCCGGACCCGCGACCACGGCAATGACGACGCAAGAATTGTTGGCAGGCCGGTGCCGAGGGGCGGTTGGCGTCAGATCCTGCAGATGTTGGCCCAGCTCGCCCGGGACGGCGCCATCGCCGGGTGCAGGATCGAGCTCGCCACCCGGCAGGTCCACATCGTCGGTGGCACCGCACACCCGACCGGCGACTGGGTCACCCAGCAGGCCCGTAAACCTGCTCATGGGCCTCGACCATCACGCCGACAGGCTGCCCTTCCTGCTGCGAGACCGGGACGCGAAGTTCACCACCGCCTTCGATGCGGTCTTCACCGCAGCCGGCATCGACGTGGTTCGAACACCGCCACAGGCGCCGGGGGCGAACGCCTTCGCGGAGCGCTGGGTCAGTACGGTCCGACGCGAGTCACCGACCGGATCCTCATCGTCGGCGAACGGCACCTGACGAGCGTCCTGACCGAGTACGCCGAGCATTTACAACGGCCACCGCCTACACCGATCACTCGGCCAGCCATCAGTGCCATCGGCCCGTCCGCCGCTGGGGAGACCACTCCATCACTCATCCAACTCCGCACCCGCCAGGACCTTCACGCTCAAGATCCGATACGTCGTGGTCCGATGCGGCATCCTCCACCTCCGCGACGGCCCAGGCGGGCTGCCTGATCGTCCTCGACAGCAAGGGCAAGGTGCGCGAGACATTCTCCGGACATGGCATCAACGGCCCGTGGGACATGACCGCGGACGATGACGGGGAATCGGTCGACCTGTTCCTCACGAATGTCCTCAATGGAATCGTCGGCGGCGTACCCGCCACCACCAACCAGGGAACCGTGCTGCGCCTCGAGTTGAAGATCGAGGGAAGCAAACCGCCGACGCTGCGCAAGATCACGACCATCGGTTCCGGATTCACGGAGAAGACCGACCCGAATGCGCTGATCATCGGCCCTACCGGAGTCGGCCTGGGTAAGGACGGCACGCTGTACGTCGCCGACACCGTCGCGAACCGCATCGCCGCCATTCCGGATGCGGACGACCGCAAGACGAGCGCCGGCACCGGACGCACCATCACCCAGAACGGACACCTGTCCGGCCCACTCGGGCTGGCAATCGCACCCAACGGCAACGTGCTCACCGTCAACGGCGGAGACGGGAACATCGTCGAAACCAACCCGTGCCAGAAGACGCAGGTCGCGTTCCGCACCCTCGACGACCTCGGCGCGGGCGCCCTGTTCGGCCTCGCCATCGCACCGGAGAACCTCGGCGTCTACTTCGTCGACGACACCAACAAACAGGCTCGACCTGCTCCACTGAGCCGCGGGAGCGACCATGAACACGTGCGCGCCGACCACCGTGGCCGGTGCGCACGTGCCGCACAGACGAGCGCCACCAGGCACCGCAGGGTTGGCGACTACTCATCCGCCCTGCTCATGCGGCGTGGTGGTATTCGTGGAGGGTTCCGCTGAACCTCGTAGGCCTGCGGAACGGCGCCGGCCGAAGGGCCGGGCGCCGTCTCGCCGACCAGTGCGTTGGGTCGGCACACCGGCAGGTCCAGGACGACTGACCTGGGCACCCCGCCGGTACGCAGTCCGTGCGTTTGGTCGATGGCCTCTGGCCGGTGTCAGGAGGCGTACACCTCGAACTCGGAAACCTGGCCGGCGGGCCAACTGGTGTTGGCGGTGAAGTTGAGCCTGACGTAGCGGGTGGCGGTGGCGGTGAAGGTGATGGTGGCGGTGTTGACGCTCGGGCTGAAGGTGTAGTCGGCGGATGCTTTGAGCGTGGTGAAGTTTGTGCCGTTCGTGCTGCCTGTCACCGAGAGTGTCTGGGTTCGAGCACCCCACGACGCCGGCAATTTCAGCACGATCCGCCCGATCGACGTTGCCGAGCCGAGGTCGACCTGCAACCACTGCGGGAAGGCACTGTTCGCAGACTCCCAGTAGGTGTCCTGGTTGCCGTCGACGGCGTTGCCGGAGCCGTAGACCTGCGTGTGGCTGCTCTCCGACGTGGGCTTCCCGCGGGCCAGGTTGGTGTTGGGTGCCGGGTCGGTGGTGACGGTGACGCCGTTCGAGGCGGCGGACGTGTTGCCAGCCGCGTCCTGGGCGGTGACGGTGAAGGTGTACGACGTTGACGGGTTCAATCCGGTGACGGTGAACGATGTGGCGGCGGTCGTCCCGACGACGGCACTTCCCTGGCGTACCTGGTATCCGGTGACGCCGACGTTGTCGGTGGAGGCCGTCCAGGACAGCGAGACGCTGCTGGAGGTCTTCCCGGTCGAGGTGAGGTTGGCGGGCGTGCTCGGCGGCTGGGTGTCGCCGCCGGTCACCGGGCCGTACACTTCCAGCTCCGACAACTGCGCGGCGGGCCAGCCAGTGTTGGCGGTGAAGTTGACCCGGACGTAGCGGGCGTTGGCCTGCGCGAAACTGAGCGTGGCTGTGTTGGCGTTGCCCGAGTTGAAGCCGACGCCACCGGAGTTCACCACGGTGGTGAACGTGCCGCCGTCGACGCTCGTCTGCACCGACAGCGTCTGCGTCCGCGAGCCCCACGAGGCCGGCAGTTTCAGCACCGCCTTGTCCACCGCGAGTACCGACCCGAGATCGACCTGCACCCATTGTGGGAACGCGTTGTTCACCGACTCCCAGTAGCTGGCCTGAGAGCCGTCGGTGGCGTTGGCCGACACGAACGTCTGATTGTGGCTGCTTTCCTGCGTCGGCTTGGACAGCGCGAGGTTCCCGGTCGGGGGTGGTGTCGTGCCACCGTTGGGTTGGGTCGGGCGGGTGGCGGTCAGCGGGGTCTGGCCTTTGAACATCTTGCCGCCGTCGGCGGTGATGCGTAGGTAGTAGTCCGAGGAGCAGGCGGTGCCGTCGGCGTCGAGGGCGGGGTAGCCGAAGTTCGTCGGCTGCATTGAGGCGTTCTCGGCGGTCTTGGCGATCTGGTTGCCTTCGTTGAACTCGTCGAACATCGACACGTAGAGGCCCTGTGCGCCGAGGCGGGTCATGTTGTAGATGTGTCGCCAGTAGAAGTCGCCGTGGGCGCGGGCGCCGGCATGCAGGGTGCCGGGCATGACGCACGGCTGGTAGTCGATGCCTCTGGCGTTGCAGTCGGCCTGGTCGCCGACGTTGACGTTGTTGTAGTAAGAGTCGAGCTCCCCGATGCTGTTCGCCCGGGTCACCATCCACGGCGAGATCATGTTGAAGGCGTGGTAGACGTCGAGGAAACCCGGCCGGGAGTCGTTGATTCCGGCGCGCCACCACGTCGGCACACCACCGATGACGTAGCAGCCCTGCGCCTTGAACCAGTTGACCACGTCCAGGCACGGCGCCGGCGTGAACGGTCGGCTCGGCTCGGAGAAGCCGAAGCCCCAGATACACACAACCGGCTTACCGTTCTGGCGCGCGTACGCGGGTGAGGACGTGTACGCCGACATCTTCGTGGTCCAGTCGGTCTTGATCTCCGACTGCATGTTCGTCCAGTCGGTGACGTCGTACATGATGTAGAACTTGCGTCCGTAGGCCTCGGCCGCGCTGCGCACTTGGGCTGTCATGGCGTCGCGGATCGGGCCTTCGCCGCCGGTGGGGTTGAAGCGCTGCAACGCGGCGGTGTCACAGCCGTAGTCGCGCATCCACTTGAAGTGCGTATCAACGGTCTGCTGGTCGTAGGAGGAGAACAGCTGAGCGGGCTGACCGTTGCCGAGGTTGGCGTAGGCGGTCGTGTACTTCTTGGTGAACTCCCGCATGTCCGGCCACGCCACGATCGTCGTGTTCGACGGCGAGGGCGGCGTGTTGTTGTTCTGGCTCCAGTGCCACCACGCGTTGATCGGCGAACCGTCGCCGATACAGGCGAACCAGCCCTGGTAGCCGACGGAGATCTTGCCGACCACGTCACCGGGCGGGCTCGCTGCGAACGCCGTCGCTGTCCACGCGGAGACCAGTTCGCCGGTGGAGACCGCGGCGAGGGCGGTGCCGGACGCGACCGAGGTGACGAACTTCCGACGTGAGATTGACATATGGACACTCCCCTCTCACTTTCCTGGCCGGTCATACTTCCACCCGTCGACACATTCTTGCAATAGTCCAGTCAAAGTATCGCAACAACTTGATGATACGGCGCAATCCTGCACGTGAAGGTTGGAAGTGGAGCTACGAGGACCGGCCACGCCAGACCAAGTGAACCGGTGCGGCTGCACCGGCGGCGCACGCCACGATGTCACGCGTAGTGATGGCAGGAGCGGCTCTCGCGCGCTCTTCTGCGGCGGACAACAGCACTCCGTGACGGCATGCATCCTGCCGTCACGATCTGGGCCGGGCTACCGGCCGATCCGCTCGCATAGCTCGAAACTCTGCATCGAAAGTCCAGCACCCTCAGCCCTTGCACTCACAGAAGGGATAGCAAAAACTTTCTTCTTGGTATGCAAAAGTTGAACCATTCCGTCGTCGTTCGTCGGCTACTGGCGTGACCGACACGGTCACGTCCACGGAAGTGGTGTCGACTCGCCCACTTTGGGCGTGATGTGGTGAATGGGGCCGTGTTCAGCCAAGCGCGTGGTACCCGGTGACGACCCCACGCCGCTCGACAACGCGTAGCTGTTCTGTGAAGGCTGGCATTACGGCAGTGTCACGGTGACGGCGGGCAACGCGCCCAACATGAGCACCGGTGCTGGGGCCCTGGTGCTGGCCAGCATCGGGAGGTGACTCGGCGCGGCACCACCGGCCTGGCCACCATCAGCGCCCGCACCCAAGTCTCCAGCGAAGCCGAGTCGGTCATCGTCACCGTCCGGTGATACGCGCTGAGGCGTTCCGCAGGTGGAGGTCTTGGACGCTGCGGCTGGTGCCGTAGCCGGCGCCATCGGGTCTCCAACTTTCGTTGGGTTCCAACCGCCCACCTTCGCGCCATGTACCGGCTGGCCCGCGCTTTTAGCGTCGAAGGCAGTTGCTGTGCCGACTGCGAATCGAGGGTGGGGCGTGATGGCGGGCGTGTGGGATCGGCTGGCACGGCTGGTGACCGGCCGGAAGGGCGCATGGTTGGTACTGGTCGCGGGCCTGGTGGTCGCGGCCGGCGTGACGGGAGCGCTGCGGGGTGCGGAGGCTCCGGGAGCGGCCGACAGTTTGCCGACCGGGTCGGAGTCCGCGCGGGTGCGGCAGTTGGCGGAACGATTCCCGCACCACGAGCTGGCGCCGGTGGTGGCGGTCTTCACCCGTCCCGACGGCACCCGGCTGAGCAGCGATGATCTGGCCGCGGTCCGCGACATCGGGCAGCGGCTGGGGCAGCAGATGCATCAGCAGCCCTCGCCGCCGATCGTGTCCGGCGACGGCGAGGCTGCGGCGGTCAACGTGATGGTCGACGCTGACCGGCCGAACGCCCAGGTCGCCCAGACGATCGAACGGCTGCGTGCCACCGTCCGGGAGGCGGCACCGGCCGGGTTGACGGTACAGATCACCGGCGGGCCGGCGTTCGGTGCCGACATCGCCTCGGCGTTCGACGGCGCGAACTTCACGCTGCTGGCGGCGACGATCGGTATCGTGGCAGTGCTGCTGCTCATCACGTACCGGTCACCGGTCCTGTGGCTGGTACCGCTGGCCGTGGTGGGCCTGGCCGACCAGGTCGCGGCGGCGGTGACGGCCGAGCTGGGTGCGGTGGCGAACCTGCGGTTCGATGCCGGCATCATCAGCGTGCTGGTGTTCGGCGCGGGCACCAACTACGCACTGCTGCTGATCTCCCGGTACCGCGAGGAGCTGCACCGGGCCGGCGAACACCGGTCGGCGCTGGCCGCGGCGGTGCGCGGCACCGGCCCGGCGATCCTGGCCAGCAACGTCACCGTGGTGGCCTCGCTGCTGACGCTGCTGCTGGCCGCCATGCCCAACACGCGTGGGCTGGGGGTGGCCGCCGCGGCCGGGTTGGCGATCGTGCTGCTGTTCGCGCTGCTGGTGCTGCCGGCGGCGCTCGTGGTGTGCGGGCGTCGGCTGTTCTGGCCGTTCGTGCCCCGGCCGGGTACCGCACCGGCGGTGGGCCGGGTGTGGCGGCGGATTGCGAGCGCTGTGACGCGACGGCCAGCGCTGGTCGTGGTGGCCTCGCTGCTCGGGATGGCGGCGCTGGCCAGCGGGCTGGCCGGCACCCGGGTCGGGCTCAGCCAGCTGGAGCAGTTCCGGGTGAAGTCCGAGTCGGCGGCCGGGCTGGAGGTGCTGGCCCGCCATTTCCCGGCCGGCGAGTTGGCCCCGCTGACCGTCATCGCCAAGGCCTCGGCCGCCGACGCGGTGGCGGATGCGGCGCGTACCGTGCGGGGTGTGACGTCGGTGCGCCCGTCCGGCACCACCAGCGGGCTGGTGAAGCTGACCGTGATCGGCTCGGCGCAGCCGGGCGGCACCGCGAGCCTCAACACCGTTCGCGACCTCCGCGCCGCGGTGCACGCGGTACCAGACGCCGACGCGTTCGTGGGCGGGCCAGACGCCGAGGACCTGGACGTTCGGGCCGCGTTGCGCGACGACCTGCTCCGTATCGCACCGCTCATCCTGGCCGTGGCGCTGCTGCTGCTCATCTTGCTCCTGAGGGCGCTGCTGGCCCCGCTGCTGCTGGTCCTGGTGAACGTTGCCTCGGCAGTGGCCGCCATCGGGGCCGGCACGTTCGTCGGTACACGGCTGTTCGGGTTCCCGGCGCTGGACGTCAACGTGCCCCTGACCGCGTTCCTGTTCCTGGTCGCGCTGGGCATCGACTACACGATCTTCCTGGCCCACCGCACCAGGCAGGAAGCCGCCGCCCACGGCACCCGTACCGGCGTGATCGAGGCGATAGGCCACACCGGCGCCGTGATCACCAGCGCCGGGGTCGTGCTGGCCAGCGTGTTCGCCGCGCTCGGCGTGCTGCCGTTGACCACGCTGGCCCAGCTGGGACTCATCGTCGGGCTCGGCGTGCTGATCGACACCCTGCTGGTGCGCAGCATCGTGGTACCCGCGGTGGTGGCGCTGGTGGGCGACCGGATCTGGTGGCCGAGCCGGCGCGGTCGGAATCCGGTGGTCCCCGCGCGGCCGGGCGCACCGGACGGTGAACCCCCTTCGGTCGGGCGCACGGCCCGGCTAACGTGATCAGTATCATGTCGAATGGCTGCTCACGGCCGGTGGCGCTGGATCTGCTGCGCCGTAGCGAGCATGTGCTGTTTGCCGCCCTGCTGATTCTGGGGGTGGCCGGCGCGTGGCGGACGGGGCCGCGGCACTGGGTGCTGGCCGTCGGCGCGGCCGGGGTCGCCGGCTGGTACCTGGTCGGGATGCTGCTGGCCCGGCGGAGTCGAGCGCGGTGGCAGGCCGCGGGCTGGCTGGTGGTGCTCACCGCCGGCTGCGCGGTACTCGCCGTCGGTTCGGTCAGCTTCGTGTGGCTCGCGTTCCCCCTGTTCCTGCTCTACACCCAGCTGCTGCCGCTGGCCGCTTCGGTACCGGTGGTGGCGTTGGTGACCGTCGGCACCATCGCGGCCATCGCGCTTGACCGGGGCCGGCTGGACGCGCCGGCGGTGGTCGGGCCGCTGGTGGGCGCGGCGATCGCCGTGGTCATCACCCTGGTGTACCGGGACCTGGCCGAACAGGTGCGCCGGCGCGCCGAGCTGATCGACGAGCTGACCGCCGCCCGTGACCAGTTGGCTGCAGCCGAGCGCCGGGCCGGGGTACTGGCCGAGCGTGAACGGCTGGCCCGGGAGATCCACGACACGATCACCCAGAGCCTGACCGGCATCGTCCTGGTGCTGCGTACCGCCCGCGACACCGACCCCGCCCAGCTCCCGGTGCTGCACGCCCAGCTGGACACCGCGATCACCGCCGCCCGTGCCGCGCTGACCGACACCCGCCGGCTGGTACGCGCCCTGACCCCAGCCGAGCTGGCCGGCCGGTCGCTGCCCGAGGCGCTGGGCCGCATCGTGGCCGACCAGCCCGGCCTGGGCGCCCGGCTGCACGTGGAAGGTGAACCGGTAGGCCTGCCCACCCCGGTCGCGGTGACACTGCTGCGCGGTGCGCAGGAGGCGCTGGCAAACGTGCGCACTCACGCGCGGGCCCGGCGGGTGGACGTGACGCTGACCTTCCTGCCCGAGTCGATCAGCCTCGACGTGGTCGACGACGGCATCGGCTTCGACCCCGCGCTGCCGGTCGGGCCCAGCACCGGTACCGGGCTGGGACTGGCCGGCCTCCGGGCCCGCGCCGCCGAGGTCGGCGGCAGCATGGAGGTCGACTCGGCGCCCGGCCGGGGCACGGCGCTCAACCTCACCGTGCCTCGCAGGGAGGCAACCGATGCCTGAGATCCGCGTGTTGCTCGTCGACGACCATCCGGTCGTGCGCGGCGGGCTGCGCGCCGCACTCGACGCCGACCCGGCTGTCAGCGTGGTCGGTGAGGCCGCCAGCGGCGAGGACGGCGTGGCCCAGGCTCGAACCCTGCGGCCGGACGTGGTGCTGATGGACCTGCAGTTGGGCGGGGGCATCGACGGCGCTGAGGCCACCGCACGCATCCGCCGGCTGCCCAACCCGCCGCGGGTGCTGATCCTGACCACCTACGACCGCGACGCCGACATCCTGCCGGCCATCGCGGCCGGCGCCAACGGGTACCTCCTCAAGGACGCCACCCCGGCCCAGCTGCTGTCCGCAGTGCACGACACCGCCGCCGGCCACACCGTGCTGGCCCCCTCGGTGGCCACCCGGCTGGTCGAACGCACCCGATCACCGCAGCAAGCGCTGACGGTCCGGGAGACGGAGATCCTGCGCATGGTCGCCGACGGGCTGTCCAACCAGGCCATCGGCCGTGCCCTGTTCATCACCGAAGCCACCGTCAAGTCCCACCTGGTCCAGGTGTTCACCAAGCTGCAGGTCGACAACCGCACCACCGCTGTGGCCGAAGCCCGCCGCCGCGGCATCCTCGCCTGAACGAGCCCCCCGTACGCGACGCGGCGTGCCGGTCCATGCAGCGTCGCCGATCGTCGGATCGGGGGGCGTCGTGAGGTTGTCGGCTGTTCGCCCACGGCGCCTTGCGCTCGCCCGTGACCGTCACAGCAGGCGATGAGCACGTCACGCACCCCGTGTTTTAGATGCTGACGTTCAGGCGGGTCGCGAGTTGGGCGACGGGGGCCGATGGCGTACCCCGGGTGCGGCGCAGCACGTCGCTGAGCACCTCGTGGGCGAGAGGGCGGCAGCGGATCTCGGAGGGGGCGAGCCGCTCGCTCTCCAGGAGTACAAGATGGTCAGTGGCGGCGCCCAGTCTGGCTGAGGACCATCGCGCTGGGCGCCGCCCCGCCGAGCCCGGCGCGATAGCTACTATGTGCCATCCGCCGGTGCCCGTTGGGAGCCCGTCATGCAGCTGTCCGTGACCTCCACACCGGGCTCACCGACCGTGGTCGCAGCCACCGGGGAACTCGACGTCGCCACCAGCGCCGAGCTGCGGCAGTACCTGCACGCCTACCTCGACGACGGCGTGACGGCGCTGACCGTCGATCTGACCGGAGTGGCGTTCCTGGACTCCACCGCCCTCAGCGTCTTCGTCGGCGTCCACAAGCGCCTGCACCAGGAGGCTGGCAGCGGGTTGACGCTGTTCGCCCCGCACGAGCGGCTGCTGCGGATCTTCCGGCTGACCGCCCTGGACCGCGTCTTCACCATCGTCGACGTACTGCCCGGCACCACCCAGATGTGAGCTGCCTCCGCGCCGTTCGGGACGACGGAGGCGCCAGAGCCGCGCAGGCTCAGGTCGGCCAGTGGGTGGTGCGCCGCACCGCGACCGCGCCGCCCCGGTCGACCGCCGCCTTGACGACCGCGAAGATGGCGCCCTGCAGCGCGGCTGCGGCGAGGATCTCGCCCCAGCCCCGGTCCTCGTCGGCGGCGTTCGGTGCGTCGTCGTCGTGGCCGGCCAGCCGCCACGCCTGCTTGAAACAGCGCACCGCGCCGGCAGCACGGCCTGGTATTGCGTCGTCGTGCGGCGTGGCCGCCGCGGCGTTAGGCTGACGCCTCACCGCCGAGCGCAGGGACGACGGGGCCATGCACACGAACGATGACCGGCACACCAACCCACAACCGGCGAACCAGTCCGGACTCACGATCACGAACTGCGGCGGCGCGGCCGGTGAGGTGCGGCTGGTCGCCGTCGGGCACCTCGACTACGCCGCAGCCGATGACTTCTACGCTGCGGTGCTGGAGGCGTTCGACGCCGGCGCCCGCGCGGTCACTGTGGATGTGGCCGGGATCGAGTTCAGCGACTCGTCCGGGCTGGCTGCCGTCATTCGTGCGCACAAGACCGCCGCCCGGCTCGGGTGCGGGTTCAGCATCGCCGACCCAGACGACCGACTGACCCACATCTTCGCGATCACGGCACTGAACCAGGTCCTGCACGTGATCAGGACCCCAGCGCCGGGCAACCCCGGGGCAGCCCCCTAGGTTTGGCCCGCTTTTGAAGTCGACTCTAAAATTCTAGTTGACTATCATCGTGGAATGCCGCTGCATGAGCACCTTTCGTTCCGCGATGGTGAGCTGTTCCTCGACGAGGTGAGCGCCGGACGGATCGCGCGGGAGTTCGGCACCCCGGTCTTCGCGGTGTCCGAGACGCAGCTGCGCCGTGAGACCCGGCGGTGGAGGCAGGCGCTGGAGGATGCGTGGCCCGACGGTCCGGCCGCGCTGCTGCCGGCCTTCAAGGCCAACACCTGTCTGGCGCTGCGCCATGTGCTCAACGGGGAGGGCGTCGGGTGTGACACCTTCGGCGAGCATGAGCTGCGGGCCGCGCTCTCGACCGGCGTCGATCCCGCCCGCGTGTCGCTCAACGGCACCAACAAGTCCGAGGCGGCGATCCGGCTGGCGATCGAGCATGGCGTGCGGATCACGCTCGACAGTCCCCGCGAGGTCGAAACGGTCCTGGCACTGACCGGCAGCGGGAGCCGACCGGCCCTCGTGCGGTTGCGGCTTCGTCCGGGCGGCGAAACGCTCGCCGGGCCGAGCGACTTCTCCGACCGTGGTGAGTCCATCGCCGGGCTCGCTGCGGCGTACCGCCCAGGTTTCGCCCTGGCGGACGCCGAACGGGCGGCGCGTTCGATCGTGGACTCGGGCAGCGTGCGCCTTGTCGGGACCCATGTGCACCTCGGCCGGCACACCACGAGCCTGTCGACCTGGTCCGGCGTGGTCAGCGATCATGTTCGCCAGATCGCGCGGATCTCAGCCGCCTGCGGCGGTTGGCGGCCGGCGGAGATCGACCTCGGCGGTGGATACGCGGAGCGCGGCAGTCCCGTCGGGCAAGCAGTCGCGGGTCGCGGAGCCGCCCCGGAGCCGCCGTCGCCGGAGCGGTACACGCAGGTCATCGCACAGGCCCTGCGCGCCGGCATGCGGCAACACGGCTTCGACAGCACGGGCGTCGCGCTCCAGCTGGAGCCCGGACGGGCCGTCTACGGGCCGGCCGGCGTCCACCTGACGCGGGTGGTCAGCGTCCGGCGTTCACCCGAGCGTCCCGATCGGCAGTGGGTGGAGCTGGACACGACGGAACAGTTCCTCGCCGATGTGCTGCTGGAGCACGCCCGCTATCCCTTCGTCCTCGCCGGTCGCGGGTCGGCGGCCCCGGGCGTGCCGGCCGACCTGACCGGATCCAGCTGCGGGTTCGACATCATCGCCGCCGGCGTCACCGTGCCGGAGGACGTCGCGCCCGGCGATCTCGTCGCGCTGCTCAACACCGGCGCCTACGTCGAGACGCAGACGACGAACTTCAACGCGTTTCCCCGGCCCGCGACGGTGCTGGTCAACGGTGACCTCGTCGAGGTGATCCGCCGCGCCGAGACCCCGGCTGAGGTGTTCGCCCGCGACCGGATCCCCGCCCGGTTGACGGGCCGCTGACCCGGCTTCCCGCTCAGCCGCCGACGGCGATCCGGGCGAAGGCGATCGCTCGTCCGAGGTGCGCGAGGTGACTGCCTTCGTCGCCGACTCGCCGTTGATGAGGATCTGACCGGCGCCCGAGATTCCGCCGGGTGGCGTGCGCGCGGGAATCGTCGTCGTGGCACGCTGGTCGTCCACGGTCCCCACCACAGATCGGTGCACGAACCCGTGAACTTCACGCAACTGCCAGGACGGGTCCGCTGGTTCGCCGGCATCGCCGCCGCGGTGCTGCTGCTCAGCGTCGGGGTCGCCGTCGGGGTGCTGGTGCCGATCCTGCGCGCACCAAGTGACGAGTCCGTCGACGCCGGATACGCCCGGGACATGAGTCTGCACCACGGCCAGGCGGTCGAGATGTCGATGATCGCGTTCCGCAGGGCCGACAGCGCCGTGGTCCGCACCGTCGGGTACGACATGGCCGCGACGCAGCAATGGCAAATCGGCGCCATGCAGACCTGGCTCGTGCAGTGGGACCTCCTGCCGACCGGCACCAGGCCGCCGATGGCCTGGATGCCCGGCGGTTCCAGGGCGCTGCTGCCCGACGGGCGGATGCCCGGCATGGCGTCACCCGAGGACCTCACCTCACTGAAACAGGCGACCGGCAAGGACTTCGACATCCTGTGGTGCCAGCTGATGCTGCGCCACCACCTCGGCGGCATCCACATGTCCGAGATCGCCGCGGTACAGGCGGCGGAGGGTCACGTCCGTGAGACCGCGGGCAAGATCCTTCGGTCGCAGCAGTCCGACATCGAACTGCTGCGGGACATCCTGACGAAGCTCGGCGGCAAGCCCTTGTCGTAGCCGGTCAGGCGGTCGGTTCGGAGATGTCGGACCACGTGACCGGCGCCCACGGCAGGTCGCGCAGCACGTCCACGGTGGCGGCGGCCAGCACGGCGGACACCGTCAGCGACCCGAGCCGGTGACCCTGTCGTGTCACGGGTCGACCCGCCGTCCGACGCCGGGCAGGAACCGTCCGACGCGGGCCGCGTATGCCGCGTACGTGGCGCCGTGCACGCGCAGCAGGTACGGCTCCTCCACCGCACGCACCTGCAGCTGCACCGACCCGAGCAGGACGACGGCGGCGGCGAGCGAGACGACGTTGGGCACCAGCAGGGCCAGGCCGAACGTGGTCGCGGTCATCGCGGTGAAGATCGGGTTGCGGGCGAGGGTGAACGCGCCTCCGGTGACCAGCGCGGTGCGCTCTCCCGGATCCACGCCGACGCGCCAGGAGGCTCCCATGTGCAGCTGGGCGGCGAGCGTGGCGACCACCCCGGCGACGGCGAGCACCGCGCCGGCCCACCGCACGGCGGTGTGGTCGAGGGCGGAGACCGGCGGCAGCCCGGCGAGCGCCGCGGACGGGCCGGCCAGGCCGAGAGCGAGCGCGGCGACGAAGAGGAGCTTCGCCCACCAGCCGACCGACCCGGGCGGGCCGGCGTCGAGCCGCGGACCCGTGTCGCCGGTGCGGCGCCACTGCACGACGCTGCGCCACCCGAACGCCAGCCCGAGCCCGGCGATGTACAGCGCGAGCGCGGCAACGGCGGTCACTGGCAGCACCGGTCGGTGCACGGCTGCTCCGGGGCGGGGCGCAGGGCAGCGGCTGGGGCGCAGCAGGCGTCGCCACGCCACGCCTCGCGGCCCTCCTTGACGGCGACGGCGGCGATGACGAGCGCCGCGAGGGGGTCGGCCCACCACCAGCCGAACAGCGAGTTGACCGCCAGACCGACCAGCAGCACCGCCGACAGGTAGGTGCACAACAGCGTCTGCTTCGAGTCGGCCACCGCCGAAGCTGAACCGAGCTCCCGACCGGCCCTGCGCTGGGCGGCGGACAGCAGCGGCATCACCGCCAGGGACACCGCCGCCAGGAGGAGCCCGACCGTGGAGTGCTCCGCGCGGTCGCCGCCGATCAGTGCGCGCACCGATTCGACGGTGACGTAGGCGGCGAGGGCGTAGAACGACACGGCGATGATCCGCAGTGCGGTGCGTTCCTTGCGTTCGTGGTCGGTGCCGGAGAACTGCCACGCCACGGCGGCGGCGGAGGACACCTCGATCACGGAGTCGAGACCGAAGCCGATCAGAGCGGTCGACGACGCCGTGGTTCCGGCGGTGACCGCGATGACCGCCTCGATGACGTTGTACGTGATGGTGGCCGCGACGAACATCTTGACCCGCCGGACGAGCACCGCGCGCCTGGCCGCCGTGGGGCCGCCGCGGCCGATCGGGAGCAGCGGCAGGGCGGCCATCAGCAGCACCCGTCTTCCGCCGCTGCCGGGCAGGCCGCCGGGTCGACGGCGAGGACCAGGCCCAGCAGGTCACCGAGGGCGTGCGCGAGGCGGGCGTCGGCCAGCTCGTACCGGGTGCGTCGCCCCTCCGGCACGGTGACCACGAGGCCGCAGCCGCGCAGGCACGCCAGGTGGTTCGACAGGTTCTGCCGGCTGGTCCCGAGCAGGTCGGCGAGCTCGGCCGGGTATCCGGGGCCGTCGCGCAGCGCGAGCAGCAGCCGGGCCCTCACCGGGTCGGACAGCGCGTGGCCGAACCGGGCCAGCACCTGCCCGTGCGTCAACGTATCCATGCGGTCACAGTACACCAAATTGTGAATTCAGCGAATGATGTACTGCCGTGACGTCGAAGTGCCGGCCACGCATGCCTGGAGCGCGTCGAGCAGCTGCGGTGCGTGCCCGCCCTGAAAGCATTCGTCCTGGACGACGACATGCGCGGTGAGCACCGGCAGGCCCGAGGTCACGGCGTGCACGCGCAGGTCGTGCACGCCCGGGACGTGGTCGACCTCGGTGAGGTGGCGCAGGCCGTCGACCGCGGCCGCCGCGTGACCGGTCCGCAGCGCGGGCAGATCGGTTCACGCGGTGTCAGACGGTGCAGGGCCTGGCGCAGCATCATGGGTGTGGTAGTCACCCGAGAAGGACACCGGCGACCCGGCGACGGCGGTGAACTCCTCGCCGTAATGGTGCGCGGTCACTGGATCTCCATGTCTTACGGAGTACGTGACGCGATGCTCTTCGATGTCGACATCGAGCACCGACCCGTGGATGCGCAGTGGGAAGCGCAGGCGACGGGCCCGGGTGGGCAGCATCGGGGAGAACTCCGGGCCGCGCGGTGAGCGCCAGCGGTACCTGGCGAAGCCGTACACGACCGCCATCCAGGTGCCACCGGCCGACGCGACGTGGACGCCGTCGCGGAGGTTGCCGGCGGTGTCGGCCATGTCGACCGCGGCGGCGTCCACGAGATACTCCTCGGCGCTGCGGTACTTGCCCACGTCCGCCGCGGCGATCGCCTGGATGCACTCGGAGAGTGAGGAGTCCCCGGTGGTGAGCGGATCGTAGTAGTCGAAGATCTGCCGTCGCTGGTGCGCGGTGAAGCGGTCGGGCAGCAGCACCGTGGCGAGCACGACGTCGGTCTGCTTGATCACCTGATGCCGGTAGATGACCAGCGGGTGGTAATGCAGCAGCAGCGGATAGCGCTCCGGCGGCGTCGCGGCGAAGTCCCACGGCGCCTGATCGAGGAAGCTGTCGTCCTGCAGGTGAACGCCGGTGGCCTCGTCGTACGGAAGGTACATCCGCTCTGCCGCACGTCGCCAGGTCGCCAGCTCCTCCTCGCGCAGGCCGGTGTGTTCGACCAGGGTGCGGAAGTCAGGCGGGGACTCCACTCGCACGCGATCCACCGCTTCGGCGGCCAGGGTCAGGTTCTCGGCCGCCATGAGGTTGGTGAACAGGTTGTTGTCGACGACCGTGGTGTACTCGTCAGGCCCGGTCACCTTGTGGATGACGAACCTACCGCCATGCCGCTGGGAGAAGAAGCCAAGGCCGGCCCACATGCGGGCCGTCTCGACCAGCAGTTCGGCGCCGTGCCTGAACAACAGGTCGGCATCGCCGGTGACCTTGACGTACTGGTCGAGGGCATAGGCGATGTCGGCATCGATGTGGTACTGCGCCGTTCCGGCAGCGTAGTACGCCGACGCCTCTTCGCCGTTGATGGTGCGCCACGGGAACAACGCCCCGGCGCATCCGACCTCACGGGCCCGGCGGCGGGCCGCGGGCAGCATGCGGATGCGGTGCATGAGCAGACTGCGGGCGACGTTCGGGGACGAATGCGTCAGGAACGGCAGCACGTACGCCTCCGTGTCCCAGAAGTAGTGCCCCTCATAGCCCGTGCCGGTCAAACCCTTCGCAGGCACCCCGTGCCCTTCGCTGCGCAGCGACGCCTGCAGGATGCTGAACAGGCTGAAATGCAGCGCCTGCTGGGCGGCGGACGCTCCCTCCCAGACCACCTCGCTGCGCTGCCAGAACTGTGTGACCACACGCTCGTGGTCCGCGAGCGCGGCCGAATAGCCGATGCCGCGGGCTCGGAGCAACGTCACCCCAGCACGGTCGGCCAGGTCCGCCGCATCCTCGGCGCCGTGGTGGTAGGCCAGCCACTTGGTGAGCGTGACGGTCTGCCCAGGCTGCACATCGGCCTGGAAGGCGACGTCGGCGCGGTGGCCGTCGAGCTTGGTACGGACGTGTGTGACGAACTGCTCGTCGAACTCGTGGTCCATCCCGACGGCGACCACCAACCCGCTGCGCGCCGCGCGCCAGGTGCGGATCACCCGGACGTTCTCGGCACGTTCGAGGCCGGGTTCCAGAGTCCCTTCGGTGAGTGCCCGGCTCTGTCGCGGGTCGAGCGCCGGCCCCTCGGCCGCCCGCGGGGTGAGCAGTTCCGACGAGATCACCACACTTCCAGGAGCGTCGAGCGCCGTCACCTCGTAGCGAAGGCACGCCAGGTGCCGCTGGGCCAGGGACGCGAACCTCCTGGTGTCCACCCGGAACCGCCGGCCGTCCGCCAACTGGTAGACCACCGAGCGGTCCAGGACGCCCCGCCGCATGTCGAGGGCGCGGTCGAACTGGCGAACCTCCGTCGTCTCACAGGTCACCGGGTCGTCGTCGACGAACAGCCGGATCGCGGTGCCGTCCGGCACCCGCACGATGGTCTGGCCGGTGGTGGCGAACCCGTGGGCTTGTTCCGGATACACGATGGGCCAGGTCTCGTGAAACCCGTTGAGCAGGGTCCCTGGCCGGTACGACGGCTCCCCCTCCTCGAAGGACGCCCGGATTCCCAGATAGCCGTTGGACACCGCGAACAGCGTTTCGGTCTGCCCGACGTATCCGGGGTTGTAGGCGCGTTCGCGAAGCCGCCAGGGGTCCACCGTATGGTCACCGGTCTCCGCGATGATCCGCTCGGCCGCGGCCAGGAGCCGGTGGTCTCTCGGGCCGGCCCGGTGGACTTCCTCGGTGGACGCGGCCAGCAGCTGGCCGAGGTCGGCGACGACGAGGTCGGCTCCGCGGGCAGCCAGTTCCTCCGCACGCCCATCCCGGTTGACCCCCACGACCAGTCCGAACGCGCCGGCCCGGCCGGCCTGCACCCCCGTGACGGTGTCCTCGACGACCACCGCACGGCCGGGCGGGACGCCGAGCCGGCGGGCAGCTTCCAGGAACGCGTCGGGCGCCGGCTTGGCCGACAACCGAAGCTCCTGTGCCGTCACACCGTCCACCCGGGTGTCGAACAGGTTGGTGATGCCCGCGTGCTGCAGGATCGAGGCGCAGTTGCGGCTGGTCGACACGACCGCGGTGCGCAGCCCCGCCTCGCGCAGTTCCCTGAGCCAAGCGACCGACCCCGGGAACACCTCGACACCGGTCCGCTCGAGTTCGTCCTCGACCAGCAACTGCTGTCGGTTGCCCAGGCCCCACACAGACTCCGCCCCGGGCCGGGCGTCGGGTGAGCCCTCCGGAAGTTCAATGCCGCGAGAGGCCAGGAAGTCGCGTACACCGTCCTGGCCAGGCTTGCTGTCGACGTACGTGGCGTAGTCGGTCCGTTCGTCGAACCCCGCGGTATGAGTGCCGTGCTCGGCGTCCCACGCGCCCAGGAACTCCTCGGACATGCGCTTCCAGGCCGATGCGTGCACCGGACGGGTTGCGGTCAGGACCCCGTCGAGATCGAACAGCACTGCGTCGAAGTCGGTGTGGGTGACTGCATACGACATGACGATCTTCCCGTTGCTATCCGCTCCGCGGCGATCGCCTCCATGGTAGGCACGTCGCCGCTCCTGACACGGGCCTGAGTCGCATCGGTCTTTTGGACGTGTTGCTGTCAGCGCTTGGATCCCCGCCCGGTTGACGGCCGCTGACCCGGCTTCTCGCTCAGCCGCCGACGGCGGTCCGGGCGAAGGCGATCGCTCGTTCGAGGTGCGCGAGGTGCCCGCCCTCGTCGCCGAACCCGTGGCCGCCTTCGAACCAGTGCAGCTCGAACGGGTGGTTGCGAGCGGCGAGCCGTTCGGCGTACGCGACGACCTGTCCCGGAGGCGTGCGGGTGTCGTTGCTGCCCTGCCACAACAGGATCGGTGCGCGGACCTCGTCGACGTACGTGAGCGGGGAACGCTCACGGTACAGGTCGCCGTGGGTCTCGGGCGGCCCACCGAAGAGCATCTCGTCGAGGCGCCGCATCGCCAGCGGACTGTCGTGGTGGGTCAGCTCCCAGTCGGCGAGGACGACCTCCCCGATACCTACGGCCCACAGCTCCGGTTGCCGTCCGAGCGCATAGAGCACGAGGAACCCGCCGTAGGACTCGCCGTTGATGAGGATCTGACCGGCGGCCGAGATTCCCTCGTCGACGAGCCACCTGTGCGCGGCGGCGAGGTCTTCGAGCTCCCAGCGGCCGACGTCTCCGTGGATCTGCTCCTCGAACGCGCGGCCCCGCCCTGACGAGCCGCGATAGTTCACCGTGAGAAAGGCGAAGCCGTGCTCGACCCAGGCCCGGGCGGCGGGTGTGAACTCGTCGGCGACGCAGACGTGCGGGCCGCCGTGGCAGTGCACGACCGCCGGGAACGGGCCGGTGCCGGTCGGGCGGGCGAGCCATCCCTGGATCTGCGTACCGTCGCTCGAAGGAAACACGACGTGCTCGAAACCGGCGCGGTCCGGCGGACCGTCTCCACCGAGCACCACCCGGTGCCGGGACGGGGCGTGCCAGGCGATCAGCGTGAGCGGGGACATTCCGTGCTCGTGCGACGCGAGCACCGTGCCGCCCGGGCCGAACTGCGACATGCGCAGGTATGGCGAGCGGAAACTGCCGGCCGGGAGGTCGAGTCGCTCCCGTTCGCCGGTCAGGACGTCGACACGCTCGAGCCATTGCGCGGCGAGCAGCTCGAGGCAGAGCAGCACGTGGCGCCCGTCCGGTGACCAGTCGAGCGGGACCACCGTCGCCGTGGTCTCCTTGAGGAGCTCGACGGTGGTGTCGCCGACGGGGTCCCAGACGAGGACGCCCGACCGGTCGCCGGCTCGCTGCGTCGCGACAAGCACCCGCTGATCGCCCGGGTGCGGCGAGCAGCAGACGGCGGTGGCCGCGCCGGGCGACGGGAGCACGAGGCGTCCGACGACAGCGCCGGTCGCGGTGTCGTACGCGGTGACGGCGAAACGCCGGGTGCCGGGCGCATGGTCGGTGGTGTCGAGCGTGGCGACCGTGCCGTCGGCCGAGATCCGGCAGTTCCACGCCTCGTGCACCGTGCGGACGAGGCGCCGGGGCGAGGTCGCAGGCGTGCCACGGGCGGGGAGACAGACCAGGTCGTAGCCCTCGTCGGTGACGATGTCGAGCACGAGCGTTTCGCCGTCCGCGCTCACGTCCGCACCGCGCAGCGCGTAGTCGGGCAGGCCCGGCGTCATGTCCTCGATCACGCTCGGGTCGTCGAGCAGCACGCGATGGACGTGCCCGAGCTCGTTGCCACCCTCGTCGGCGAGGAAGAACGCGGAGGTCGCGTCGGCGGCGATCCACGCCGAGTCGATGAACCCGTCGGTCGGCACGCCGATTCGGCGGACCTCCCCGGTGGTGAAGTCGCACGCCGCGAGCTCGAGCCCACGCTCGTCCTGCAGCGCCGCAAGGCCCCGCGACCGCTCGGCCTTCGCCACCTGTACCCACCTGAGGCGAGGCGCGAGGAACCCCTGCCGCCAGTCGCCGGTCATCGGACCCTGACCCTCGACAGCTCGGACAGCAGCGCCGCGGCGATCTTCGGCGCCGACAGGTACCGATGCAGCTCGATGTTCTCGTTGGGAGCGTGGTTGGCCTCGTCGGCGTTGGCGAACGGCACGCCGATCGACGGCACGCCGAGGATCTTCGTGAACACGTAGTCCGGAAGGCTGCCGCCCATGGCCGGCACGAGGTACGGATCCTCACCGTGCACGAGCCGCAATGCCCGTCGGATCGGTTCGACGAACGCTGAGTCGAGGTCCGTGCGGGACGGCTCCATCGCCGCGCGCAGCGTGCAACGAACATCGGGGGCGTGGCGCCGCACGTGAGCGGCGATGCGCTCGTACGTGGTGTCGACCGTCATCGCATCGACCAGCCGGACGTCGCAGACGGCTCGCGCCATGGCCGGGATCACCGCGCGGTCCCCGCCCGAGGCACCGGTCTCGAACCGGCTGATCGTGAGGGTCGGATGTGCCGCGAGACGGTCGTAGAACGGCCGCTCGGCGGGTTCGTCCCAGCGCCCGATGCCGAGGGCGGCAAGCTGTTCGTCATCGACGGGCAGGGCTTCGAGCGCGCGTGCCTCGGCGGCGCTGAGGGGTGTCACGTCGTCGGTGAAGCCGTCGATCGTGACCAGCCCACGGTCGTTCTTCATCGACCCGAGCAGGTGCACCAGCTCCCAGGCGGGATTCGGTCCGACCCCGCCCCAGTTCCCCGAGTGCAGGTCGATGGCCGCACCCCGTGCGATCAGCTCGAACTGGACGATTCCGCGCACCCCGAAGTTCATCGTCGCGCGTCCGCTCTCGTGCACCGGGCCGTCGCTCCAGACGACGAGATCGCAGGCAAGGAGCTCCGCGTTGCGGCGGACCAGCTCGGCGAGGTTCGGGCTGCCGACCTCCTCCTCGCCGTCAAGCAGCAGGGTGACGTTGCAGGGCGGCTCGCCATGAAGACGGATCCATGACTCGATGGCCAGGAGGTGGGCGAGATGCTGACCTTTGTTGTCGGCGGTGCCGCGACCGTAGATGCGACCGCCGTGCACCGTCGTCCTGAACGGTTCGAACAGCCAGTCGTCGGCGCTGCCCGCGGGCTGCACGTCGTAGTGACCGTAGATCAGCACGCGGGGCGCGTCGTCGACCTGCGGCCCGCGCAGCAGCACTGCGGGCTGGCCGCCGGTCTCCAGCAGCATCGTCTCGAGGCCCCAGGCCGCCGCGCGACCGCGGATGTGATCGGCCGCTTCACGCACGCCCCGGTCCTCGGCGCTGACCGAAGGAATCGAGACGTACCGGTCGAGCTCGTCAAGATGGGCGTCGCGACGTTGGTCGAGGTCGACGAGCACGCTCTGGAGAACGGTCACCGCCTGCACACCTCCACGGTCGAGTCGTGGAGTGGACTCTAAATCTCTCCTTCACTACAGTCAATGTTCCGCTCCGACCGAGGGATTCGCTCGGCCGCGAGTTCGTTTCGATTCGACAGGATGGACATGGAAGAAGCTGGCCTGCGCGAGAGGCAGAAGCAGTTGCGCCGACTCGCCGTGCTGGATGCGGCGCGTCAGCTGTTCGAGGAGCGCGGGGTCGACATGACGACGATCGAGGAGATCGCCGGGCGCGCCGTGGTCTCCCCCGCCACGATCTACAACTACTTCGTCTCCAAGAACGACCTTCTCGTCGCGCTGTTCGAGCATGAGTGGTCCGACGTCGAGGTCCGCCTTGCGAAGATCACGTTGCGGGCGGGTGACGACGCGGCCACCGCGATGGCCCGGTTCGTCGAGGGGTACAACCGCATCGACGAGTCGTTCGGACCGCCTCAGCTGTGGCGGCAGCTGATCGCGGCGTCGTTCACCGCGTCGGCCGAGGTGCGCACGTCCTACCAGCAGATCAGCGATCGCTTCGAAAGCATCCTGGCCGAACGTCTGCGGCGCCTGATCACAGCCGGCCTGCTGCGCCCCGACACCGACATCGAGGCGCTCGCCCGGTCGCTCAGTGCCATCGCCGACGCCGACTTCCACCGCCGGGTGCGAGTTCGCGAACGCTGGACGCGAACGACCTCGGACCTTCTCCGGCGACAGATCCGCCAGGTCCTGCAAACCTCGACCTGAGACATGAGACCAGCGCCCGTGTATCGGGGCTCCACGCGGCTGGTCGCGCGTCGGCCCGATCGGGGCGGTCGTCGCGGCAGCGTCGTTCCGGCTCAACCAGTACATCCGCGGCGCCACGGTTGTGCCGGTTGGCCCGGCGCACACGGGTAGATCGGCCACCCGGCACCGGCACCGACGGTGAGCTGGAGCGAGGGAGCCGAGCTAGGTTTGGAAGGTGCGCGTCGGTTCGCGGTCACGGCTGGTGCGGCTGACACCCCCGTCCCGTACGGTCGGGATCACCGTCGCCGCTCTGATGATCGCGGTGGAGACGGTTCTGCTCTACCCGCTGCGGTCGATCGTGACACCGCTGTCCCCGGGCATCATCTACATCATCGGCGTGCTGGTGGCCGCGATGGTGTGGGGGATGTGGCTGGGCATCGTCACAGCGGTGGCGAGTTCTCTCGCCTTCGTGGTCTTCCATGTCCCGCCCTTCGGCAGGGTCGCCGTCTCGAATGCGCAGCAGTTGGCCGAGGTGTTGGCCTTCCTCGTCGTCGCGATGGCCACGAGCGTCATCGCGAACGTGTTCCGGCTGCGGATCGTGCAGGCGGAGGAGTCCGACCTCACCGCGGAGATGGCCCGGCTGCTGCTGCACGCGAACGATCTTCCCGGCGTCCTGCCCAAGGTCGCGCAACGCATCGCGGAGACGCTCGAGCTGCCGGAGGCCGTCATCGATCGCGGCGCCGTCGCCGGCGACGACCGGTACTGGGCGTTTCCACTGCGTGTCGGCGCCACCTCGCTGGGCACCCTGCGCGTGCCGCGCGGGGTGCCGGAGCCGACCGTGCAGCGCCTGCGGGAGCGCGTCGCGCCATCGCTCGCGTCGCTGCTGCAGGCCGGGCACGAACGCGTGGCCATGGTGGACTCGCTGAAGGCGAGCCGGAAACAACTGCGCCGGCTGGCCACCGAGCAGGCCGCGTTGCGGCGGGTGGCGACGCTCGTGGCGCGAGGCGGCCAGCCACCCGAGGTCTTCGAGGCGATCACCACGGAGCTGCACCGGCTCCTGGCCAAGAACACCCTGCAGGACCAGTACACGACGTGGCTGCTTCGCTACGAGGCCGAGGGCATGGTCACCGTCGTGTCGGCCAGCCTCGCCGATCTGCAGCCCGAGCAGATGCACTGGTCGTCCGAGGGCCAGAACGTCCTGGCACTGGTATGGGACACGGGCCGGGCCGCCCGGATGGACAGCTTCGAGGGTGCCATCGGCCCAGCCGCCGCGCTGGCACGGGAGCTGGGTATCCGCTCCGCGGTCGGGGTCCCGATCATTGTCCAGGGGCAGCTGTGGGGCGTGGCCGCCGTCGCGTCGAACCGGCCCAGTCCGCTGCCACCCGGCACGGAGCAGCGCGTCGCGAACTTCGTGGACCTCGCCGCCACCGCGATCGCCAACGCCGACAGCCGGGCCGAACTCGTCGCATCGCGCGCCCGGCTGGTCGCCGCCGCGGACCAGGCGCGCCAGCGGATCGAGCGCGACCTGCACGACAGCGCATTGCAGCAGGCCATCGGCATCGGGCTGCGGCTGGGCCTGGTGCAGGCCGGCCTGCCGCCCGAGCTGGAGCAGACCAGAGCGGAGCTTTCCAGCGCCGTACACGGCCTGAACAACGTCGTGGACAACATGCGGGAGATCTCGCGGGGCATCCATCCGACGCTGCTCGCCGCGGGCGGGCTACAGCCCGCGATCAGGTCGCTCGCCCGCAAGTCACCGGTACCGGTCGAACTGGACACCCACGCCGACGGGCGCCTGCCGCCAGTCGTCGAGATCGCCGCCTACCACGTCGTTTCCGAGGCGCTGACGAACTCGGCCAAACACGCCCACGCCACCGTCGTGCACCTGCGGGCGGTCACCCAGGACGGCACCCTGCGCGTATCCATCCGCGACGACGGTGTCGGCGGCGCCGACCCCGGTCGCGGATCCGGCCTCACCGCACTGCGGGACCGAGTCGAAGCGCTGGGCGGACAACTGACCATCACCAGCCCCGCCAACGGCGGCACCACGCTTCAGGCCACCATCCCGGTCGCGCCCCCGGAGTTCAGCCCGCTCGGCGGTCGGCCTTCCGGAGTAGAGCACCGGCAAGGAGCCACCGGACCGTTGTAGTTCGGGCACTTCCGGGCTGTATTCGCCCAGTGCCCAGCGGCTCCTGGTCACCCAACGGCAGCGCCGGCGGGGACCGCGGCGACACCGAACTGGAGGAGATGGGCGTCTACGCGCAGGCCGTCCCCCGGGCTGGCGTGGGCGCCGACCGGCGACGCCGAGGCCGCCCGCTGGCAGGAACGGTTCGTGTTCTGGGCGGCCAACGCCAGCGGGCTGCCCGCCGCCGACCGGGCCAACCCGGCGGTCGTCGACGGGCGGGCGGTCAGCGCCTGGAACGTCGCGCACAACCTGCACGACGCATTCATCGTCGAGAACCACGAGTCGGCGAAACCGCACTACTGCGCGTGCCGTTCCCGCTCGGCCACGATGTCGATGCTGAACCGGCTGCCATCCGGTACATGTGAAATTCGGGTGTGGCCGGCCACCTTCCGTGCCACCCTTGCCCGACGTCATCGCTGCGAAGGAGGGCCTGATGACAGCGCAAGACCGCGTCCAGGACCTGAACCAACAGGCGTGGGACCATGCCGTCGACCGTGGCGACAACCCGTACACCCACATCGTCTCCTCCGCGCGCGTGGCCGCGGCTCGACGAGGCGACTGGTCACTGACCGTCAGCGAGCAGCGGCCAGTGCCGAGACACTGGCTTGAACCACTCGCCGGGGCTCGGGTGCTCTGCCTGGCTTCGGGTGGCGGGCAACAGGCGCCGATCCTGGCCGCTGCCGGCGCCGCCGTCACCGTTGTCGACCTGTCCTCCCGCCAACTCGACCAGGACCGGTTCGTCGCCGACCGTGACGGTCTTGAGATCACCACCGTGCAGGCCGACATGGCAGATCTGAGCGCCCTTCCCGATCAGGGCTTCGATCTGCTGATCAACCCCGTCTCGACGCTGTTCGTGCCCGACCTCACCCCGGTCTGGGCCGAGTGCCATCGCGTCCTGGTCGACGGCGGCGCCCTGATCAGCGGCTTTCTCAACCCGGACGAGTTCGTGTTCGACAGCGACGCACTGGACGACCACGGTGTCTTCGTCGTCAAAAACCCGCTGCCGTACAGCGAGATCGACAGCCTCAGCCCCGAGGCACGCCAACAGCGGCGGCAGGAAAACGGACCGTTCCACTTCAGCCATACGATGGAAACCCAGATAGGCGGCGTCATAGCCGCCGGCTTCACCATCGACGGGTTCTATGAAGATCGGCGGACCGAGGCAGACGGCAACCCTATTCGCCACTTCATGCCAAGCGTCTTCGTGATGCGCGCCCGCAAGGTCTGAACCGCGACCGCTGCAGGACTACGGCTGCTTCCCGGCCTGCAACCCGTTCGGCCGGGGGTCGGACGCCGGGTCGAGTTGACCGGCCTCCAACGGGCGCGCCGTCCGCGCCGCCCAGAACGGGCGCAGCCGCGGTACCAACGCCGCCAGGTAGGCACGCGCGTCGCCGGGGCCGCGTAGCGGCAGCCTCACGCCCACCGAGAACACCCCCCACGTGTACTCGTCCGGCCCGCACACTTCATCGCAGAACTGCGGATGCCCAGCCCGGAAGTACCCCGCGCCCTCGGCCGTCCAGATCAGCCCCGCACGCCCGTCGTCGGGTGCGATGACGTATCCGTCGCCCTCGACCCCGAAACCGGTGATCATGCCTAGCCGCCACCCGTCGACCTCGGACTCCGCGACGACCGGAAACCCGTGGTACGCAGGCGCGTCCTCCGGCGGCGCCAGGAACGCAGGCAGCGCCGGATCGATCGTCACGGCATCCTCGTCGACCTGCACCTCTCGGACCACGGGCGGAATGTGCTCCTCGGACACGCCGTCGATCCTCGCACGGACCGACTTCATCGAGCGACGGCATCCTCATCTGCCGCGGGGCGCTCGTGGCCCAACCTGCGGCATGCCCAGGCGGCTGGCGCTCCGGCCGGTCACGGAGCCCGAAGCAGTCAGCATGAGGCGTCGTGGTCAACGCCTGCTCTGTGCCGGAACGCGAGTACATCCGCCGCGTGGGGCAATTCGATGGGCGGATCGGCCGCACGCATCGCAAGGAGGCCCGGTATGTTGCCGCGACGGATAGCGTCGTCGATCAGCGCCTGCATGTTGGCCGGCAACCGCTCCCAGGTCACGGCGGCCAGTTCACAAGGCGCGAGTGTCGCAAGCTGCCGATTGCCGTTGTACGGGTTCGGATGCAGAGCTAGGTAGGCAGGGCAGACGGGATCCTGCCAAAGTGTTCTGTGTGCCAGCAGCTGCCCCATGCCTGTAAGGGAGCCCACGCCGATGTCGTCCACACCGGGCGAGCTCATTACCGAGACGTTGGAGTACGACGGTGGGCGGCAGGTAACCGCCTACGTACCGGCGGCTGCGGCCGAGGCGGTCGTCTTCGCCGGCGACGGGCAATTGATCACGTCGTGGGGAGAGGTTTTGGAGGCTGCCGACCTGCCACCCACGATGATCATCGGCGCGCACCGCGTCGAGGACGAGACGGTGCGGCTGCACGAGTACTCACCGGGCCGTAGCACGGCCGCGGTCGCCTTCGACCCGCAACGGTTCGCGGCCCACGAGAAGTTCTTCGTCGAGGACGTCCGGCGATGGGCAGCGACCCGCCTGGCCGTCCGGCTGCCAGCCGGCCGAACCGCGGTGTTCGGTGTCTCGGCCGGTGCGGAACTCGCGCTGGCCATGGGGCTGCGCCATCCCGACATCTACGGCGCGGTCTTCTGCGCCTCGCCCGGGGCAGGGTACCGGCCGCCCGCCGCGCTGCCCGGCCGGCTTCCGCGTACCTACCTCGTCGCCGGCACCGAGGAACCGTTCTTCCTCACCAACGCGACCCGGTGGGCGGACGCGTTACGCGAGGCGGGTGGGGACGTTGTCATGGCCGAACGGGCCGGCTCGCACGGCGACGCCTTCTCGAAACACGAGTTTCCGCTGATGGTGGCGTGGGCGTTCGGACACTGACCTACGCGACACTCTCATCGGCTTCTTGCGAGCGCCGCGCCTCCAGCATTTGGCTTACCAAGCGTGACGTCGCTGCCGAACGCCGGCGCGTGACTCGCGGCACGAGAGTGCATGTGATGATGGCTCGCGCATGAACGGCTCATGGTCACCGAAGGGCCGGGTTGCCTGGCACCTCCGTCACGATCACGACGGCGGCGCCTGCTGCGCGGTAGACCCGGATCCAGCAGACAACGTCCACCTCGCCAGCACGGTCGAGGGTCGGTTCACTCGCCACCAACTTCACGGTGCCGATCGTAGATCCCGCCCTGTGGTCCTACACCGGCGAACACGCACAGGGGCGTTACAGGTCTGGCCGATGCCGTTGCTGCGTGCCGCTATCTTTGCGCCATGCTGCTGGCCAAGGGACAGAACACAACGCTGCCGGCCACCACCCCGCTACGCGCCGTGGTCGGCTGGCAACCGGGTGCAGGGGTACCAGAAGTGGACGGTTGCGCCCTGGTTCTCGGCGCCAGCGGCAAGGTGGGTGGCGACGCGGACATGGTCTTTTACAACCAGCCCGCGCACCCGAGCGGCGCGGTGCGCTATGAAGGCAAGGCGGCGGGTGGTGAGACGTTCGCGATCGACCCGGCCCGCCTGCCGCCCGCGGTGGACCGGGTGGTGATCGGCGGCTCGACCGACGGTGGCACGTTCGGGTCGGTGCCGCAGCTGTACCTCGCAATACTGGACGCGGCGAGCGGAGCCGAGATTCTGCGGTTTCACGTCGACGACGCGTCAAGCGAGACGGCGTTCCTGTTCGCGGAGGTGTACCGACGCGGCGCCGAGTGGAAGCTACGCGCGGTGGGGCAGGGGTACGCGTCGGGACTGGCAGGGTTCGCGCAGGACTTCGGCGTGACGGTGGTCGAGGTGCTGCCTGCGCCACCGGCCGCGCCCGCGCCGATGCCCCCAGCCTGGTCAGCGGCCCCGCCCACGCCCCCGGCCAGCCCAGCGTCAACATCGACACCCATCGATCTCCGCAAAGACGAGCGACTCACGGATATGGAGATGCGGGTCGCCGCCACGTCCCCGCACCTGCTGTCGCTCACCAAACAGGCCGCCGTCAGCCTCGCCAAACGCGGCCTCGCCACGCACACCGCCCGCGTCGCGCTGTGCCTGGACATCTCCTTCTCGATGTACTGGCACTACCAGCGCGGCCAGGTGCAGGCGCTCGCCGAGCGGGTGCTCGCGCTGGGCATGCGCTTTGACGACGACGAGCGGATCGACGTGTTCCTGTTCGGCGGAAAGGCCCACGACAAAGGCCCGCTTGCCCTGGCCAACGCGCACGAGTACATCGCACGGGCGGTGAACCAGAACAAGCTGGAGGGTGCAACCCAGTACGGCGCCGCGATGAAACTCGTGCGTCGGAGGTACTTCGGCAGCGACGCGCCCCGCTGCGCACCGATCGCCGGCGTGACACCGGTGTACGTCATGTTCGTCACCGACGGCACACCCACCGACCCGGACGTCGCGGTCGAACAGCTCCGGTCCAGCTCGTACGAGCCGATCTTCTGGCAGTTCATGGCGGTGGACGAGCTGCAGCGGGACGGGGAGTTCGCATTCCTGGAAAGGCTCGATGACCTCGCCGGAAGGTACCTGGACAACGCCGGCTTCTTCTCGGTGCCAAGCCCGACGGCAATCGCGGATGAGGACCTGTTCGAGCTGATGATGGCCCAGTATCCGGGCTGGCTGCACCGGGCCCGCCACGCGGGCCTGCTACCGCCGGCTTGAGCGCCGGACGCGGGCGTCACCGCGGAACCAAACCGGGCGATCCCGGCCGCCTCATCGAACGTCGCGACGCCCTGCAGCCGGTACTCGTTCGCCAATCGCGCACGACCGGCGGCAGAAGAGGATGGCCTCCAGCGCGGTATGCGTGGCCGGACGCGGCCCAGCGCTGACGGGTGAGCAGAGTTCCGGTCGGCCGTAGGCCGCGATGATTCCGCCTTGTCGTGCAACACGGGTGGCGCGCAGCTTCGTGTTAGGGGGTGAGCAGGGAGGCGAGTTGACATTCGAGGAGTACGTGGCGGCGCGGTTGCCGGCGCTGCTGCGGCAGGCGACGGTGCTGGCCGGCGATCCGCACGTGGCTGAGGATGTCGTCCAGGACGTCCTCATCAAGGCACAGCCGAAGTGGGCGCGGATCTGCGAGTTGGACGCACCGGACGCGTACCTGCGCAAGATGATCGTGAATGAGCTGCTGTCCGCCCGGCGGCGGGTAGCAGCCGCCCTCCGCCGGGAACGGGCCCAATGGCCGGCACCGGCCCAGAATGACGTCGACGTGATCGTGCTGCGTGAGGCGATCCTGCAGGTGATCCGTACCCTCCCGGTCCGTCAGCGCCTCGTGATCGCGCTGCGCTTCTACGAGGACATGTCCGACGCCGACATTGCCGTGTTACTGGACTGCACCGAGGGGACGGTGCGTAGTCAAGCGTCGCGTGCGCTGGCCAAGCTGCGTGAGATGGCGGCGACGCAACCAGTACTGGAGGACAAATGATCGACGCCGATGCCATCCGAAGCGCCTTCGCCGCCCTCGCCGACGAGGCCCCACCACCGGAGCGGATCCACGCTTCGCTGGCCGTCCGCGCGCGCCGGCACCGCCAGCGCCGACTGGTCCTGCGGCTCGCCGGCGCCGGTACGGTCGCGGCCGCCACCGGCGTCGCGGCGGCTGGAGTGTGGCGCTTCACCCGGCCGCCGGAGTCGAGGTTCCCGGTGCTGCACGCCGGTCCCGGCGGCGGCTGGCTGGAGGTTCCCCTGCGCTTCCGCCCGACATGGCTGCCCCGTGGGTACGGCGAAGGGCAACGTGGCGTCGTCGTGGATGGGACGCAGGCACCCGTGGTCTCGCGGGGCTGGCAGACAGGCGACATGAGCCAGGGGATCTCGTTGATGGTCGGCTGGCACTCATCGCTCGATCCCGACCGGCCGAACGGTCCATTGACAACGATCGACGTCAATGGAGTGCCGGGCCGGCTCGTCCAGGTCGGCGATCAGACTCTCGGCACGTTCCTCACCTGGCAGCCGCCTGGCCAGCCGCAGCTGTTGATCAGCGTACACACCGATGATGGCGCGGACGCCCAACAGAACCTGGCCGTCCGGGTCGCGCGCTCACTGCGACCGGATCCGGGAGTCACCTCGGTCGGCCCGCGCTTCGGCTGGCTGCCGCTCGACCTTGCTGCCGCGCCCTGGCGGCTGGCACACGGATTTGCAGGCACCGACTGGGTCCAGGATGTGAGGGTGAGCGGCACCGGCGGACGGCAGCTCATCATCAGCATGGGGACCAGCGCCGAGATGCGCCTGGCGAACACGTTCACCAGCGAACCGGTCCGCATCCGCGACTGGAGCGGCTGGCAGGTGCCGGCGATGGGACAGCTCTTCCTGACCCTGCCCGACGGCGTCGAGGTGTCCGCCCAACTCGACGATGGACCCGGCGGCGAACAGGTCATGCCCACCCTGATCCGGATCATCGAGGAGTTTGAGTTCGGACCATGGCCGGACATGAGCTGGATCGGTGGACGTTGAGGTTCAGGCCCGACCACCCGGCGGACACGTGGCCCTACCGAAAACTCGTCCTCGTCACGACATAGGCCGAGGCACGCACATCGGCAGGACAGCGTGCCTTGATCTCGCCTGGGCGATCACCCTCGGTGGCGGGCAACGGCAGGGGCGCCGCACACCAACGGCGGCATGAGCGTGCGCCTCTCAGCCATCATGTATGGATGGCAGCAGGCACCTCGACCGCGCTTGGCGAAGCTGCTTCGGTACTTTCGGTGGCGGGTCTGCCCAGGCGTCGGGGCCACTGTCGACTACTGCATGACGGTGACTGGTGGGTGCTCCTGCGAGGCGGTGCACCGGTAGACCTGGAGTTTGTAGCCACGACCGATTTCCACCTGGGTCGGGGTGTGGTCGACCGGCTTGTCCTCCTCGTCAGTGATGGGACGCCAGCTGCGGCTGTCGCCATCCCATTCGTCGCTGGGGATGGTGAGTAGGGGTTCCAGCGGATTGTCGCAGCACCGAAGCTCATGAGGATCCGCCGGGTCCCGGAAGGTAAAGAAGGCGGACCAGCCACCGACCTTCCAGCCGGGAGCGATGGACAGATCGCCCCTGTAACTCGGTTGCTTCTTGTCCGGTGACTGGAGGAGCTCCCTCTCTCGGGAAATGATGCGCTCCGCCAGCTCGTCATCCAGGTCGTGATAGGCCGGATACTCGATGACCTGCTCTGGATACAGAACGCAAGGTTCCGGCACGTAATAGCCCTGTCCGATGAAGGCCGGCTCGGGCGGGTGCGTCAAAAGGTTCCGCACGCTTGTGGACTGCCGCCACCGCAGGTGTACCGCCGACCGCGCATCCATGATTTCGTCGAACGGGCACCACAGCACCTGAAGCATGTCTGTGCCATCGGGACAGGGTAGATCAGGGACGTCCCGGGCGTAGAGCTGCGCCAGCGGGATGAGCGGCAGCGGCTCCACCGGCAGCAGCGCCGGATCGTAGCCAGCATGTATGCGATCTACGACCGCCTTCTCATCAGGAGTCAGCAGATTCGTTCTCGGCGCCCTGGGCCGTTGCCACGCCGCGGCGAGGATGCGTCGAAGCGTGCGAACGTCCTCCAGCGTCGTCAACTCGTGCGGCTCGTGCTCGTCGCTGCATGTCGGCCAGGCATCACCTACCGGCCACAGCAAAGGCCCACCTACCGAGCTGTCATGCACGGTCGGGCCTCCCGGACGGGGATGAAGGCGGGTGGCCGTCCTGGCCATCTCTGCCAGTTCCGGAAACAACGAGACCACATCTAACGGACGCGGTGGGGTTGTGCGCGTCATCATTCCCTTTCCTGATCGCCGGCCCGGATATAACCACGCCATACTGAGAGCATCGAGTTGGCGACTAACGCGGGCACCGCTCCTTCAACCATGGCTACAAGACGGTCGATCGGGTGATCTTCTCGCATGAAGACCTCCAGCAAACCGGGCTACCGCCAGCCGGACACCTACGACCCTCCGAACCAGCATCGACAGGATTGTAGAGCCCTTCGTGCCCGCATGATCAGGTGCACTGTTCTCGGCAGATCCGGTAGCCGTCCTCACCGGCTTCCGCTACTCAACGTAGCTCCGACACGGCTCGAAAGCAGAGCAACGCGCGACCCGCCGATCTGATCGCGTCCGGTGCCGCAGCATGCTGCCAGGTGGGTCCCAGACTCACAGACAACGATCAAGGAAACGTGATGCGCGTGGGCCCGGCAAGCGGTGCCGGCGCACTGCGTCGTGGCCGCGGCGCCGCAGCGGGCGCCCGAAGTGCGGCCGACGATCCGTATGCGGTCAGTCACCTCGGGCCGCGGTCACGAAGACGGCCAGGTGCCGGTCGGCGGTGGAACATCTCGATGCCGCGACCGGGGGTGTCAACCGAATGATCGGCGCTGCCTACCGCACACGGTCACGTCACGTCGTGTCGGCGGCTGTAGCGGTGGTGGTGGTTGCGGTGCTGTCGTAGCGGGCAGCGGTGGTGAGGGCCTGGTCGGCGTGCAGGAGGCTGGTGCAGGAGCTGATTGCCTCAGCAGCCAGATGGTCACGTTGTAGAGCGGGTTGCCCGTGTCGGCGGTTTCTGCCTCGCGGTGCAGGAACCGCAGGTGCAGCGCGGCGCCCTGCAGTTGAGACAGCGTGCCGAAGTGCACCTCATCGGCGCGGACCCTGTCCAGGCTGTGTGTGATCGCGGCCGTGAGTGCGTGCAGGTCCCGTGCATACCCGCCGGTGCCGGCGGCCGTGGCGACGTGCAGGTCGAGCACGCACGACGCGAGGCGCAGCTGCAGGATCCTGTACGCCTCGGCGCGGGCGTTGCCCAGGTGGTGCTCCAGCACGGCCAGCGCGAACCCGTCCGCGCCGGCCGTCACGCCACACCGTCCACAGAGGACAGCATGGCCGGGCTGCCGTGGCGGCTGACTGCGGCGAGCAGTGCGTCCACGCCGCCGTGGCCGGCCGGGGTGCCGTCCGGATCGGGCCGCTCACCGGCGACAACGACGCCAGCGGGACCGGAGCCGCCGGTCTCCTGGCAGCCCGGCCGTCGACGGCTGCACCCGCAGTCGGTCGCCGACCCAGCGCACCGAACGGGGCCTGCAGACCGCGTCTCCGGCACACCATCCGACAGGCCGCCGGTACCGCCGTCCGACCGTCGCGTGGATCCGGTGGACCGAGCCTCCGCTCAGAGCCCGGACGCGATCAACCCAAACGACGTGGACTGTAGCCGTGGGGGCGGGACGCTGGACCCTGTCGCGGACAGGACAGGTACGTGAGGAGTACGAACCGCACGCATCGCAGCCGGCTGGCCCGAGCATTGGCGTCCGATGCAGACATCCGCTGTACGTTGTCGTGCGCATGATCACGGCTCAGGGGCGGCTAGGTAGCTGGATGCGGAAGGTTGTTCCGGGGCGTCCGTGGTCGGCGAGGGCGATGGTGCCGCGGTGGCGTCGATGATGGTGCGGGTGATGACGAGGCTGGCTCGGTTCGTGAGAACCGGGACCCGGATTTGCGTGAACTCCGGGCCCCTGCGCGTCACGCTCCCTTGATCGTTGTCGGTGAGTTTGGGACCTACCTGGCAGCAGGCTGCGGTGCTGAAGGCGATCAGGGCGGCGGCCGAACGTTGATCGGCCGCCGAGTCTTCTCACAGCTACGTTGAGTCGCGGAGGTATTGAGGGACAGCTACCGGAAGCCGATGAGCGCGCACGAAGGCTCGCCGGCTCAGCTCACCCTTCAGTTGCCATTGCCGCGCCGGCGGCGTGCGGCCGGTGACCGCCTTCGCTGGGCCGCTTCAGGCGCTCGCCTTCTGTGATTCCGGCTCGCATCAGCCTCTCGTGCACAGGTCCGGACTTCTGCGAAGTCACGCGGTCGGCGCGCGACCGGCCTCGTCGAGCAGCGTCTGCAACTGGTCCCGGCAGCGCAGCAGCAGACCGGTGATCTCGTCGAAGGTTGCCGCGTCTACACGGCTGTTGTCGAACCACATGGCTCGGACAGCCGCATGGCCCTGCGTCAGGTACATTCCGGCGGCTTCGACCAATCCGATGAAGGACGCCCGACGCTCCGACGGCGCGAACTGGACCGACCCGCGCGCCGCGCGCAACGGCTCCCCGGGAACGGTGAACACCGCCGCTGGGTCGCCATCGGCCTGATCGGCGCCGATCCAGGCGAGGATGTATTCCAGTTCGGTCGCGGCCAACGTCAGTCGACCCACCGCCACGACCGTTTCGTCAGTGAGCCGCTGCATCGGCTCACCGTATCGAATCGACCCGCTTCGGGGGTGCTGGTACACGCCGCCAATTCCGTGCAGCGGACTCGTCAGTGCCGCTCGATGACGTGCGCGCTCATGCCGCCGGGAGCGCTTGATCGCGATTCCGCACATGCCGCGGGTCGGGCTCGTTGAACCACGACGCGTCGCCCGGATGCGCGATGACGCCACCATCAACGGTACGGCCACCTGGACCGATCAGGCGCTGGCGCCGACGCAGCGGAGCCCGAGCAGACCGGCGGCTGTGAGCCGGGCTGCCAGGACCGCCATCTCCGCTGGCGACCCGGTCAGCCCCTCGCCGGTGAGCTCGGTGTAGGTGTCCGCCGCGCCGACGACGGTGGCCCCTTGCTGGCGAAACAATGCGAGTGCCCGCAACCGCAGGGTGCGGTTCACCTCTGGGTCGGCGCGCAGCCGAGTGAGTCCGACTCGCGCGATGAGGGTCTGCCGGACAATGACGTCCACTCTGTCGAAGAACGCTGGCTGATCCTGCGACGCCACGGTGTACGGACAGCTCACGCATCGCGTTGTAGCGGTCCAGGTGATCCGGTCACCCTCGAGGCTCTCCGCGACGTGGAGCAAGACAGGCGCGCCGCAGCGGGCGCATGGGCCGTTGAAGTCGTCGCCGCAGACGAGTTCCATGTACACGTCGTCGTCGCTCACGAACCAAGAGGCTACGACGGCCGTCCGCCGGTGACCACGACGAACCACCTGCTGCCGGCACAACGCTCCACCGAGAGAAATGCCAGAGCGAAAATCCGCTTACGATCTTGGTGTCCGCTCATAGCCGCTGAGAGGCGCTCGGCGGTGGGCTGAAGGGCGTTGCCGGCAGTAACTGGCTCTCAGTCAGCGCTGCGACGGCTTCTACCTCGACGAGCTGGTCGGGGTAGCCGAGGACCGTAACCCCGAGCAGGGTGCTGGGCGCATCGTGGTCGGCGAAGTGCCGGCGGACCACGTCCCATGCGGTGACGAGGTCGGTGCGGTCATGGCTGGCGACGTAGACGGTCGTCTTGACCACATCGGTGAGGGTGGCGCCGGCGGCCGCCAACGCCGTGCGAAGATTCGCCATCACCTGTTCGGCCTGCCCGGCCACGTCGCCAACAGCGACGGTCGCGCCGGCCTCGTCGAGCGGGCAGGCACCGGCGGTGAACACCAGCCGCCGGACGTCGGAGGCCACCGCGGCGTAGGCGTACGGAGCCTGGTCGGTCAGCTGAGGCGCGCGGATCAGCTCGATGGAGCCGGAAATGGTCACGGACGCATCGTCGCAAACTCGCTCGGCAGTGACGAACGAAAATCCGGCCACCCAGGATCCCTGGCCACCCACGATCGCCAGACGTCCGGATCTGCCGCGACTGCTGCGCGTCGGCAGACCGCAGATCAACGATGCGGGTTCCGTCATGCAGAGTGACAGCGAGCTCTTGCTCGCCAGGGCTGCACCCCGTGACACATCCGCATCCGCTGCCGTCCGGGCACGTTCAGGCTCCGTCGGTGGCAGGTGGTGCCGTACGGGTGACCGCTGCGATCGGTCGCCACAGCCCCAACGTGACGAGGTGTGCCTGAAGTTCGGATTCTTGAGCGGTACTCAACGGTGCCCGGGGTAGGTCGAACATCACTGGGCCCTGCCAGAACAGGTACGCCTCAGGCCGTTGCTCAACGCGCTGAACCGCTGCCCATGTCCACCGCTGCGAGCTGAGATCTGTGTGCGATTCGAGTGCGTCCTCGGTAATCGACCACGTGCGGGGGCGGTGCCACAGTGCAGGGACGGTGACGGCACCGACGAATCGCTGACGTGCCCTGAGTGTCAGCAGGATCGCCACGACGAGTGCGGCGACCCCGAAGACGGTGGCCTGAGGGTCTGCGTCGCTCAATGCCGTGAACGCGCCGCCGACGGCCAGCATCGCCGCCAGCATCAGCGTCGGGCCAACTCCACGCCATGCATCGGCCCGGAGCTGCGCTCGGAAGTACTCCTGGCCACGGCTGTGAGTGAACTCGATCCGCACGCGGCGATGGTATGGCACTCGCAAGATCGCGTCCACGCACATGTCGCAGATCTCGCGCTGGACCTGCGGGAATCCTCACTGCTGGCCGCAGCTATGGCCGGGCGTGGCTGCGGTCGGTGCGTTCTCGTTGCCGATGGCAGTGCACGCGATCTTGCGAGTAGGTGCGTGCCGTGTTGTCCTCGTCCCGCACGACATTGTCTTCCGGGAGCCGGGCCGCGATACTCCGTGATCATGACCGTTCCGTTCCCGGCGCCGCGGCGGCGTCGCCCTCGTGCAGGGCTCGCCCTCGACATCATCGGCCTGGTCGCCGCGCTGTGCTGTGGTGGTGCCGTTGCCGGCGGCTATCTGTCCGGTGACCGCCTGACTGCCCTTCACTCAGACGATCCTGCAGCAGGCGCCGCGTGAGTAGTCACCGTTGACCGGCTGGCGTGCCGTGCACCGCTGGGGTTCGAATCGTCTCCGGCCGGTACACCCCCATCTGCCGCGAGTCACGCGCCGGACTCCGGCCACCACGTCACGTTTGGTGAAGCCGAATGCTCGCGGCCCGGCGCTCGCTCGTGCCGATGTGAGTGAACCCCCTGATCTCGCCTACAAACGCGGCGATTCCGGCTAGGGTCACGAACTTCCGCTGGAACTGCTGCCAGCGCCCGGTCTGCCCGAGGTCGCCGAACCACGACCGACCGTGATCGACCTTGAAGAGCTGCCCTGGTGCGCATTCGTCGGTTTCAGCGGGCTGGCAAGGCAGGCGTTGGATCGCAGGAGTTACCGCGACCGTCGCGGTGCACCGGGTCCGGGAGTCTTCGGCCCGGAGCGCGAATGGGAACGTGCGGCGATCGCGCTCGAGGCCGACATCTGGGCCACCCGACACCGCCAGGACGCCGACACCACAACGCTGCGAGAACGAGCCCACCGGAGAGCTGTGCGACGCGGCAGGCGTTGGAGCGGCTCGCGTCCAAGTGGCGGGTCCTGGTCGTCCACGCGCTGCTTGCCGGTCCGCAGCGGCACGCCGAGTACGTGATGACCGTGCTGGGCAAGACCCTCCAGGAGCCGCTGGCCGCGATCAGCTCGACGAATTGACCGCTGGGGAGTTCCTAGACCGTTGGGGCACCACCTGAGCAGCGGGCCAGCGCGGCCTCGGCCTGGGTGGCGAGTTCCGGGACGAGCGCGGCGGCCGACGGCAGGTCGGTGATGAGGTCGACGCCCTCGCCGGCCCAGATCGGCAGCGGCGGGACGGCGCCGCGGGCCACGTCGTCCTGGTAGTCGCGCCGGGCCTGCTCGTCGGCGGTGAGCTCGTCCTCCCGGTCGCGCCAGCGGTCGATGTACGGGTGGCGCAGCGTGCGGGCCGCGAACCGCGACGGCCAGCGCGACCCACGGGCGATGTCCAGCACCCGGTTGCGTTCGGTGTCGTCGCCGCGGGCCGCCACCAGCGCCGACGCGGTGGCGGGGGCCACGAGCGCCTCGGTGGTCGCCTGGAACCTGGTGCCGATCACCGCCCCGGCCGCGCCGAGGACCAGCACTGCCGCCACGCCCCGGCCGTCGGCGATGCCGCCCGCGGCGAGGACCGGCACCTGCCCGGCGAGGTCGGCGACCGCCGGCACGAACGGCAGGGTCGAGCGTCCACGCAGCGCGCCGTGCCCGCCCGCTTCGGTGCCCTGCGCGACGACGACGTCGGCGCCGAGGTCCAGCGCCTGGCGGGCCTCGTCGAGGTCGGTGACCTGGAGGATGAGCAGGGCGCCCGAGTCGCGGACGATGCGGGTGTACGGGCGTGCGTCGCCGAACGACAGCATGACGGCTCGCGGCTCGTACACGAGCGACCGCCGAACCGCGTCGACGGTCGTCATCCACGTGAGGAAGCCGATCCCCCACGGCAGCCCGGTGGCCGCGGCGACCGGCGCCTCGCGCGCCAGCCATGCCGGGTCGCCGTCGGCCGCTCCGAGCATCCCCAGCCCGCCGCCCCGCGAGACAGCCGCCGCGAGCGCACCGCCGGCAGAGCCGCCCATGGGCGCCAGCATGATCGGGTGCCGCACTCCTACCAGGCTCGTGAACCGCGTCGACAGCATCCCCGCACGGTACTGTCACCGCGGAGCTCGGCGGCACCGGCCATCGGGATCCACTCGGCGGATGTCTGTGGCAGCCTGTCTGGGTGCTGATCGTGATGTGCGGCCTGCAGGGGACCGGGAAGAGCACCATCGCCGGGCAGCTGGCGCGGGAGCTGCCTGCGCCGATCCTGCCCGTCGACCCGGTCGAGGTCGCGCTGTGGGCCGCCGGCGTCGACCGTGACCAGCCGACGGGGCTCGCCGCGTTCGTCGTGGTCGGTGCCCTCGCCGGCGCGATGCTCAAGCTCGGCCAGACCGTGATCGTCGACGCCGTCAACGACGCCGAGGTCGCCCGCCAGCAGTGGCGTGACCTGTCCGCCCGGCACGAGGTGCGGCTGCGGTTCGTCGAGGTGATCTGCTCCGACGAGGCCCTGCACCGCCGCCGCCTCGCCGAGCGGGCCGACAACCCGATCGCCGGCGACGCCGAACCCACCTGGGAGTCGGTGCTGGCCCGGCGGGACGGCTTCGCCGGCTGGACCGACGACCGGCTCGTCCTCGACTCCGTCGACGACGTCCCGGCCAACGTCGCCCGCGCGCTCACGTACGTGCGAGCCTCTCGATGAGGGACCCCGCCGGCAACCGCAGCCCAGTGACGTAGTGAGCGGGTCGCCCAGGACCATCCGCGCGGCCGGCGCAGATCGCAGCACGGCTGAATGAGTAGGGCACGGCGGATCTGGGCAACACGTTACAGATCAGAGAATTCAGTGCCGACCTCAGGAAAGCGGCCCGTCGTGACCGAGCATCCGCACTCGACCGCCGCGCAGCTGCTCGGGCTGCTCGTGCAGGCGCACGACCTGGACGACTTCCTCGACCGGCTGGTGCACGTCGCCGCCGCGGCGGTGACGCCGGCGGTGGCGTGCGGGATGACGGTGCGGCGGGACGGGCGGCCGTTCTCGGTGGCGGTCAGTGACGAGCTGGCCGGTCAGGTCGACGAGATCCAGTACGGCGCCGACGAAGGGCCGTGCCTGGACGCGATGCGGGAAGCCGAGGTCATTCTCGTCGACGATCTCAGGCGGGAGCGGCGCTGGAACGCGTACCGGCCGCACGCGGTCGCGCACGGTATCGCGAGCTCACTGTCGATGCCGCTGATCATCGAGGGGCAGAGCCTCGGCGCGATGAACCTCTACGCGGCCGCCACCCGGGTGTTCACCGCACCGGTCCGGAAGCAGGCGGAAGGGATCGCGGCGCAGTGCACCGACGCACTCACGCTCACCGTCCGCCAGTTCCGCCAGTCCCAGCTGCTGGATCAGCTCGCCGAGGCCATGGTCTCCAGCAGCGTGATCGACCAGGCCATCGGCATCCTGATGGCGCAGCAGCGCTGCACCGCCGCCACCGCCTTCGACCTGCTGCGTCGGGCGTCGCAGAGCCGCAACCGCAAGCTCCGCGACGTGGCCGGCGACATCGTCACCAGGGTCAGCGGCGCACCGCCCGAGCCCCGGCCCGACTTCAGGGACTGACGGATCGCTCAGGCCGCGGCCGCCCGCAGGTCGTCGACGATGGTGGCGAGCACGGCGGCCGGGTCCGGGGCCCGGGTCAGGGCGCGGCCGATGACGACGTGTGACGCGCCGGCACGGAAGGCGTCCACCGGGTGTGCGGGGCGGGCATGATCGCTGGTGGCCGGGCCGCCGGGCAGTGTGACGCCGGGTGTGACGATCAGCTGGTCCGGGCCGAGCAGCCGGCGCAGTGCGGCCGCGTCGTGCGGGGAGGCGACGACGCCGTGGCAGCCCGCCCGCCGTGCCAGTGCGGCGAGGCGGGTGACCTGTTCCTCGGTGGTGGCGTCGATGCCGACCTCGGCGAGGTCCGCGGCGGTGAGGCTGGTGACGACGGTCAGCGCGACGACGCGCAGCCGCGGGAACGGCGCGGCCGCCTCCACCGCCGCGGCCAGGATCCTGGACCCCGCCGTCGCGTGGACGGTGACCATGGTGGCGCCGTGGCGGCCGGCCGCTCGTACGGCGGCGGCGACGGACGACGGGATCTCGAAGAGCTTCAGGTCCAGGAAGACGTCCTTGCCGGCGGCGGCGAGCGCGGCGGCCAGGGACGGGCCCGCGGCGGTCAGGAGCTCCAGTCCGATCTTGTACGCCTGGCCGGCGTCGCCGAGACGGTCGACCGTCGTGGCGGCGTCCTGGGCGTTGTCGTGGTCGAGCGCGACGATGACGCGACGGGACAGATTCACGGCGAGCAGTTTGGCATGATCGGCGGCATGACCGATCGTTTCGTGCGGCACCTGCCTGTCGGTGCGCCGTCGACGCCGTTCGACGGCAGTGGGATTCCCGGTTGGGACACGTTTCCGTTCGACGGCGAGCTGCGGGTGCGCTCGCTCGATCCGCCGGTGCTGCCGGAGCCGCCGCGCAACGGCGAGGACGGGCCCGAGTCGTGCATGATCTGCAAGGACGAGACCGCGAGAACGGTCTGGGCGGACGAGCACTGGATGCTCCGGCACGCCGGCGGGCCGAGCGCGGTGCCGGTCGTGGTGCTGCTGTGCCCGATCGGCCACTACGACCTGGGCACCCTGCCGCCGGAGCGGGCCGCCGAGGTCGGGCCGATGCTGCAGCGGGTCGAGCGGGCGATCATGTCCGTAGGCGGGATCGCCAGGGTGCACGCGTCGAAGATCGGCGACGGCGCGGCGCACCTGCATCTGTGGTTCATGGGCCGGCCGGCCGGCTTCGAGCAGCTGCGCGGCAGCTGCCTGGTCCTGTGGGACGACGTGCTGCCCAAGCAGGACGAGACCCAGTGGCGGGCGGTCCTCACCGAGGTGGCCGAGGCGCTCGCGGCCGACGGCGGCACGGTGTGCTGAAAGCGCGGTGCTGAAAGCGGGGTGCTGGAAAAGCGGCTCAGAGCCTCTCGACGACCCGGAAGCGTTGCAGGACGGCGGGTGTGTCGTCGTCGACGGTGAACCCCGGGTCGCCGAGCCAGCCGCGGTAGTCGGCCCCGTGCCAGAACTCCTCGTGCCCCGCCCGCCAGGCGGCGACGGTGTCGTGGCCCTCGCCCTCGTCGCGGGCGTGCCGGGCGTCGACGTCGCCGAGGCGGCGGACCTCGACGCCGGTCAGCTCGATCACCGCGACAGGACGGTCGCCGGAGTCGACCACGGCCGACCGGTCGCCGGCGGCGGGCAGCGGCTCACCGTCGATCTCCCAGTCCTGGAGCAGCCCGGTCGTGGTCGTCTTCGTGCCGTTCAGCACCGCGGCGACGAGCGCGTCGCGCAGCGGGCCGGGAAACCCGAACTGAAACGTGGGGAGGTCGGTCACCCGGCCAACACTACGGCTACTGTCGGGCGCGTGAGTGGTCGCTCGTACATGGTGGCAACGCGGATGCCGATGTCCAGGGCCGGGTTCGACGACTGGCTGGTGGCGCCGCTGCCCGGGCTCGACGTGATCGCCAATCCGGCGGCGATGTGGACCGGTTGGGCGATCGACGGCGCCGGCACCGACTGGGACCTCGCAGATCTCGCCGGCTACCCCGCCGCGGTGGCCGGGATCCGCGCCGCCCGGGCCAGGACCCCGCTGGAGCTGCTCGCGGCCCGCGCGGCCGGCGGATTCACGCTCGCCCGGCACCGCGACGACGCACTGGAGATCTACCTGTACGACTACCACGGTGACGTCTACAGCACGCAGACCGACCTGCTCATGCTCGCCGGCGCCGGCCGGTTCGCCGACGCGGGCGCCCCGGTCCTGCACTGGGGCGGCGACGTCTACCCGGACCTGCCGCTCGGCGGCGACCAGCCGCTCGCCGTGCTGCTGGTCGACCGGGACGGCGCCAGGTTCACCGACCGTCACCCGGTCGGCGCGCTGATCGAGTCGCTGCGCCCGGTCGAGGCCGCGTTCCTCGCCGCCGCGCCGGTCGACGGGGAAGACGCCGGCTGGGACCCCACCGACGTCCTGGACCCGGCCATCCGCGACCACGTGGCGTAGCCGTCACGCACGGTAAGGACCGCGCGTCAGGTACGGCGGATCGCGAGGACGGCGACGTCGTCGGTCGGGGCGGCGTTGTCCAGGAGGGTCATCGCCGCGTTGCAGGTGCCGTCGGCGGAGGCCACGGCGGCGAGCACACCGACCATCCGCTGCAGGCCCGGGGTGATCCCGCGGGCACGGCGCTCGACGAGGCCGTCGGTGTACAGGAACAGGCCCTCGCCGGGCTCCAGCGGCAGCCGCGTGTTGCGCCGGGCGGCGTCGCGGTACGCCCCCAGGGGCAGGTCCGGGGGGATGCTGAGCAGCCGGCTCGGCTGGTCCGGTGTCATCAGGACCGGCGGCAGGTGGCCGGCGTTGGACATGGTCACGGTGCCGAGGTCCGGGGCCAGGACGGCATAGACGGCGGTGGCCATGGCGTCGGGCTCGAAGCGCTGCACCTTGCGGTCCAGGCGGGTGAGGACGTCCGCCGGGTCGTCGGTCTCCATCGCGTACGCGCGCAGCGCGCTGCGGATCCGGCCCATCACCACCGCCGCGTGCAGGCCGCTGCCGGCCACGTCGCCGATGACGATGCCGACGTGCCCTGACGGGAGGTCGAAGACGTCGTACCAGTCGCCGCCGACGCCGACCTGGGCACCGGGAACATACCGGACGGCGACGTCCAGGCCGGGGACCGCGGGCGGGCGGGCCGGGAGCAGGCTGCGCTGCAGAGCGACGGCCGCAGCCCGGTCCAGGTGCGACCGGCGCGCCTCGGTGGCGAGGCCGGCCCGGTCGGCGACGAGCTGCAGCAGCTCGATGTCGTCGGCGGTGAACGAGCGCTGCTGCAGGGTGCCGACGTGCAGCACGCCGATGACCCGGCCGCTGCTGAGCATCGGCACGCCGAGGACGGACGTGGTGCGCTCGGGTAACAGCGCCGCGTCGAAGTCGGTGCCGCCGCTGCCGGCCCGGTCGAAGCGCTCGACGGCGACGGCGACCCCGCGGACGGCGACCCCGCCGGCGAAGCCGTGGCCGACGGGCACCCGGACCTCGTGCCGGGGCTCCCGGTCGAGACCGGCGGTCGCCATCGCGACCAGCTCGGTGCCGTCGTGGTCGAGCAGCAGCAGGGCCGCACTGTCGGCGCGCAGGATGTCCAGGGTCCGCTCCAGCAGCTCGTGCAGCAGGTCCTCGAGGCCGAGCTGCGACAGGGCGGCGTCGGTCACCGCCTGCAGCCGGCGCAGCTTCTCCTCGCTGACCGCCAACGCCTTCCCGCCGCGCCTCGGCACCCGTGCCCCTGCCTCTCGCCCCTCCGCCCGCTCGAACCCGCACAGTGTCGCATCAGCACCGCGCCGCACCCCCTCCGACACCGCGGTGCGACCCGACGATGAACGCCGCGACCGGAGGCTCAGCCGGACAGGTGCGCCAGGACGCCGGTCATGTCGAGCACGTCGCGCACGACGCCGGTCGCGTTGGCGATCCGGAGCTGCCGGCCCTGCTCCCCGGCGTGCCGGCGGCCCTTGAGCAGCGTGTTGATGCCGGCCGAGTCGATGAAGGTCACCTCCGCCAGGTCCACCACGACCGTGGTGGCGCCGCTGTCGACGGCGGCGAGCACCTCACGGTCCAGCTCACCGGCGGTGGAGAGGTCCACGTCCCCGGCGATGCTGACCGTGCAGGTGTCGTCGTCGCGGGTGGTCGACATCGACAGCGTCATGGCCCCTCCCAGCACGAAACGACAAGCATCCGCTGACCCTATATGGTGGCTGCGACGGGGGCGCGACGGCGCCGCGGCAGTACACGACCTGTGGATGCGACATGCGGGACGACCCTGACACATCACCGGTGCTGGTGGCCCTGCCACCGGTGACGGTGGCCGGCGTCGGCGACGTCCGGGAGCGGGTGGCGGACGCCGCCCGCGAGGTCGGCCTATCACCCGACCGGGTAAACGGATTCATCATCGCCGTCAACGAGATCGTCATCAACGCGGTGGAGCACGGCGGCGGCACGGCCGCGGTCACCCTGATCTCGCAGGCGGGCAGGCTCGTCGTCGAGATCGCCGACACCGGCACCACGCCGTGGCGGTTCCTCGTCCCGGCGCAGGCTCCCCCGCCCGACCAGATCCACGGCCGGGGCCTGTGGCTGGCCGAGAAGCTCTCCGACGACCTCACGGTCGACACCACCGCCGGCCGGCGCCTGGTCCGCCTGACCCTCGACGCCCGCGCCGCGTAGGCCGGCGCCGCCACCCGTCTTGCGTGGATGCCTACCGCCGGGTGGCCGGAAGCGTGCCGGCCGGCGCCGTCGGGCTCCTCGGCATGCGGAAACCGCAGCGGCGAGGAGCCCAGCGAACGCCGGCGTCCGTGCCCGGTCAGGGACGTCTCAGGGTTGCGGCTTGTAGGTCGCCGCGGAGAAGTCCGCGGGCAGCCCGCCGCCGGTCATGTCCTGCACCCACAGTCCGAAGAACGCGCCGGTGAAGCCCCACGCGCGGGGCACCCCGTTGTCGGACTCCTGGGCGTACTCGTCGGAGAGGATGCTCGCGTCGAACGGGCCCCACTCCACGTCGCCGTACGACGCCCGCAGCGCCCCGCCGTCGAGGTCGAGCCGGAGCCGGACCGGCCCGTCGACCGGCACCGCGGGACCGTGCGCGGTGACCCGTCCCCGGTCGCTGGAGAGCACGTCGACGAACGGGCCGTCGGTCTCGTCGTAGCCGACCCGCAGCAGGAACCAGTTGCGGCTGTTGTAGTACACGGTGATGCCGGCCAGCTGCTGGCAGTGCACCGGCGCGAACTCGACCGTCGCCTCGAACGTCGCCCGCGCGTGCTGGACCCGGCGGCTGGTCCGCTACCGGAAGCGGAACCAGTCGATGTCCATCATTTCCGCGCTGTCGCTGCAGCGGATAACCGCGGTCATGGAGGTGGTGCCGTCGGCAGGTTGCTGACGTTGAAGGCGATCTCCTTACGTCGTCCAGCTGCCGGTGCCGAGTATCCCGGGTGCGGCGATGACCGGCCCGGTCGCTGAGCCGGCGTGGAACTCCAGTGTGAACGCCTGGCTGGTCGGGCGGGCCGAGGAGTAGCGGAACACCACGCTGGTTGGGGGGTGCGGCCGCCGAAGGTTACGCCGTCGAACTTGATCCAGTCGCCTTTGTTGAGGCACAGCTCGTGGGCGAAGACGGACACGCCGACCCAGTCGGTGCCGGCGTCACCGGGATGGCCAACTGTCAACGCATGATAATGCAATATGATGCTCTAGTGAACTTGAAGGAGTGGGCGGAGCTTCAAGGCGTGCACCACGTCACCGCCTACCGCTGGTTCCGGGAGGGGAAGCTGCCAGTTCCCGCACGCAGGGTTGGCCGACTTATCCTGGTCGATCCCACCGCGACTGCCACTGCCACTACCGTCGCCGCGACGACCGCCGTGTATGCCCGGGTGTCATCCGCCGGCCAGGGGGCGGACCTGGACCGGCAGGTCGCGCGGGTCACCACCTGGGCCACCGGTCAAGGGCTGGCCGTGGACCGTGTCGTCACCGAGGTCGGATCGGCGCTCGACGGGCGCTGCAAGAAGTTCCTTGCCCTGCTCCGCGACCCACGAGTGTCCACGATCGTGGTCGAGCGCCGGGACCGGTTCGCCCGCTTCGGTGCCGAGTGCGTCGAGGCTGCCTTGGCCGCGCAGGGACGCCGTCTGCTGGTGGTCGATCCGGCCGAAGTTGATGACGACCTGGTTGGTGACGTCACCGAGATCCTGACCTCACTGTGCGCCCGCCTGTACGGCCGCCGCGCTGCCGCGAACCGCGTCCGCCGCGCGGTCGAGGCGATCGGCTCGGACGTGTCGTGAAGACGGTCCAGGCGTACCGGTACGCCCTCGACCTCACCCCACACCAGGAACGGGCCGTGCTCGCTCACGCCGGCGCGGCCCGTGTCGCCCACAACTGGGCGCTCGCGCGGGTCAAGGCTGTCATGGAGCAGCGGGCCGCCGAACGCACCTACGGCACCCGCGACAATCAGCTCACCGAGCCGATGTCGTGGACGCTGGCGGCACTGCGCCGCGCATGGAACGAAGCCAAGGCCGAGGTCGCCCCGTGGTGGGCGGAATGCTCCAAGGAGGCGTACAACACCGGCCTCGACGCGCTGGCCCGCGCGTTGAAGAACTGGAACGACTCGCGGACCGGCAAGCGGACAGGCAGGCCGGTCGGGTTTCCTCGGTTCAAGTCCCGCCGCCGCACCACCCCGTCGGTGCGGTTCACCACCGGCACCATCCGCGTCGAACCCGACCGCAGGCATGTCGTGCTGCCGAGGCTGGGCCGGCTGAAGCTGCATGAGTCCGCCCGCAAACTCGCCCGCCGCATCGAGGCCGGCACGGCCCGGATCATGTCGGCCACCGTGCGACGCGACGGCAGGCGTTGGCATGTCTCGTTCACCGTCGAGGTGGACCGCGCCGAACGCAAACCAGCACGGCCGGACTCGGTGGTCGGGGTCGACGTCGGCATCAAGCATCTCGCGGTGCTGTCCACCGGCGAACTGGTCGCCAACCCCCGCCACCTGCAAGCCGCGCAGGCCCGCCTGCGGACGTTCGGGCGGGCGATGGCACGCAAGGCCGGTCCGGACCGGCGGACCGGCCGGCGCCCGTCGAACCGGTGGCAGCGGGCATCGGCCCGTCTCGGCCGCGCCCATGCAAGGGTGGCGAACCTGCGCCGCGACGGGCTGCACAAGCTCACCACCCGGCTCGCCCGTGAACACGGCACGATCGTGGTGGAAGACCTCAACGTCGCCGGCATGCTACGCAACCGGACTCTCGCGCGGCACGTCACCGACGCAGGGTTCGCCGAGATCCGCCGCCAGTTGGCGTACAAGACGCAATGGAACGGTGGCCGGCTGCTGACGGCCGACCGCTGGTACCCGTCCAGCAAAACCTGCTCAGGCTGTGGTGCGGTGAAAGCCAAGCTGGCCCTGGCCGAGCGCGAATACCACTGCGAGGCGTGCGGCCTGGTCATGGACCGCGACCGCAACGCCGCCGCGAACCTGGCCGCGTTGGCGGCCGAGTTCGACACCGCCGGGAGTGGCTCGGTGGCTGGACGTGGAGCCGACCGGAAGACCCGCGTACGCGGGCAGGTGGCTGCGAAGCGTCAACCCGGCACCGCGCCTGCGGGTCAGACCGGGACCGTCCCACCTCGCGGTGGGACTCTCGATCGGATGCTGGCTACAGCATCATGAACGAGAACGGTACATCTGCTCGTACTCGCCGCGCACCGGGTGGAACACGTACGTGACGTTGTCCTGCCGCTTCTGGCCCTCGATCAGCGAGCGGATCCGGGCGAACGCGTTCTTGTACGAGGAGCACGAGGCGTCGGTGCAGTGGTAGAAACTGGACACCTCGTAGTCCAGGCGCAGGAAGAACTTCGCGTTCGGGTACTGGTTGATGAACGCGATGAGCTGGTTGAACTGCGCGGCGTAACCGCCGGCGGCGAGCTCCGCGGTGACCGCCCGGGACCGGGCCGCCTTGGTGTTCTCGTCGCCGCCGTTGAAGCCGGGCGGGTTGTCCTTCCACGACACGCCGACCTGGATCATCTTGCCCTGCTGGGCCAGGAACGTGGCGTAGTCGCGGTGCCCGGCGTTGACCCAGGTGCCGGACTTCACTTCGTAGTAGACGGAGCCGCCGCTGGGCGCGGCGGCGAACGACGTGTAGTCGTCCCACGACACTTTCGTGGACTGGCCGGCGAACATCAGCCGCCCGCCGGCGGGCGCGAAGGTCGAGGCGCCGGCCGGCGCCGGTGCCGCGAAGGGCACCAGCAGCGGCGCCAGCAGCGCCAGGACGGTGAGGAGTCGTCGCAACATGCCGACACGGTATGGACCCGTACCGATGATCCCGAAGCCGTTTCGAAATGTGTCGTTCACAAGACTGACACGCCCATCGGAGTGGCACATGTGTGGCACCCTCGACGCGCTCGCACCACCGCAAGGAGTCACATGGAGTTTCGGATCCTGGGTCCGCTGGAGGTCATCGCCGCGGGCAGGGTCGTCGCGCTCGGCGGACCGAAACCCCGGGCGGTCCTCGCCACCCTGCTGCTCGACGCCGACCAGGTGGTCAGCGTCGACCGGCTCATCGACGGCGTGTGGGGCGAGGACCCGCCGCCCAGCGCGACGAACGCCCTGCAGACCTACCTGTCGCGGCTGCGCCGGGTGATCGGCCCCGATACCCTCGAACGGCACCAGCGCGGCTACCGGGTCGTCGCCTGCGCCCGGCAGATCGACGCGCAGCGCTTCGAGCACGGGGTCGCCCGGAGCCGGGAGGCGCTCACCGCGGACCCGGCGGCGGCGCTGCGCAGCGTCGACGCGGCGCTCACGCTGTGGCGCGGGCCGGCGCTGATGGACCTCGCCGACGACCCCGCCGCGCAGGCGGAGATCGCCCGGCTCACCGAGCTGCGCCAGGTCGCCGCGGAGCTGCGGGTCGACGCCCTGCTCGCGCTCGGCCGCACCGCGGAGGCCGTCGCCGCGGCGTCGGCGCTCGTCGCGGAGCATCCGCTGCGGGAGGGCAGCCGCGCGAGGCTGATGCTGTCGCTGTACCGGGCGGGCCGGCAGGCCGAGGCGCTCGCCACCTACCACGAGGCGCGCACCATGCTCGCCGACGAGTTCGGCCTGGACCCGGGCGGGGAGCTGGCCACCCTCGCCCAGTCGATCCTGCGGCAGGAGCCGCACCTCGGCCCGGCGGTCCCCGCGCTCCCCCAGCCGCTTCAGCCGCCCCGGCCGCCGGTGCTGCCCCAGCCGCCGCCGTTGCCCGCGGACCGGTTCCTGGGCCGCGACGTCGAGGTCGCCGAGGTCCGGGCGCTGCTGCGCGACCACCGGCTGATCACGCTCGTCGGGCCGGGCGGCAGCGGCAAGAGCCGCCTCGCGGTCGAGGTGTGCCGCGGACTCGGCCGCGACGTGTGCGTCGCGGAGCTCGCCGGGCTCGCCGACGACACCCTGCTGGAGCCGACCCTCGCCCAGGCGTTCGGCCTGGCCGTCTCCACCGACCTCGCCGGCGTCGCCGCCTCCGTCGGCGACCGGCGGATCGTCCTGCTCGTCGACAACGGCGAACACCTCGTCGACGCCCTCGCCGGCGTCCTGCCGCGGCTGCTCACCGGCCTGCCCGGCCTGCGGATCCTCGTCACCAGCCGGGTGCCGCTGAGCATCGGCGGCGAGCGGCGCCACCCCGTGCCGCCGCTGCCCGCCGCCACCGTCGCGGTCGAGCTGTTCCTGGACCGGGCCGCCGCCGTCGCCCCCGAGTGGCGCTGCGACGCCGCCGAGCGGGCCGTCGTCACCCGGATCTGCGAACGCCTCGACGGCCTGCCGCTCGCCGTGGAGCTCGCCGCCGGGCAGCTCGTCGCGCTGTCCCCGGCGCAGATCCTGGAGCGGCTCGACGACCCGGCGGCGCTGCGGACCGCCCGCCGCGACGTGCCGGCCCGGCACCGCAGCCTCGACACCGCGATCGACGTGACCTACCGGCTCCTCGACCAGCCGCAGCGGGACACGTTCGCGCGGCTCAGCGTCTTCGCCGGCACGTTCGACCTCGACGCCGCCGAGCGCGTCGCCGGCGACGTGCTCACGCCGCTGACCGGGCTCATCACCGCGTCACTGGTCACGACGCTGCCGGACACGTCACCGCGGCGCTACCGCATGCTGCGGACGCTGCGGCAGTACGCCGGCCGCCGCCTCGGCGACGACGAGCGCCGCGCGGTCCGCCGCCGCCACCTCGCCCGCGCCGCGGAGCTCGCCGCGACCGCCGACCGTGAACTGCGCGGACCCCACGCCCGCTGGTGGCTGCGCGCCCTCTCGGCCGAGCAGGACGACACCCGCGCCGCGCTCGCGTTCGCCCTCGGCGGCGAGGACCCGGCGGCCGGGCTGCGGCTCGCCGCCGACCTCGCCTGGTTCTGGTACCGCACCGGCCACATCACCGAGGGGCTGCGCTGGCTGCGGGCCGGCCTCGACGCCGCCCCGGACGCGCCCGGCGACGACCGGGCCAGGGCACTGACCGGCATCGCCTGCCTGCAGTACCTCGCCGGGGACGTCGCCGCCAGCACCGAGGCGATCCTCGTCGCCCTGGAGCTCGCCCGGGCGGCGGGGCGGCCCACGACCCTGGCCCGCGCGTCGGCGTACCTCACCCTGTCGCTGGGCCTGCGCGGTCAGCTGGAGGAAGGGGCCAAGATGGGCGAGGAGGCCCGCGAGCAGGCCATCGCCAGCGGCGCCGACTGGGTCCTGCCCGAGGCGCTGATCAGTATCGGTCTGATCGCCGGTGCGAGCGGCGACGCGGAGACCGCCGCGGCCGCCCTCGACGAGGCGATCGAGGTCGGCACCCGCTGCGGCTTCGTCTGGTCGGCCGGCTCCGCCCGCTGGATCCGCGCCAAGCAGGCCGCCGTCAACGGCGAGCACGACGAGGCCTACGCGCTCACCCGCCGCGCCACCCGCGACCTGGACGAGGAGGACGACGTCACCGGCTGGCTCGCCACCACGCACCTGCTCGCCGGCACGCTCGCCCTCACCGGCCGGCCCGGCGCCGGCGCGGTGCTGCTCGGCGCGGTCGACGCGCTCGGCGGGCAGGTCGGCTACTCACCGCAGCGCATGGACCCGCTCAACGGCCCCCGCAACGTCGCCGCGGTCACGTCCCAGCTCGACCCGGCGGAGTTCGAGGAGGCGCACCGGCGCGGGCGGCTGATGGACCGGGCGGCGGTGCGCGCGTACATCGACAGGCTCTGACTGCACGTGGATTGCACGCGGCGGGCCGCACCATGGGCCTCCGCGACAACCACGGAGTATTCGATGAAGAAGTCCTTGACCATCGCTACCGCGGCGGCGCACCTCGCCCTGGCCGGCGCCATAGTCGTCCCCGGGACGGCGCACGCCTCGCCGCTGTGCGACCAGCCGGTGCCGCCGCCCGCGTGCGGCGACCAAGACCCGGACCCGGACCCCGGCCCGATCGACACCCCGGCCCGCGGCGCCCTCGACGCCGTCACGTTCACCAGCAACGGCGTGCGCGTCGAAGGCTGGGCCGCCGACGGCGACACCGCCGCGTCGCTGCAGGTCCACGTGTACATCGACGGCACGTTCGCCGGCTCGACCGTCGCGAACACCTACCGGGCGGACGTCGCGGCCGCGTACCCGTACTTCGGGGCGTACCGCGGCTACGAAGCGGTGATCCCGGCGAAGCACGGCTCGCACACCGTCTGCGCGTACGCCATCAACGTGACGCCGTCCGGCGCCACCCCGGCGGGCAACCCGCAGCTCGGCTGCCGCACCTACAACGCGCCGGCCATCTCGAACATCGTGTCGTTCCACAACGGCCAGCAGTGGATGATCTCGTTCGACGACAACGTCGTCGGCGAGACCAGCTTCACCGTCCGCTGGGACTACTGGGTCTGGTACACGATCCCCGGCACCCACGAGCGGGTGCAGACGCCGCGGTACTGGACGTACACGCTGCCGGCGCACGAGGGCACCGGCCGGGTCACGATGCCCGACCAGCGCACCATCAACGCCACCCGGCTGACCGTGACCGCGCCGGGCTTCGGCGGCGCCAGCACCACCGACCTCTACTGAGAGGTCCCACCTGACCGCACCGGCCCCGGCAACACCGCGCCGCCGGGGCCGGTGCCTCACGTCATCCCTTGCGGGCCCGCCCGACCCAGTCCTCGCTGCGCTCCCACAGCTCGGCGGCGCGCTTCGGGTCCCGGGCGTACGGCATGTACCCGCGGAACGGCCCGCTGCCGCCGTACTCCGTGGCGACCGCGCAGTCCTCGAGGTACTGCCCGCCCCGCTTGGCCAGGTCCGGCGACACCGCAGCGTAGACCGACGTCGCGGCGCCCTGCCCGGTCGTCTTGAAGTCCTGCAGCGGCCGGCCCTGCTCGTCGATCCAGCCGAGCTCCACCTGCTCCTCGACGCTCAGGTGCCGCTGCAACGGCGTCAGGATGCCGCCCGGGTGCAGCGCGTTGGCCACGATCCCGTCCCCGGCGTGCCGGCGGTCCAGCTCGACGGCGAGCAGCACGTTGGCGGTCTTCGACTGGCCGTAGGCCTGCCAGCGGTCGTAGGGGCGGTCCTGGAAGTTCGGGTCGTCGAGGTGTACGTCGCTGCGGTGGTGCCCGGCGGAGCTCACCGACACGACCCGAGCCTCGCCGGCCTGCGCCGCGCCCTCCAGCAGCCGCGGCAGCAGCCCCTGGACGAGCGCGAAGTGGCCGAGGTGGTTGGTGCCGAACTGCAGCTCGAACCCGTCGGCGGTCAGTGTGAACGGCGCCGCCATCACACCGGCGTTGTTGACCAGGATGTGCACCGGGCCGCTGACGGTCGCGACGAACGCGTCCACCGACCGGATCGATGCCAGGTCGAGCTCGGCGACCTCCGCCTCGACGACACCCTTGGCCTTCGCGACGTCCCGGACGGCGACGATCACCCGCGCGCCGGCGGCGGCGAGCGCCCTAGTCGTCTCGGTGCCGATGCCCGACGCGCCGCCGGTGACGATCGCGGTCCGTCCGCTCAGGTCGACGCCGTCGATCACCTCGGCGGCGGTGGTCTTCGCTCCAAGGTTCCCGTTCATACCTCCCACCCTGCACCTTCGAGCGCGCTCGAACGCAAGCCCCTCAGAACAGGGTGAGGGGCTCGTCGTCCTCGGCCGCCTCGGGCTCCGGCAGCGGCTCGAGCTCCGGCAGGCGCGCCCGGACCTCGTCGTGGAAGCGCCGGGCGAGGGCGGGCGCGTCGGCGTTGTCCGGCGTGTGCACGAAGACCGTCGGCGACCGGCCTTCCCGCAACCAGCCGGTCACGACGTCCAGCCAGACCTGCCAGCCGTCGACCGTCCTGTCCGGGTCGTCGCGGCCGAGGTACCGCACGATCGGCCGCTCGGTCAGCGCCGCCGTCCGCCGCGGCACCCGCGGCTTCTTCGTCCACGCGTCGCGCTCGGCGTCGCTGGTCGGCGGGCTGGTGAAGAACGCGGTCGTGTCGAACGGCACCCACTCCGCCGCCACCGTCTCCAGGGCCGTCTCCAGCTCGCGGGCCGCCGCCCGGTCGGCGAAGAAGTCCAGGTGGCGGACCTCCACCGCGCACCGCAGCGACGGCGGCATCCGGCGCAGGAAGCGCTCCAGCACCGGCACGTCCGCCGGCCCGAACGACGCGGGCAGCTGGATCCACACGGCGTGGGTGCGGGGGCCCAGCGGCTCGATCGCGTCGAGGAACGCGCGCACGTCGGGGCCGGCGTCGGTCAGGCGCCGCTCGTGGGTGACCCGCTTCGGCAGCTTCACCACGAACCGGAAGTCCGGCCCGGTCTGCCGCGCCCACGTCGCCACGGTCTCCCTGGTCGGCGTCGCGTAGAACGTGGTGTTGCCCTCGACGGCGTTGCACCGTCCGGCGTACGCCTTGAGCCGCTCCTTCCCCGGCCACTGCCACGCCTTGTGCGCCCACATCGCGCACCCCACGTGCAGCTTCACCCGCACTCCCCCAGAAGCCGCAGGTCCGCCCGGTCGACCTCGCGGGGCTCGTAGCCCTGGTGGAAGACCTGCTGAAGCCGCTTCGAGATGCACGGCACGGCCCAGCCGCCGATCGTGCCGATGGTGAGGTCGGCGCGCGGGTAGTCGAACCAGCCGCCGTCGAGCCCCTCCTGCCGTCCCGCACCGTCGTCGGTGAAGGCCACGGGGTGCAGGTCGACATACCCGCCGCCGGGGCCGGCGACCTCGACGCGGACGGGGCGCCAGTCGGTCTCGATCCGGTAGCCGAGCGCCTCGAGGGCCCGCAGCGCCTCGGCCTCCCGGGCGCCGTCGACGGCGAGGTCGAGGTCCCGGTGCTCCCTCGTCTGCCGGCCGACGAGGGCGTCGATGCCCCAGCCGCCGGAGATCCAGTGCGGGCAGCCGGCCGCCTCGAGGGCGTCGAGCACCTGGTGCACCTGGGCCTCGTTCATCGCCGCTTGCGGGCCTTGGCGCCCGGCTGCGGCCTGGCGGGTCTTCTCCTGGCGGGTTGCTCCGCAGCGCGGCCGCGGGTGCTGTTGGCGGTGCGTCCCCGGACGATGCCGATCATCTCCTCGACCAGGTCGGTGTGGCGGTCCCGGACCCAGGCGAGGCCGACCGAGGAGGTCGGGGCGTCGGCCAGCACACGGTAGGTCAGGTCCTTGCGGTGGTGGGCGCGGGCGAGGGACTGCGGGACCACCAGTACACCTGCCGAAGACGCGACCCATTCGACCGCGGCGGCCGTCGTCCCCGGCCGCTCCGCCAGCACCGCCGCCGGCATCGACGGCCAGGTCAGGGTGTCGTCGAGCGGGCTCAGGAGGGTCTCGTCGGCCAGGTCGGCGACGGTCAGCTCCTCGCCCGCGGTGAGCAGATGGTCCTTCGGGACGACCACGACGGTGGTCTCGGTGTACAGCGGGATGGCGTGGAACGCGTCCGGATCGACCGGCAGGCGGACCAGCCCCGCGTCGGCACCGTCGAGCAGCAGCCCCGGCGCGTCCTGGGCCGGGACGGGCTCGACCAGCAGCTCCACGTCGGGCAGCCGCTCGGCCCACAGGCGGGTCCACTTGTCCACGGTCACCCCCGGGACGACGAGCAGGCGAAACGGCGTGGGCATCCGGCCAGGGTACCCTTGGCCGCGTGAGCCCGAAGAAGTCCCAGGTGATGAAGCCCGCCACGGCGGCGCTGAAGCTCGACGTGTATCTGCCCGCGACCCCGCAGGAGTTCCAGGACGGGATGGTGTCCCGCGAGGAGCTCGACGAGATGCAGCGCAACCCCCCGCAGTGGCTCGCCGACCTGCGCAAGGACGGCCCGCACCCGCGCAACGTGGTCGCGGCCCGCCTGCGGGTCTCCAACAGCGGGCTGGCCCGCGGCGGCATCACCGACCCGCTCACGACCGCGCAGATCGCCGCCCTCGCCGCGGACCCGCCGGAGTGGCTGGTCAAGGAGCGCGAGATCCACGCGGAGAACAAGCGCGAGGAGCGCCGCCTGCAGGCCGCCCGCGAAGAGGCCGCCGCGGCGCCCGCCCCGCAGAAGACGCCCGCCAAGAAGTCGGCGCCTGCCAAGAAGTCGGCGCCCGCGAAGAAGCCCGCCCCGAGGAAGGCCGCCGCCGCGCGCCGCGGCCGGTAGCGCCGCTACGCGTCCAGCAGCTGCTCGCGCAGGATGTCGGCGTGGCCGCAGTGCTGGGCCAGCTCGCGCAGCACGTGCAGGTAGACCCAGCGCAGCGGCAGCGGCCCCCGGCGGTTGCCGGGCAGCAGGTCGTCCAGGTCGAGCCCCGCGGTCGCCCGCCGGGAGGCCGCACAGGTCTCCCGGAACGCCGCACGCACGGTGGCGATCGTGTCCGTGTCGTCGAGGACGAAACTCTCGTCGGGTGTTTCCGGAATCCCGATCTCGGCCCGGGACCGGCCGGTGACCGCCTCGTCGAACCACACCTTCTCGACGAACGTGACGTGCTTCACCAGCCCGAGCAGCGTCGTGCGGGACCGCACCAGCGACCGGCGCGCCTGCTCCTCGGTGAGCCCGTCGAGGCACACGGCGAGCGCCTCGCGGTGCTCGTCGACGAACGCCTCCAGCTGCACCCGCATCGGGTCGTGAAAGCCGGTCATCAGGCCACCTCCAGGTGATACATGGCGACGACGCGGAAGCCGCGCCCGTCGGTGCCGGCGAAGCGCACCCGGTGCGCCCCGGGGCTGAGCGGCTCGACCGTCGACCACAGGCCCCACACCCGCATCCCGACGGCACCCCGGCGGCGGGTGACGGGGTTCAGGAACACGCCCCGCACCTCGAAGAGCTCCGACGCGTCGATGGGCACGACCGGGTGCCGTTCGTCGTCGACGTACGCCTCGCCGGTCGCCTCCGGCATCGGCGGGATGTACGTGCCGTCCGGGCACCACATGTTGAACGCCGGGAAGAACAGCGGCACACCCGCCGGGACCGTGCAGCGCCGCTCGACGGCGCCGCCGAAGCACCCGGCCAGGAACCACACGTCCGCGGGCTGGCGCCGGTGCGCGTGCCGGCCGGTGTCGTCGGCCACCGGGTTGCGCAGCGGCCCGCTCGCGGCGACCCACTGCACCCACCGGGCCGCCAGGCCCTCGGGGCTGTCCGGCCGGTACGGGAACGTCGTCACGTCACAAGATCATAGCGGCGTCCCGGTCGTCCGGGGCTCCAGGAGCGCCGCGCGGAGCCGGTCGTACGTCGGGGCGAGCGCCCGCAGCAGTGCCGCGGCCGCAGGCAGGTCGCCGGTGACCACCGGGTGCTGCAGGGCGCCGACGAGGCGGGCCTGGCCGACGGCGATCCCCGCCGCGCCGGGGTAGCCGGCCAGCCGCAGGCAGTCGGCGGTGTCGCTGAGCCGGCGGGCGCCGACCCGGATCGCGAAGTGGATGAGGTGTTCGCGCAGCCCACCGCCGGCGCCGGCCGCGACGAGTTCGGCGCACCGCAGCGCGGCCGCGGCGTTGGCGAGGCTGCCGGGCGGCATGCCGGCGCCGGCCCGCGCCCCCAGCCACTCGACGGCGGCGGGGATGACGGCACGGATCGCGTCGGCGTCGGTCACGTCGGCGACCTTCGTGAAGCCGGTGCGCATGGTGTACGGCTCGCCGTAGTCCACCGTCACCGCCCGCCAGGCCGCCATGAAGTCGGCGACCGGCACCTGCGCGTACGGGTGGCCGTGCGGGTCGTGGACCAGGACCCGTTCGCCGTCCACGTCGAGGACGACGACGAAGTGGTCGGCGCCGATCGGCCCGGTCATCTCGGGCTGGTGCCGCAGGTGGCCCATCTCCAGCGGCCCCGCCCACACCGGGCCGTCCTTCACCGCGGCGGCCAGGCGGGCCAGCGCGGCGGCGGCGTCCCCTCCACTGTGGACGGCCGAGGTCCAGCCGAGCGCGTCCAGCGCCCGCCCGCAGCCGATGCCGGGGTTCCAACCGTACGCGTCGAAGAACACCGTCGTGCCGGCGACGAGCTGCATGCCGAACGGGCCACCGGTGGTGACCTCGATGACCGCGGTCGGCGGCGCCGCCGCCCCCATCAGCATGGCGAACGAGTTGCTGTAGCAGTACGGGCCGTTGCCAACGTAGGGCACGTGGCGCATGGAACGGTGCTCCTATGGTGAGACGGGGTATGCGACGTCGAACCGCGCGCCGGCGGTGCCCGGGTGGACCTCGTACGGGCGGCCGGTGGTCACCATCCCGGGCCGCGCGTCCGTCCACGCCTCGACGGCGTCGTACACGCGCAGGATCAGCGGATAGTCCTCCATCGGCGCCGGCACCGGCAGGTACGCCTCGGTGTGTGCCGGGATCAGCCGCACGTACAGGTCGTCGACCGGGTCGACGGGGCCGGTGCAGGCGATCGACACCTCCACCGGCGCATCGCTGTCGGGCGTGACCAGCTCGTGGAAGCAGACCCGCCGCAGGCCGTCGGCGGGCAGCCCCGAGTCGCGCAGGTGCGCCCGGATGTCCCGCTCCGCGGTGCGGATCAGGTCCTTCAGCCCGCGGATGTCGACCTGCCGGCGGCGGCAGACGGCCCTGGTCGCGGCGACGTCCCGGACCCGGACCGCTCCGGCGAGCGCGAGGTCCTCGCCGGAGCGGTCGACCGCCTCGACCACCGCGGCGCGCTCGTCGAGCCGGTCGCGCTGCGTGCGCAACCACCCCCGTAGCTCCAGCGCCCGCGCCTGCGGGGTGAGGTCGAGCAGGGCACCGATCTTCGCCAGCGGCAGCCCGAGCGACCGGAGCCTGGCGATCAGCCGGGCCCGGGGCAGCTGCTCCGGCCGGTAGTAGCGGTAGCCCGTCGCCGGGTCCACCTCGGCCGGGATGAGCAGCCCCTGCTCCGCGTACAGGCGCAGGGCCTTCGGCGACAGCCGCGAGGCCGCCCCGAACTGCCCTGCCAGCAGGTGCTTTCCGTCCACGCCCCCGAGTCTGCGGCTTTCCCTTGGGGCAAGGTCAAGCGCTCGCCCCCGTCGCAGCCTCGCTTCAGCCGATGTACGCGAGCGCGAAGCCGACCGTCGGGATGCCGAACACGATCGACACCACGGCCATCTTGGTGATCGTGGGGCGGCGGGTCAGGACCGCGTAGGCGGCGAGCAGGACCGGTGTCATCAGCAGCTGCGGCACGAGCGTCGAGCGCGGCACCAGCACGTCCAGCCACGCCAGCAGCACGCAGAACGCCAGCGCAGCCGCCCACAGCGCGACGCCGAGCCGGTGCGCGAACCGCGGCCCGAACCGCACGGCGAACGTCGTGTCGCCCGCGCCCGTGTCGGCGGCCAGGTCGGTGACGGTGGTCGGCACGTACAGGGCGGCGGCGAAGAGCAGGCCGATCAGCCCGAACTGCCACGGAAACTCCCACGGCGGCCGGGTGATCGCCCAGCCCGCGGCCGGCGACACGACCCCGACGACCAGCGCGTTGACCGCGACGTCCCAGCCGGGCCGGGTCTTCAGCCGCAGCGGCGGCACGCTGTACGCCCAGCCGAGCAGCAGCACCCCGGCGACGCCGAGCACGAACAGCGGCCCCACGTACAGGGCGGCCGCGACGCAGGTGACCGCCAGCCACCGGTACCACACCCGCAAACGCCTGGCGGAGACCGCTCCGGTGACCAGTGGGGCCGTCGCCTTGCGCGGGTTGTCGCGGTCGCTGCGCAGGTCCTGCAGGTCGTTCTGGGCCAGCACCGCGCCCCAGATGAGCGGGCCGAGCACGAGCAGCGCCACGAGCGCGCGCCCCCGGTCGGCCGGCGCGGGCAGCCAGTCGTGCCCCGCCAGCACCGTGCCGAGGTACGCCGGCACCCACGACACCGGCCAGAACCACGGCCGCGAGACCGCGACCAGCACCGCGGCCGGACGTTCCAACACCGCCGTCATGCCCCGATCATCGTCCTCGACACCTGTGTCCGCACTGAGAGCCGCGTCATGCCGGGGTCGCTGTTTTCCGGGCGGCTCCTAATGGCAGAACAGTCGGATTCCCGTTCGGACGAGGGTGATGCCGCGGCGGTCGCACTCGGCGGACACGTCGGTGGAGCGGATCGAGTCGCCCGGTTCGGCGATGTACCGCACGCCGTGCCGGGCGGCGTGCTCCACGTTGTCGGCGAAGGGCAGCGCCCCGTCGGAGACGAACGCGACCCCGTCCCTCCCAGCCAGCCAGGCCTCCCGGTCGGCGGCGTCGAGCAGCTCCACCCGCCGGAGCTGCTCGGCGACCCGGTCCTGGACCTTGTCCTGGTCGCCGGCGGGCACCGCGGGATGGCGGCGCAGCCACCACGTGTCGGCCTTGGCGCCGGCCAGCCTCGTGCAGTCCACCCGTGACTGCTGTCCCGCGCCGACCCCGAGCACCATGCCGTCCCGGACGTAGGCGACCGAGTTCGACTGCGTGTACCTGACCGTCACCAGCCCGAGCAGCAGGTCGTCGGCCGCGGCCCCGGGCAGCCCCTCACCGAGCAGTTCCCGGGTCAGCGGGGCGTCGTCGCACGGCTGGGTGAGGCGCATCCCGTACACCTCGCGATGCTCCACCGAAGGAGGCCGGAACGCCGGGTCTGCCTCGACGACGAGGAACCGGCCGCCCTTCTTCGCCGCGAGCGTCGCCACCACCCCGTCCTCGAACCCGGGCGCCACGATTCCGTCGGACACCACCCGCCGCAGCAGGTCGGCGAGCTCGGCGTCGACGGGCTCGGACACCGCGACGAAGTCGCCGTAGGAGCTCTTCGGGTCCGCGTCCCGCGCCCTGACGTACGCGCTGGTCAGCCGGCCTGTCGTCGCGGGGTTCAGCCGGTACGTGGCGGCCATGACCACATCGAGCGGACCCGCGGTCGCGGCCCCGGCGGGCGACACGTGCTTGAACGACGCCGCGACCGGCCCGCCGAGCGCGGCCGCCGCCTCCCGGACCAGCTGCCAGGCCCCGGCCGCGTCGAGCACGTTCACGAACGACGGCGCCCCGTGCAGGAACCGCAACGGCGGCCGCCCCGGGTCGAGCGCTGCCACCTTCGCGGGTCGCTGGTGCGGGTTCATGCCATAGCGCAGGTCCACCGTGCCTCCGTTTCGCAGGACGTCTGCTTCCCGGAGGCGCCCAGGCGGACGGCGCCACACCCATCGATCCGGCCGGTCCCCGGTGGTGCCCCACCCGCGCCAGTAACGGCCGCCCCTAACCTACCGGACCTCAGCGCATCGAACCGGCACCGATGTGCGGGGAAGGTGCGGCCGGGCAACCCGATCCCGGGTGGTGTACGTGTCTAACGCGATGATGATGCGAATTCTGCGGCGCGGCCGGCGCCCGCACGACGACGAGTTCGTCGCGTACTACGCCGCCCGCGCCGGACACCTGAGAAACACCGCCTTTCTGCTGTGCGGGGACTGGCACCTCGCCGAGGACCTGACCCAGACGGTGTTCACGAAGCTGTACCGCGCGTGGGGCCGGATCGACCGGCACGACGTGCTCGACCAGTACGCGCGGCGGGTGCTGCTGCGGGCCTTCCTCGACGAACGCCGAAGGCCGTGGCGGCGGGAACGCCCGACGCCCGACGACGAGGTGCTCGACGCGAGCGTCCCCGACCAGCGGGGCGTCGAGGACCGGCAGGTGCTCAAGCGGGCGCTGCTGCGCATCCCGAAAGGGCGGCGGGCGGTGCTGGTCCTGCGCTTCTGGGCGGACCTGTCGGTCGAGCAGGTCGCCGACGTGCTCGGCTGCTCCACCGGCACCGTGAAGAGCCAGACCGCCCGCGGCCTCGACAACCTGCGCGAGGTGCTCGGCGACACCCTCGAAGACCTCAGACCGACCAGCCCCGGAGGACTCCAGTGAACGACGTGAAGATGCTCTGCGACCTCGCCCTCGACGACGCGCCGCCGCTGCGCGAGGCGGAGCGGGTCCTCGCGGTCGCGGCCCGGTCCGCGCGGACCCGTGACCGGGTCGTCGCCGCCACCGCGGGTCTCGCCGGCGTGACGGTCGCGGCGGCCCTGGTCGCGCCCGCGCTGCTGCCGTCCCGCCCGCAGCCCCCCGCGCCGTTCGTCGCCGTGCCCGCCGCGCAGCCCGCCGGCTCTCAGGTCGCGTCCGCGGCGCCGGTACCGTCGGCGCAGGCGCTCCCGACACACGACCGCGCCGTGTACGACCTGCTCGTCGCGGCCCTGCCGGCGGGGTACACGGGGCGCACCCAGTACCCGTTCGCCGGTCCGAGCACGCCGGCGATGCGCCTGGACTCGCCGACCGGCTCGGCGCTCGTGGTGATGTCCGCCCACGTCGTCGTCTCGGACGGCCACGGGGAGGGCTACCTCGGCGCGTACCTGGCGCAGACCAGCGAAACCGTGCCGCCCGGCGGCCTGTGCGCCCTGCCCGACGCGGGCCGCGAGTGCCGCGTCGTCGACGTCGCCGGCGTGCCGGTCGTGGTCTGGCTGGAGGACCACGGCGACGGCGACGTCATCGTCGCCCGCCGCTACCTGCAGGGCGGCCACTTCAGCGTGACCGCCCAGCGCACCGTCCCCGTCTACCCCCACGACACCGCCACGGACCGCAAACCCGCCCTGGACAAGGCGTTCATCACCGCGGACCAGGTCGCGGCGCTGGCGGGCAACCCGGCGATGCTGCCCTGACGCCGTCCTAGCGAGGCAGACGCGTGGCGTCGGCGACCAGCCGGCGCCACGCCTGCCGCACCGCGTCCAGCTCCGCCCGGTGGCCGGCCTCCCACGCCCCCAGCGCCGGCGCGACCCGCGCCATCGCCAGCTCGTACGCGGGGCGGCGGCACGCGGCGTCGGCGGCGAACGCGGCCTCGATCTGCCCGGCCGGCCGGGTGGACAGGTACTCGGGGCGGTCGTCGCCGACGTCGGGGTGGCCCTTGCTCCGCATGCAGGCGGCGAGCCCGCCCTCGACGCGGTGGTAGTTGAGCAGTTCGGCGGCCCGTCGCTCCTCGACGCTGCCGGTGATCCGCCGCATCAGGTCGTCGAGCCGCGCCGCCGGCTCGGCCCCGCCGGCTCGGCCCCGCTGACCGGCGCCGCGACCGGCGACGATGCCACGAGCACGACGAAGACCCAGACCAGCACCCCGAACACCCGACGCGTCATGTCAAGGTGAACGACCGGAGCCCACCGCCGGTCGCGACCCGGTTGCCGCCCGCCGCCTGCCGGGTACCGTGGCGGCGTGCGGCGACTGGTCGGTGACGAGATCCTGCAGCCGTGCGCCAGCTGCGGCGGCATCAGCCGGAGCTGGGTGACCGAGGTGCTCTACTACGGCCGGATCGAGCGGAGCGTCTCCACGCGGTGCGAATGCGGCGCCGCGTGGGAGGAATGCGGCATGGACGGGTTCTCCGGGATCTACCGGGAGGCGCTCGTCGCCCGCGTCGGGCTCGCCCGGGTGCACGCCGACCCCGAAGTCAACCGTCCGCTGCGGGCGCGCCTGCTCGTGGTGTTTCGCCGGTACGGGATGACGATCGCCGAGGCCGTCGACGCCTACGCGCGCCTGACGGGGGACGGCGTCACCGGCACCCCGGCCGAGACGCAGTTGCTCGCCGACCGGCTGGCCGCGGCGGGCGGGACGGTCACGACAGCTGCGGGTACACCGTCCTGAGGTCGGCGGCGAGGGCCTGCTTGGCGCCGGTGGCGGCGTCGTCGACGAGGATCTCCAGGTCGCCCCGGGCGACGCCGTCGGCCACGGCGGTCGCGACGGCCGCGGGGTCGAGCTTCGGCACGTCCCAGCGGGACATCATGTCGGTGTCGGCGGCGCCGAGGTGGACGCCGGAGACCTGGGTGCCCTGGGCGGCCAGCTCGAGGCGGATGCCGTTGGTGAGGCTCCACTCGGCGGCCTTGGCCGCGGCGTAGGACGTCGCGTTGAGGAACGTGATCCACGACAGCACCGACAGGAGGTTGACGACGGCGCCGCCGCCGTTGGCGGCCAGGATCGGGGCGAAGGCGCGGACCATGCGGAGCGTGCCGAAGAAGTGCGTCTCCATCTCGAGGCGGATGTCGTCGAGGTCGCCGTCGACGAGGTTGGCGAACGTCGCCACGCCGGCGTTGTTGACCAGCAGCGTGACGTCGCCGGCCGCGGCCGCGGCGGCCGCCACCGATGCGGCGTCGGTGACGTCGAGCGGCAGGACCGTCGCGCCGGGCAGGTCGACGGATCGCGGGTCGCGGGCCGTCGCGTACACGGTCGCGCCGCGGGCGAGCAGTTCGCGGGCGATGTGCAGGCCGAGGCCGCGGTTGGCGCCGGTGACCAGCGCGACGGACCCTTCGATCTTCATGGTTACCTCTTGAAGTGGTCCGATCACGGTATGGCACCGACGCGCGTCAGGAGATCAGCCTTTGCGGCTACGGCGGATCGCCCAGAGGACGAGGGCGGCACAGACGGCGGTGAGCGTCAGCGTCGCGACGGTGACGGCGTTCTCGAAGCTGTGGGTCGCCGCGGTACGGGTACCGACGTCCGTCAGCGGACCGGCGAGCGCGGCGGCCACGATCGTGCCCGTGACGGCCATGCCGATGCTGCTCGCGACCTCCTGGCTGGTGTCGTTGAGCGCGGCGCCGATGGAGGTCTGGTCCTCGGGCAGCCCGCGCATGACCGTCACGGCGGCGAGGATCATGACGACCCGCATGCCGGCGGCCGTCAGTACCAGTGCGACGGCGATCCAGGCGTAGTGCTGCCGGCCCAGGAGGCCATAGATGAGCAGGCCCGCGACGACGGCGGCCGCGCCGATCGGGCCGGCCAGGCGGGTGCCGAGCTTCTCGACGAACTTCTCCACGAACGGCCCGACCGCGAGCATGGTGACGATCTGCGGGAGGTTGCCGAGCGCGGCCTGCGCCGGTGACCAGCCCCAGACGAGCTGCAGCTGCAGCGAGACGCTGAAGGTGAGCACGGCGAGCCCGAGGCCGATCGCCGCCTGGTACGCGAGGCTGGCCGACACCGACGGGCGCCTGAGCAGGGCGAAGTCGAACATCGGGTGGGCGGTGCTGCGCTCGCGGAGCACGAACCCGAGCGCGCTGAGCACGGCGCCCGCGCCGGCGAGCCACGGCTTCGCGTGACCCCAGCCCTCCTCGACCGCCAGGGTGGCCGTCCACAGGGCGAGGATGATCGTGGCCGTGCCGAGCAGCGCGCCGGGCAGGTCCAGCGGCGAGCGGTTGCGGTGCGCGGGGTCGTCGGCGGGGACGCCGAACCGGATGCACCCGATCGCGAGCACCGCGATCGGCACGTTGAGCAGCAGCAACGCCTGCCACGGCAGCACCTGGATCACCAGCCCGCCGACGGTCGGCCCCACGGCCAGGCCGACGAGGCCGACCGAGGAGATCAGGCCGGTCGCCCGCATCAGGAGGTTCTCCTGGTCGAACAGCCGGAAGCACAGCGCCATCGTCCCGGGTGCGGTCATGGCCGCGGTGACGCCGATGACCGCCCGCACCGCGACGAGCTGGCCCGGCGTGCGGACCGCCAGCACGGCGAGGCTGGCGAGCGCGAACAGGCCGAGCCCGATGAGCATGACCCGCCGGGTCCCGTACCGGTCGGCGATGGAGCCGAACGCGATCATCAGGCCGCCGAAGAGCAGCGAGTAGCCGGAGGTGATCCACTGCAGGTCGGCGGCGGAGGCGTGGAGGTCCCGCGTGATGGTGGGCAGCGCCACGTTGAGCACGGAGTTGTCGAGCATCTCCACCAGGAAGACGACCGACAGCCCGAGGATGGCGGGCCAGACCGCCCGCAGGGAGGTGGCCTGCCCCGGCTTGCGCACCTCGGTGACGTCGACACTCATCTCGCACCCCCTTCTGGAATGTCATTCCATTACGCTCCGATTCTGGAATGACATTCCAGTCCGTGTCAAGATGGAGGCATGCCACAGACACCCGCCAAGGGCCGCACCGCACGACTGTCGAGGGAGGTGGTGGCCGCCGCCGCCGTCGAGCTGCTCGACGAGCACGGCGAGCGCGGGCTCACGTTCAAGCTGCTCACCGAGCGGCTCAAGACGGGTGCGGGCGCGCTGTACTGGCACGTGGCGAACAAGGACGACCTGGTCCGCCTCGCCGCCGACCGGGTCATGGGCGACGCGCTCACCGAGGGCTCCGACGCGTCCCTGCGGACCCTCGCGCTCGCCGTCTACGACACCTTCGAGCGGCACCCGTGGGCCGCAGCCCACATCGGCGTGGTGCCGCCCCAGCCCAACGCGCTGCGCCTGCTGGACCGCATCGGCACCCTGCTCACGAAGACCACCCTGCCCGCCGAGCGCCACTTCGTCATCGCCACCGCCATCTTCAACTTCGTCACCAGCGTCACCGCGCAGGAGAGCGGCAACGCCGTGACCGCCGACCCCAGCGTGAGCCGCGACACGGTCCTGGCCGAGCTGGCGGCGCAGTGGGAGGCCCTCGACCCGGCCGCGTTCCCGTTCCTGACCCGCGCCGCCGCCGACCTGCGCGACCACGACGACCGCGACCAGTTCGTCGCCGGCCTCGACCTGCTCCTGGACGGCCTGCGCCTGCAGGAGCTCAAGCTCGACACCGCACCGGACCCCGACCGCCCCTGAACACTCCCGCCGGGCCACGGCTCCAGGAGCGCTCCAGTCCCGCTGCACCGGCCGCGAACAGGCTGGTCCGTGAGCCCGCACCACGCGGGACGCGCACCCTGGAGGGCATCCATGGCACTGTTCGCCGTCTTCACGCACCAGAACCCCATCGGGATCAGCTCCGACGAGTTCCGGCACCGGCTGCCGGAGGGCTTCGGCTACATCCAGGGCCTGATCGACAAGGGCGTCATCAAGCACAGCTGGATCGTCGTCGGCCAGTCCGGCGGGCTCAACATCTACGAGGTCGCCTCGCACGAGGAGCTCACCGACGTCCTGTACGGCAACCCGCTCTCCTCGCACCTGCGCCTCGAGGTGCTGCCGCTGTCGACGCCCGGCGGGTTCGACGTCGACGCGTTCGCCAACCGCGACCTCGCGCCCGCGGGCTGAGCCCGTGCGGGCGCTCGTCACGACCGGCGGGGGCGGCGCCGCCCCCGCCGCCGCCGGCGTAACGGACCCGGCGCCCGGGGAGGCCG